>JAJFUM010000207.1 GCA_021372415.1 Deltaproteobacteria bacterium
CATCTGTATGACGGGATCCAAGGATCATCATTATCGATCGAGGAGGTAAGTCATGGAGAGGTTGAGGAGAGGGTTTTTGGGGTTGGCGGTTTTGATGTTTTCGGGGTTTTTCGTTTTTTCGGTGATGGCGGCGGACTTTCCCGCGAAGGCGGTGACGGTGATTGTTCCCTACAGTGCCGGCGGGAGCACGGATATGTGTTTTCGGGTTCTGGCAGAGACCACGAGCAAGCATTTGGGGCAGCAGGTGGTTGTGGAAAACAAGCCGGGAGGATCGGGCAGCGTGGGACCGGCGACGATGGCGGCCAGTGCCAAGCCTGACGGCTATACCTTATCCCAGATTCCGCTTTCAGCCCTGCGCATGCCGCACATTATCAAGACATCCTACGATCCATTGAAAGATTTCACCTATATCCTGAACGTATCTGGTTACATGTACGGGATCGTCGTCAGGAAGGACTCTCCTTGGAAAACGCTGAAGGAGCTCGTCGACTACGTGAAAGCCAATCCGGGCAAGGTGACCTATTCCACGCCGGGGGTGGGGGTTTTGCAGCATGTGGTCATGGAGAAGATTGCCCGTAAAGACGGGCTCAAGTGGATTCATGTTCCCTCCAAGGGGGGGATCGATGTCATCATGGCCGTGATGGGGGGGCATGTCATGGTCGGTGCCGAGACGACCGGATGGGCACCCCAGGTGGACTCCGGGGATCTTCGCCTGCTTTGCATTTGGGGTGAGAAGCGCAGCAAGAAATGGCCGGATGTGCCCACCCTGAAGGAATTGGGTTATGACATTGTTGCCGAATCCCCCTTTGGCATTGCCGGTCCCAAGGGGATCGACCCGAAGGTGGTCAAGATTCTGCACGATGCCTTCAAGAAGGGCATGGAGGACGAGGCCTTCATCAAGGCGCTGGACAAGCTGTATATGCAGCCCGTGTATCTGAACACCGCAGATTATACCGCCAAAGTTAAGGTCCTTTACGAGGAAGAAAGAGAAAATGCCGCTATCGTAAGATCAACAAAATAAAATCAATCCCTATGGGCGCGGGTGGAGGTTGAGGTGAAAAGCAGAGACATTATCAGTTCGCTGTTTTGGATGGCAACCGGCATCGGGATCTCCTATGGGGGATATGACCTAGAAGTAGGGAATATGCATGATCCGGGATCGGGATTCATGTTCTTCTGGGTCGGCATCATCATGATCGGATTGACGTTGATCATCCTGATCAAGGCGGTCCGGGAGAAAGGCGTACAGGGAGAGTTGAATGTTCTGTGGAAGGAAATCCGCTGGAAGAAGGTCATTTCTGTCCTGGCATCGCTTTTCCTCTATGCCTATCTCCTGAATACTCTGGGATTCATCTTGACCACCATCCTGCTGCTCATCTTCCTTTTTAAGGCGGTCGAGCCCCAAAAATGGTCATGGGCCATTCTGGGGGCGATCATCTGTACTTTGACCGCCTACGGGCTTTTTCACTTCTGGCTGGGGTGCCAACTTCCGCAGGGTCTGCTAGGAGCGTGATAAGATATGGAACTCATCAATTACTTGGGGATCGGCTTCTCTGTTGCCCTGCAACCCATAAACCTGTTCTATTGCTTCGTGGGGGTTTTCATCGGGACCCTGGTGGGTGTGTTGCCGGGAATCGGACCGGTGGGCGCAATGTCTCTCCTTTTGCCCATCACTTTCAATGCAACGGCGGAAGGGGCCATCATCATGCTGGCCGGCATCTATTACGGCGCCATGTATGGGGGATCGACAACCTCCATCCTGGTCAATATCCCCGGAGAAGCCGCTTCCGTGGTCACCTGTCTTGACGGCCACCAGATGGCCCTGGAAGGGCGTGCCGGTCCCGCCCTGGGAATAGCGGCATTCGGTTCCTTCATCGCCGGTACCCTTTCCATTGTCGGCCTGATGCTGCTGGCGCCTCCCCTGGCCAAATTCGCTCTCCGATTTGGGCCGCCGGAGTACTTTACCCTGATGGTCCTGGGCATCACGGTTCTCATTTACCTCGCCCATGGGTCCATGCCAAAAGCCCTCATCATGGCGGCCTTCGGAATCTGCTTGGGACTGATCGGTCTTGACGCCATCAGCGGGTTAGCGCGCTTTACATTCGACAGGCCGGAACTGCTCGACGGGGTCGGTTTGGTGCCGATCGTCATGGGATTGTTCGGCATCTCCGAGGTACTGCTGAATATCGAACAAGTCATTCGTCGGGAGGTCGTCAAGACCAGCATCAGGGGACTCCTGCCCACAGCCAAGGACTGGCGGGACAGCGCAGGACCCATTGCCCGCGGATCGCTTCTGGGTTTTTTCCTGGGGATTCTTCCCGGGGGAGGAGGGGTCATTGCCTCCTTTATCTCCTATGCGATTGAAAAGCGGGTATCCCAGCATCCGGAGCGTTTCGGGAAGGGTGCCATTGAGGGAGTGGCAGGGCCGGAGTCGGCCAACAATTCGGCCACGGGCGGCGCCTTTATCCCCCTCTTGACCCTGGGCATCCCCTCCAATGTGGTCATCGCCATGCTCCTGGGGGCCTTCATGATCCACGGGGTCACTCCCGGGCCGCTGTTGATGAAGGAGAACCCCCAGATCTTCTGGGGGGTCATCGTCAGCATGTATGTGGGGAACGCGATGCTCCTGATACTCAATCTTCCCCTGATCGGCGTCTGGGTGAAGATTCTCAGAATCCCCTATAAAGTTCTGTTCCCTTTGATCCTTCTGTTCTGCCTTATCGGCGTCTACAGCGTCAGCAGTTCGACCTTCGACATCAACGTCATGATCCTCTTCGGGATCGTCGGATACCTGATGAAGAAGTTCGAATACGAAGGCGCGCCCATGGTTTTGGCGTTCGTCCTGGGCCCCATGATGGAGCATAACCTGCGCAAATCGCTGATCATGTCACAGGGGGACTTCTCCATTTTCTTTACACGGCCCCTGGCAGCGGTCTCCCTGGTTATATCCATTGCGCTTCTAATCTTACCCCTGATTCCCTGGATCAGCAAGAAACGGGATGAAATTCCAAAAGAGGAAACCAGTTAATCACTTGGGGAGGTCAGGGTAATGAGAGAAGTGGTGATTGTTGACATGGCCCGGAGTGCCATTGGCAGGCATGGCGGAACGATTAAGGATGTTCCCTTCATGGATCTGCTGGGGCAGACGGCAAGGGCCGTGGTGGATCGAAACGCTGAAAAGATCAAACCCGCCATGTACGATTATGTCATGATGGGGCATGTCAAGCAGAATTCGATCGTGGCCAATACGGCCAGAAACCTTGTCCTCACGATGGGACTTCCCGAAGAGGTCCCCGCTTTCACCGATACCATTGCCTGTGCCTCGGGAATGCTCTCGATCATGGAGGGCTATGAGTTTATTAAAAACGGTTTTGCCGATGTGATTCTGGCCGGTGGCGTCGAGTGGATGAGTGGAGGGGAGTTCTTCCTCTCCGCTGCAGACAACCATGCCTTCGGCAACGGTCATGTGGAACTGCTGGATTCGATTGTGGCAGGAGGGCCGGGTGCATCCCCGGTGGAACGCTACGGATATATTCCCATGGGAATGACCGCCGAGACCCTCGTGGAGATCCACCACATTTCGCGGGAGGAGCAGGATCGGTTTGCCCTTCGCAGCCAGCGTCTGGCGGTCAAAGCCATTGATGAAGGGGTCTTCAAAACCGAAATTGTGCCTATCCGCTACAGAAAGCCCGATGGGAGCATCGGAATATTTAATGTCGATGAATTTCCCAGACGGGATACGACCCTTGAAGGGCTGGCAAAGCTGAAGCCCGCCTTCAAAAAAGATGGAACAATCACGGCCGGGAATTCCTCCGGAAGAAACGACGGTGCGGCGGTTGCCCTCATCATGTCCCGGGAACGGGCCGATGCGTTGGGTGTGGCGCCTCGGGCGCGCATCGTCGCCTGCGGCGTCGCCGGGGTCGATCCGAGCATCATGGGACGGGGCCCCGTTCCCTCCACACAGATAGCCCTGAAAAAGGCCGGTCTGACAATGACCGACATGGACATGGTCGAGTTGAACGAGGCATTTGCCGGCCAAAGTCTCGCCTGCATCCGCGAATGGAAGGATCTGTACGGCATGGGTGATGAATGGTTCGATGAACATTTGAACCTGTTGGGCGGGGCGATTGCCTTGGGGCACCCCCTCGGCGCCAGCGGCTGCATCATTACGACCAAGCTTCTCCACGGACTGGAACGCGCCGGGAAGCGTTATGGTCTGGCAACGCTCTGCTGTGCTGGCGGCATCGGCGGGGCTCTGATTATTGAACGGCTTGCTGAACAGGGCAATCAGGGCCGGGAAAGGGGAGGCCGGTGAAAGAAGCGGTATTTCTGAGCGCGGTGAGGACACCGATCGGAGAGTACATGGGCTCATTGAAAACCGTCAGGGTTCAGGATCTGGCGGCGCAAACGATGAAGGCGGCGGTGGAGCGAGCCGGGATCGACTCCGGCGCTCTGGACATGAGCATTTACGGCCAGTCCATGCAGAGCAGTTCGCCGGCGAACATCGCAAGGCATGCCTGGACGCTTGCCGGATTGAGCGAGGATCCCGCCGGGTTTACTTTGAATACGCTTTGTGCCGGCGCCCTTCAGGCGATGATCAGCGGTTTTAACAAGATTGTTGGCGATGAATATCAGGGGATGCTCATCGGTGGCGTCGAAAGCTACAGCATGTCGCAGTATTATATCTTTCACCCGCGTTACGAAATGGGCCCCCAAAGCATGTGTTTCCATGATCAGAAGATCGAGATTGAAACGAATGCCCAGCCGCAGGAGCGATACGGGACTTTGACGGCGGCAACTCTGGCCGATATCATTGCCAGGAACTACGGCTTGTCGAGAAGGGACCTGGATGCCTATACGGTCAGGGATCATGCCCGGGCGATGGATGCCATCGGGGAAAGGCGAATCCAGGGGGACGTGGTGCCGCTGACCATCAAGAAGGGGAAAACAGAGGTCACCGAAGGTGCCGATGAGCTGCCGCGAGCGGCTACCCTGGAGGAACTCATGGCAATGCCGCCGATAAATCAGGATGGAACCGCCACGGCGGCAACTGTGGCGCCCTGGGCCGACGGGGCTGCATCGCTGATCATGATGTCGGCACAGAAGGCAGAGGCCCTTGGATGTAAAACGCTTTCGAAAATGATCGGTTTCGGTGTCGCTGCTGGCCATCCCATGCTGACGGAGAAAACGACTCAGCGATCGATCCAGAAGGCATTGGCCCAGTGCGGGCTTGCCATCGAGGATATTGATTTTCTGAATATCCATACCCCGTCGGCGGCCTATGGCCTTGCACTGGAAGACATTCTCGGTGAAACGGCCGCCAGCAGGATGAATTCGGACGGCGGCAGCCTCGCTTTCGGACATGCCGGCGCCGCAACCGGGGGAATCATGGTGACAGGCATGATCCACCGGCTGGCCAGGACGGGAGCGCGCTACGGATTGATCAATGTGGGCGCACTGGGCGGCCAGTCGCTGACGATCATCATTGAAGGGCGTTCATGATCCGCTTTAGCGCCAACCTGAGCTTTCTCTTTACCGAGGTGGCTTTCCCCGATCGATTCGAGCAAGCAGCCAAGGCCGGATTTAAGGCCGTCGAGTTTGCATTTCCATACCAGTGGAAAAAGGAAGAGTTGGCCGAAAAAAAAACGAGAGCCGGCCTTCAACAGGTGTTGTTCAACCTTCCCGCCGGCAATTGGGCAGGCGGCGAGCGGGGAATCGCCTGTCTGCCGGGCCGGGAGGCTGAATTCCGGGAAAGTGTAACCCTGGCGATCGAATACTCGAAGGCGCTCGACTGTCGCCTCGTGA
>JAJFUM010000209.1 GCA_021372415.1 Deltaproteobacteria bacterium
CCATTTTTACCGCTATTTTACCGCTTTTTATCCTGAAAAATGGGGATACTGTCTGAGGCTTTGTGAAGTAGATATAGTGATTACTTATTGTATTGTCAAGGCATTTGTGAGAATAGATGAAATTATATGAAAGTGCATAGAAAGAATTCGTAATCAGCAGGTCAGCAGTTCGATCCTGCTCATCGGCTCCAGAAAAAACAGGGGGTTAGCTAGTAAAGCTGACCCCCTTCGCTTTTTCAGGCCACCTAAAGATGCCCTCTTTTCAGAGGATTTGAACGGGGATCATGAAGATCCCAAGCCTTGTCCCACGAAGGAATCTGATCCGTCATCCTGAAGGTTTATTTTTTACCCCTTGGTATTCATGACCGTTCCAGAACTGCAGCGGGTACGGGTCTATCCTTGAGCGCTCGAAGAACTTCCGGTTGCTCATGTTCTTTACCCAAGTCCTGCTTGGCGGTGAGCATGGCGATATCAATGCATACCACACTGGTCGCTGCAAGTTTGTCCTCGGGGAAGCTCCCGTAACCGCCTTCAGGCTGATACTTCTCCATGAGCGCCTTGAGGGCCGCCACCTTCTCTTCCCTTTCTGCTACAAGGTGCGCTCTCCCCCGTATGATCACACTCCTAAAGAGATAGTCGGCCCTGCAGGGAATTCCCGTGCTCTTCACATAACCAATCGGCCAGTCCACCTCAAAGCAGACCCGGCTATCCCGTAAGATATGATCAATTTTCTCGCCTTCCGGGGCGGAATGGAAATAGATCCGGCCTCGGTGATGGACGAAGTTCACCGGCTTTATCATCGGGTAGCCGTCCTGCCCCATAGTGCCGAGCCTGCCTACAGGAGCTTCAGCAAGTAGCGTCTCGATGATGGCCTGGTCTTTAATTTCTTTTTTTGCAATTCGCATTTTTTTTCTTCCTGCTTCGCTTGCTTTTAATCGGCCAAGGCTATTTATGGCGCACCTCTTGGCAGAAGATCTCTTCCAGGTCTTCTATGCCAATTATCTTGCACCCCGAAGCACGCTGTTTGAAATGCTGCACGGCCAGAGCGACTTCCTCCTCAGTAGGACGATATCCCATGCCCATGAGGGCATTCTTGACGGCATGACTCCCTGAATGTCTGCCAAGGACAAGGTTGCATTCCGAGGCTCCCACAGACTGAGGGGTCATGATTTCGTAGGTACTCCTTTCTTTAAGCAGCCCGTCCTGATGGATACCCGATTCATGGACAAAGGCATTGGCCCCAACAATTGCCTTGTTCGGTGGGACAGGCATTTTGATTATACGACTCAAGAGCTGTGAGGTGTAGAAAAGTTTTTCAGTCCGAATCCCTGTTTCCAAGCCGTAAAAATTTTTACGCGTTGCCAGGGCCATGACGACCTCCTCCAGGGCTGCATTACCCGCCCGTTCTCCTATGCCATTCATGGTGCATTTAACTTGCCTTGCGCCATTTCTGACTGCGGCCAAAGTATTTGCAGTGGCTAACCCCAGGTCGTCGTGGCAATGGACGGACAGAATCACCTTGTCGATGCCTTTCGTTTCTGCCAGCAGATACCGAAACAGCTCCCCGAGCTCCTCCGGCACCGAATACCCAACAGTATCCGGAACATTGACAACCTTGGCCCCGGCGGCAATGGCCGCTTCAAAGAGCTCCTTAAGGAAAGTCCGCTCCGCCCTGCCTGCATCCATGGCTGAGAACTCTAAGTTTTTTGTATAGTGCCGGGCATGAACGAGTGAGGCAACGGCCAGCTCAATCACTTCGCTCCGGCTTTTTTTCAGCTGATGCCGCAGGTGGATGTCGGAAGCGGCGATGAACACGTTCAGCCTCGGGCACGCCGCCTCTCGCAGGGCCTCCCAGGCACAATCGATGTCACGGGGATTTGCCCTGGCCAGGGCTGCAACCTGTACCTCCCTGACCTGCTTGGCGATCATCTGGACGGCCCTGAAGTCTTCAGTGGAGCAAATGGGGAAACCTGCCTCAATGACATCAACTCCCAGTTTCTCCAGTTGCATGGCTAGAAGCAGCTTTTCGTCAGGATTCATGCTTGCCCCGGGTGATTGCTCTCCGTCCCGGAGTGTCGTATCGTAAACATATACTCTAGGGTCATTTGCAACCACGTTCCGGTTCTCCCTGGCCGATCCGATAGCAATTCAAAGCCATGCCGGCCTTGTCTTCCGCCATGCAAGTTGTTTTCTTTCTTAACTCTTGCCGCTTCCCTTCTCAGTCGATCAGGTAGGCCTCTGCTGGCTGCCCCGACTCCAGCCCGTCTATGATTGCATCAATGGCGGCTTCATCCTCTACCCCGCCGAACCACCAGTTTTCCGGGTAGATGATGACGACCGGCCCATGATCACAGGCCTTCAGGCATCCGGTGCTGGAGATGGCTATCTCCGGAAGGCCACGATCGGCCAACTCTTGTTCGAGATACTGGAGCAGTCCCATAGAATTCTTTTTGCTGCAGACTCCCTGTGCACTTCCCGTAGCCCGGAAACTCCCACAAACAAAGATATGATGTGCAGGCTTCTTCATGCTTTCCTCCTGGTTGTTCTCCTGTGGTTACCCGTAGGCATTTGTCTTGAAATCCCGGATCTTGTCACGGTGGCGTCAGCCACATCCCGTCCCTGTGCCGCGGCAACCCTTGCCCATGCCACAGATGCCCGGTCTTCGGAGCAAAATCTTCGGAACCTCATGGCCGGCCAGGATTGCCTCAACCCCTTCGTTTGCCATTCCCTCCATCACCACGACGCGGATATCGGCCTTCTCCAGTGCCTGCTGAGGCGTCGTGCCGACACCTCCGGCCAGGACCGCGTTGCAATCCTTGAGGAGCTCAGCCATTGCGGCCCAGCGTTCAGGGCCCCCGCCGGAGGGAGGGGCGGGACGCCTATCCACCAGGGCCGCTTTCCCATCCTGTAAACCAAAGATCCACAAAGCTGCCGTCTCGCCCAAATGCTGATTGACGAAGATCCCCTCGCGACTGGCAACGGCCACATAAGGCCGCTCCACTGAGGCTCGCGGTGAGGTTGCCTCTCTCAAAAGCGCCATGACCGCTTGATCGGTTGCCTGACCGATCAGACCGGCGGCGTCCGCGCGGCAACGCTGGCAATGGGACATCTGTGGCATATAACGTTCGGCCTTGCTGCGGATCTCTTGCATCTTCAATCCCGAAGGGGGCTCTATGTCCGCAAAGGGTGTCCCGGCCACATGGTAAAGAGGAATGCAGTTCATGATGTCAGCCTTAAGCTGTGACACCTTTTCTGCAATTTCGGCCACGTGACTGTCATTGACTCCGGGGATGACGACGGTATTGATCTTTACAACGATGCCCTTCTCTTTGAGTCGACGAATCCCTTCTTGCTGCCTCTCCCAAATGAGCCTGGCGGCCTGGATCCCACGGTACATATGTCTATTCGCCCGGGCCCAGGCATAGATGCGGGCCCCGATTTCGGGATTGACGGAGTTGACGGTTATGGTGACATGGCTGAGCTTCAGGTCCGCCAGGGCATCCACATAGGGGGGTAGCTCCAGACCGTTGGTCGCCAAACAGAGGAGCATCTCAGGATGCCGGGCCCGGACATGTTGCAGGGTCTCCAGGGTTTCCTCGGCATTGGCAAAAGGATCACCCGGTCCGGCAATGCCGACAACGGAAATCTGGATGGCCTTCGCCAATACGGCATCCAGATAGCCAGCCGCCTGTTTAGGTTTGAGAACCGCCCTTGCAACCCCGGGGCGAGCTTCGTTGACGCAGGAGAAATCGCGGTTACAGTAGTTACACTGCATGTTGCAATGCGGTGCCACGGGCAGGTGAATCCTGCCGAAGCGCTGTCGTGCGTCTTCACTGAAGCAGGGATGGCGGTCTGTATCCATCATGATTTTCTCCTAGATATAGCTATACCCAACAGACGATGCCTCCTGACTCGCCTCAATAAGGGTATTGACAAGCCGGTCGAAAAGCTGTTGCGTTCCCCGATATCCCACATGAAGCAGGCGTTGTCCCCCAATCCGGTCGTGGATTGGGAAACCCACGCGCACCAGGGGGATCCCCAACTTCCTGGCCAGTGAATAGCCCTTGCTGTTGCCGATGATAATTTCCGGGGCAAGCTTCTGACACATCTCAAGCATGGTCACGAAATCCGTATCTTCGACGACCTCGGGCAACTCGTGAGTGTTTTCGAGCACGGAAGTCACCTGTTGACGGAATTTGCCTGGTGCTGCGCCGGTGGCGCAGAGGACCGGCACCATGCCGATTTCATCGAGAAATGAGACTATGGATGTCACGAAGTCTGCCTCTCCATATAGGATGGCTCGCTTTCCGAAGAGGTATTTATGACCGTCAATGTAGGCATCCACCAGCCGGCCACGCTCCGCTGCATACCGCTTAGGCATTTTTCTGCCTGTACATCCTGTGATGAAGGCAAAGAAGCGATCCGTCGCCCGAATGCCGATGGGGATATCGAGACTGACAAGCGGGACCTGGAACCGCTCCTCAAGATAGGTTCCCGCGGTTTTCTTGCCCATCAGGCTCCGGCCAAACTGGAGCGTGGCCCGAGCATGGCCCATCCCCCTGATGGCCGCAAGAGATGTCCCCCCGGCAGAGAGCTTCTGGTAAGTCTCCCAGGATTCGCCGTCGAGAGTTTCTGAATAGTCAGGCAGGAGTGTACATGGAACGTCGTAATCGTCAAAAACATCCTTGAGATGCCGCAGGTCTTCCGGCGAGAGAAAGCCCGGCAGAAGGTTGACCTCTTCTGTCTGGGAACCTCCTTGAGCCAGAGCTTCTACAGCAACCCGGACTGCTTCGTGGAACCCCTCGGCATGAGTCCCTCGGTAGCTGGGGGTCGAGGCATGCAATAGCACGGGCAGCGCCAAGCCTTGCTTCGCTTTGATATATCTATCCAGGTAAAGCCGGACGTCGTCGCCAATCGTCTCGGAGAGGCAGGTGCTCGCTATGCCGATTGCTTCCGGTTGATACTGGCGCGTCAGGTTATCCAGGGCCTTCTTCAGGTTATCCTCACCACCGAAAATAGCGGTCTCCTCGCTGAAATTCGACGAGGCAATATCGATCGGTTCCCGAAAGTGGCTGATCACATAGCGGCGGATATAGGTCGGGCAACCCTGCGATCCATGGATCAGGGGAATACATCCCGAAATACCCCTGAAAGCGATACTGGCCCCCAGGGGTGCGCAAAGCTTGCAGGCATTACGCGTAGAGGTAAAGGGACGCTCCCTCAGATCCTCAGGCTGCAATGTTGGTTTTGCAAGTGCTACGTTCATTTCGGGTCTCCTTTTCCGCTGTCCTCAGGCGGCACCGTGCGGGGGAAAACTGCCACACAGGGCTCAGAAGTGATCCGTAAACCTCCCGGCTGAAATGGAGCATGCCTTCAAAGCCGGCCAGGGGAATCTTGCGTTCATGGTTGTGGTCGCAGAAAGCAACCCCCATTTTGTAAGCGATGGGCCTCTCCTTGACACCTCCCACCAGGATATCCACTCCCTTATCCGCTATGAAACGGGAGAGCTCCAGGGGATTGGCATCGTCGACGATGATGGTCCCCTCGTCGCAAATCTCCTGCAGGTAGGCGTAGTCTTCTTGACTGCCGGTCTGGGAGCCCACAACAACCGTTTGCATCCCCAGATGCCGGAAGGCCTTGACAAGGGAAAAGGCTTTGAAAGAGCCACCCACGTAAGCCGCAGCCTTCTTCCCTTCCAAGGAACAACGCAGCCTCTGAATCTCGGGATAGATTCGGTTCACTTCAGCACGTACCAGCGATTCGGTCCTTTCCATGAGGGCCGGGTCGTTGAAGTGGCGCGCCACCGTGTAGAGCGCTTCGGCCGTGTCCTCGATGCCGAAGTAGGAAACACGGGCATAGGGGATTCCGTATTTCTCCTTCATCATCAGGGCAAGCTGGGTCATGGAGCCGGAACATTGGACCACATTGAGCGATGCATTGTGCGCCCGCCGGATCTCGTCCACCCGGCCGTCGCCGGTGATGCAGGCAACGACATCGATTCCCATCCGACGATAGTAGTCTTTGATGATCCATGTCTCGCCGGCCAGGTTGAAATCCCCCAGGATGTTAATTCCCTTTTCCGGAGGTGTCGAATGGTCGTCCTCGCCGATCAGCCTAAGGAGGGCATCGCAGGCCGCCTTATAACCGTCCTTCTTTGTCCCCCGGAAACCCTCCGAGTGGACGGGGATAACAGGAATTCCCTGCTCGGCTTCGACGCGCCGACAGACCGCCTGCACGTCATCACCGATCAGACCAATGATGCAGGTCGCATAGACAAAGGCCGCCTTGGGGTGGTGATGACGGATCAATTCCGTTAGGGCGGCATAAAGCTTCTTTTCCCCTCCATAGATGACCTCTTTCTCCCGCAGATCGGTGGAAAAACTCAGCCGATGGAGCTCCGGTCCGGAAGAGAGAGCCCCACGGATGTCCCATGTATAGGCGGCGCACCCGATGGGACCATGGACGAGATGAATAGCGTCAGCGATAGGATAGAGGACCACACGGGAGCCACAGAAGACGCAGGCCCGCTGACTCACCGCACCCGCCAGGCTTGCTTTGTCACAAGCCATGTCGAATCGGGCTTCCTTTTTGTTCTCATAGACTTGCTTCTTTCTAGCTTCTAATATCTCAATCATGACGTTACTCCTTCACCCCACCGCAGTTCTCACATCACCAGTTCAAAACATTCCTCCTTGGCGTCTCGTTCCTGCCTGTCCAGCAGGGCTGCAAGAATTTTTTCCATGAGCCGCAGAGCCCCCTGATAGCCGACCAGAGGGAAGTATTGGTGTCCTACCCGGTCGTAGATCGGGAACCCGACGCGGATTAACGGAATGTCTTCGTCGCGGGCAATGTATTTCAAATAAGTGTTGCCGAATAGTAAGTCCGGCCGCAGCCGCTTCACGCCCTGATGGAACTGGAACAGGTCTCCCCCCAGTCCCGCTTTGATTACCGTCCCTTCACCCGTCAGCTCCTTGATACGCCGCTCGAATTTTCCCCCAACCGGCGTTCCCGTGACGACCAGCACCACCTGCATGTCCAAGTCCGTGAGGAACTGGGTCAGAGAGAGCAATTGATCGGGATCGCCCGCAAGCGCCACCCGCTTCCGGTAGAAGTACTGGTGCATGTCCGTGGCCAGATCCACGACTCGTCCCCGCTCTGCCATGAGCGTCTCGGGGACGCCCACGCCGGCCGCCTTGCGAAGGGTGTCAATCAGCACATCCGTGGCCTGCAGGCCGATGGGCAGATCAAGGATTTCAAAGGGCACCTTGCATTTCGTATCCAGCAGCTTGGCCGCTCCCAGTGAGGCGGTCCTGCCCAGGGCGATCGTTAAAGAGCTATCCCCCGCACTGCGGATCGCCTTCACCTTGGTGCCCCCCTTGGGGTACATGTGAAACTTGCCGTCCAGTGGGGCATTGACCACCTCGGAAGTGTCCGGAAACATCACCGCCTGTATCCCCAACTCCGTGACGAGTCGCTTGATTTCGGCCATATCGGAGGGCTCAACATAGCCCGGCAGGATGTTGAACTGACGCACGGGTTTCCCTGTGTGCTCCGCCAAGTATTGGACCATGGCCTGAGTCATGTTAGCGAAGCCGGTTACGTGCGAGCCCTTAAAGCTCGGCGTATTGGCGTGGATGACCCTCTTTCCCGCCGGAATTTTGCCTTCGGCCTGCGCCTTGTTGATAATCTGTCCAATATCGTCGCCGATGACCTCCGACAGGCAGGTCGTGTTCACAGCAATCACCTCGGGATCATAGATGGTGAAGATGTTTTGGATCGATTCCAGGAGGTTGGCTTGTCCCCCAAAGACGGATGCTCCTTCGGTAAACGAGCTGGTGGTGGCCATGATCGGGTCCTTGTAATGCCTGGTCAGGGCACTGCGGTGGTAAGCGCAGCATCCCTGAGAACCATGGCTATGGGGTAGGCAGTTATGAATGCCCAGTGCCGCGTACATAGCGCCAACAGGCTGGCAGGTCTTGGCTGGGTTGATTGTCAATGCCGCTCTTTCAGCCGATTCTTCCGGTGTGTGTCTCAGCAACATGGTTGATCCTTTCCTTACCTGCTCCAAGCGTAGCTGCCCGCCAATTCCGGATGCTCCTGCCAGGGGGCCTTTACAAAGCGGAACATCCGGGTATTCACCATGCGGTCAATCTCCCGGTAAAAGTTGATGGCTCCCCTGAACCCCGCATAGGGGCCGCTGTAATCATAGCTATGCAACTGTTTAAGCGGGATGCCCGCCTTCTGGAGGACGTATTTTTCCTTGATTCCGGCGCAAAAGACGTCAGGTTTGTATTTTTTGATTAACACCTCCATCTCATGGTGGTTCAAATCGTCGATGACCAGTGCTCCATCAACCATCTCCGGCATCATTCCCTCGTATTCAGTAAAGCGGATCCCCGCTTCCGCCTCGAGTCTCTTGAATTCGCTCTCCTCCTTGCGGAGCCTGTATCTTTCCGGGTCCGCTTCCACGGAAATCTCCTCGATGTTTCGCGTATCGGCATCGACAGCGATCTTCGGAATCACTCTGCGACCCTCGTAGTCGTCGCGGTGAGCAAATTCATAGCCCGCTGACAGGGTCTTCATGCCGATTTCCGCGAACAACTCCTGGTAGTGATGAGCTCTGGAACCGCCCACGAAGAGCATAGCGAGCTTACCCTCGCACCGGGCACGGACCTCTTGGCGGACCCTTTCCACCGCCACCATCTCCTCCTGGATCACCTCTTCCACCGTGCTGATCATTTTTGAGTCGCCGAAGTAGGCGGCGATCCGGCGGAATGACTTTGCGGTGGCGTTGGCCCCAATAAAGTTGACCTTGAACCAGGGAATCCCGTAGCGTTTCTCCATCATCTCGGCGAGATAGTTGATGGACCGGTGGCACATCACCACGTTCAAGTCCGCCGTATGGGCACTGGCAAACTCGTCGTATTCCGAGTTCCCGCTAAAGGTGGCATGGATCGTCAAACCGCACCGTTCAGCGATCCGCTCAATCTCAAAGGCATCACCGCCGATGTTGTATTCACCCAAAATGTTCAGGCGGAAGGCCCCCTCCTTGGGGACCTCCAACTGCCCCACAACATCCGTGAAGACCTTGTTATTGGCAATGTGGTGACCCGCGGACTGACTGACTCCCTTGTAGCCCTCACAGCTGAAACCGAAAATGTTGACGCCCGGATACTTTTCTTCCATCTCTCTGGCTACCGCATGGACATCGTCACCGATGAGTCCTACGGGACAGGTAGAAAAGATGCCGATCGCTTTGGGGTGGAAGAGGGCGACCGCCTCATCAATGGCTTTCTTCAGTTTCTTCTCGCCGCCAAAGATGATTTCTTCCTCCTGCATGTCGGTGGAAAGGGAGTAGGTCATATAGTTCGGATCCGAATCGGACCGGGGACGTGTTTGGTTCCGCCTGGTCAGCCAACTATAGAACCCGCAACCGATCGGCCCATGGGTGATTTGCAGGATATCCCTCGTCGGACCAAGCACCACCCCTTTGCAGCCCGCATAGGCGCATCCGCGCATTGTGAGGATGCCGGGGATCGTCCGAGTGTTCGCCAGGATTTCAGGGGTCTGCCGATCTTCGTCGACTTTATTGACGACGATTTGCTTTGCACGCCGGCGGGCCACCTTTGCCGGGTACTTGTCGAGGATTTCCTTCTTGACCTCTGCCGGATCTATGTCTGCAGCCAAAGACACCTCTGTCACTTTTGCTGTCTCCATGACTTTTCTCCTTACTTTTCTTCATGCATCGTCCAAGACTTCATCACCGGTTTCCCCTGTCCTGACTCGGAGGGCATCTGACACGGGCATGACGAAAATCTTGCCGTCTCCTGATTTTCCCGTCCGGTTGACCGCAATGATAGCGGCAACCGTCTTAGGAACGAGCTTGTCGGGAACGATGATCGAAATCATGCGCTTGGGAATAAGGCGCTGGCTGTTGCCCAATAAGGAAATGGCTTCCTCGTAGCCCTCTTCCGCTCCCATAAGGAGTTCCCTGTTTACCAATCCCTTTCCCCGACCCAGGCACTCTCTGGCGTGCATCGACGAGATTCCTGCCTCGGCGAGGCTCTCCTTTGTTCTGTTGATCCGATTCATCCGAATGATCGCCATGACCTCCTTCACAGCTTCACCTCCTCCGTTCCGGACTCCGTCTCCTTGATCCCGGAGCTCACCGTGTAGACTTCATCCACGGGAGAGACGAAGATCTTGCCGTCGCCAAAGGCCCCCTTGCCGCCGGAGCGCGCCGTAGAGAGGACGATCTTGAGCACCAGGTCCTTATCCGTGTCGGGGACGACCATCATAAGCAGTTCCTTAGGGATCTCGTCGTAGGTGATGTCGCCTATTTTGATCCCCCGTTGCTTGCCGCGGCCGGAGACTCCCATTCGGGTGACAGCCGGGAACCCTTCTGCCATTAACTTTTCGAGTACGGCATCTACCTTCTCAGGGCGTATGATCGCTCTAATAAGCTGCATGTTTCTTTCCTCCTTCTCCCGGCGTTTGCCGTCGTCTTCTATTGATCAACCCCATACTTGATGAGGATCGTCTCCAACTCGTCGGTAGCCAGAGGCTTAGGGATGACGAATAGCTGGTTCTCATCAATCGACTTGGCAAGCGTCCGGTACTCGTTGGCCTGGGCCGCCGCAGCATCGAAATCGATTACGGTCTTTCGGTTGATCTCCGCGCGCTGAACAACATTGTCTCGGGGAACAAAGTGGATCATCTGGGTCCCCAACCGCTCGGCCAGGGCCATTATGAGCTCTCGTTCATTGTCCACCTTTCGGCTGTTGCAGATCAGGCCGCCAAGGCGGACACCGCCGGCCTCTGCAAATTTGACAATACCCTTACAGATGTTGTTCGCTGCATACATCGCCATCATCTCTCCCGAGACGACGATATAGATCTCTTTGGCTTTGCCATCTCGAATCGGCATGGCAAACCCGCCACAGACCACGTCCCCCAGCACGTCATAGAAGACGTAATCGAGACCGATCGTCTCTGAATAAGCTCCTAACTGCTCCAGAAGGTTGATGGAGGTGATTATTCCACGACCTGCGCAGCCGACCCCTGGCTCCGGACCGCCTGACTCAACGCAGCGTGTCCCCTTGAATCCGACCTTCACCACATCCTCCAGGTCGAGGTCTTCGCCTTCCGCGCGTAGCGTGTCGAGGACGGTCTTTTGTGAGAGTCCTCCCAACATCAGGCGCGTTGAGTCCGCTTTGGGGTCACACCCGACGATCATGATCTTCTTGCCCATCTCGGCCAGCGCAGCGACGGTGTTCTGGGTGGTTGTCGACTTCCCAATGCCCCCTTTCCCGTAAATCGCTATCTTCCTCATTGCTGATCTCCTTTCCTCAGCTGCAACGTTTTGCCTTTACTAGCGCAAGATGCAGGCCAAGCATGGGCGATCACAGCCCAATGTCAGCGGTTAATTTTAATATTCTTTACGAAATTAACAGGTTGCTGATTCTTGTTGTTGCCTTTCCCTTCTTGGAAAAATGAGAGAGATTTGGGGAGAGGAGCATGAGGAAGCTACATGACGGTAGGATTTTTTTAGAAGCTACTTTTTTGTCGGACATCGGCTGTCGTAAATCCTCAGCCGCATGTTAGACGCCGATAACGGCCGTACCGTGTAGCAATTCGAAATGGCGAGAGTCCATTGCAGGGCAATGGCAATGGTTCATTGAATAGTGCGCAGAGACCGGCAAGCCACGCCGTTCACTTAAACTGACGAGGATCGATGCCGTACTTGGCAGTGCGCAGACCGACCATACGCTCCGAGATACCCAAAGCGCGAGCGGTCTTGGCCATGTTTCCGCGATTGCGTTTCAGCTCCTCAACGAGCATCTCCTTTTCCACCCCTTTTATGACACCCATAAACGTGCCGGAATGATTCCGGAGGCAGGACTCCGCTGTCTGGAGATTCGGCGGCAGGTGGTGGCTGTCTATATGCCCATCGGTGCAAAGAATGACTGCCCTCTCGATGCAGTTTTCAAGCTCTCTTACATTGCCAGGCCAGTGGTAACTCATAAGCCTGTCTGTTGCCGTTGGAGAGATGCTATCGATCTTCTTGCGGTTATCTCTGGCATATTTCTGGACGAAGTGATCAGCCAGAAGCATGATGTCCGTCCGCCGTTCCCGAAGGGGCGGGACGACGATGGGAAAGACATTGAGACGGTAGTAGAGATCCTCGCGGAACGTCCCCTTCTGGATGGCTACCTGGAGGTCGCTATTGGTAGCGGCGATGATCCGTAAATCAGAGCGAATGGTGGTGTTTCCACCAACACGCTCGAACTCCTTCTCCTGTATCACACGGAGGAGTTTGGTTTGTACAGAGAGAGGCAGTTCCCCAATTTCATCGAGGAAGATGGTTCCCTTATCGGCCATTTCGAACCGCCCCTTGCGGGTCAGCATAGCCCCTGTGTAGGCCCCCTTCTCATGGCCGAAAAGTTCACTTTCGATCAGCGATTCAGGCAGGGCTGCGCAGGTGATCCTCACAAAGGGTTTCTCAGCCCGCAGGGAGCCGTAATGGATGGCGTGGGCCACACGCTCCTTGCCAACGCCACTCTCACCGAGGATCAGCACCGTGGTGTTTGTTTTGGCCACCGTTTCGATGAGGGAATAGATACCCCTCATGATCTTTGAGTTGCCGACAATGGTCTGGGGGCGATAACGATCCTTCAACTGGTCTTGAAGCCGCCGGTTCTCCTCAAGGACCTTTTCCATCTCCTCCTGGGCCAATTGACGTAGGCGTACAGCCTGGGAGATTGTCGAGGCAATGATCGTCAGCAGGCGAATCTCCGTTTCCGGAACGCCGCTGCCCCGGGAGGGACGGTCAGCGGACAGGGCCCCGATGGTTTCGTTGCCGATTTTGATGGGCACGCAGATGAAGGCGATATCGCGCTTATCGAGATGCTTTCGCGATCCAGTCCTGTCGAGGAACAGCGGCTCCTCGGAAATCCGTGGCACAATGAGGGGCTTCCCTGTATCGATCACCTTGCCCGTGACGCCTTCCCCAACATGGTATTTGCCTTTGGCTTGTTCCTCGGGCCGCAGCCCGTAGGACTCTTCTATGGCGATCTCCGCGCGTTTCCTGTTTAGGATCGTCAGGGTACCCCTGGGAATCCCCATGTACTCAGCCGTCATGCGCAGTATAGGTTTTAGAACGGTTTTAAGGTCTAAGGTCTCGCTGAGTTTCGTGCTTATGTCAAATAAGAGCGAAAGTTCTGTCAGCTCTTGATTTTTTCTAGGTTCTGCCATGACGCTTACACCATGGTGCTACGTTGTTTCATCAGCCGTTCCGAACGCCGGTTTGGCCTCCTCAAACAACTGATTTGAGGAAAATATTGCTAGGGACGATAAACGCCATACCTGCCCTGCAGCAAATTCAGAGCTCCCTCTCGCTGCCTTAACTGTTACAAGGCGGCATATCCTTCTGCGATCAGCCGGCTTTCTGTTCAATGCCGCCATCCGGAGCGGTTCCGTTTAATCAACGATGGGCAATAATGGTGCCAAAGCGGGTGTTGAGGCCTATCTGATTTAATTTATTAATGAATACGTCAAAAGGCCGCACTGTCTGGATGGGGGATGGTTGAAACAATTGTGTTTTAATAAATGTTGTTTCCTACGGATATGTAACTTTCGCTTGGCAGGAACAACGCTACGGATCTTCTTCCCGGAAAACGAATCGGCTGACCGGACCAGTTTAGTGGGAGCCCCCAAATTGGCAGAAGTCTAACTTAAAAACGTGGTACATATTTAGGGGGAGGGCCATTCGTCGGAAAGACCGGAAAGGTATGAGGTCCGAAAAAATTGCCTAAGGCCGGCCGAAATGGTAAAGAACCATTCATATGTTTCCGGCCGGACTTGGACACCGGTCGACGACGATCGTCGATCCGCTCTGGCCGCAGATCCGGAGGATGGACAGGGGCCGGGCGGCTGACTGCCGTCCTGCATCAGGGTGTCGAAGGGATTTCGGGCATGGTCCTGCTGCTGCTCACTTTTTTTCTCCTATACGGCGGGCTTCACCTCTACTTCTTCGTGAAGGTCAAGGCTGCCTTTTCGCCCGGCGGCCCCCTCCAGATCCTCCTCGTCCTCCTGCTGGCCCTGGGGCTCTTGGCCCCGATCATCGTCCGGGTCTCGGAGCGGTACGGCTACGAGGCACTGGCGGGCCTCATGTCCTGGGCAGGCTACCTCTGGATGGGGTTTCTCCTGCTGTTCAGTGCTGCCGCCCTGGTCCTCGACCTTGGCCGTCTCGTGGTCCATCTGGCCGGCTTCGTTGTTTCGGCGGACGTCGGCCGTTTCCTGCCGTCGGCCCGGATACTCTTTTTCGTCCCTTTTGCCGCGGCCCTGGTCGCGGGGGGGTACGGGTTTTTCGAGGCGCGCCAGATCCGGACGGAGCGGATCGAGATCCCTTCGGCGAAGATCCCCAGAGAATTGGGGAGACTCCGGATCGTCCAGATCTCCGACGTCCATGTGGGGGTCCTGGTCCGGGGGGAGCGTCTGGCCGGGATGCTTCGGAAGGTCCGCGAGGCGTCGCCGGACGTCCTGGTCGCCACCGGTGACCTGGTGGACGGCCAGTTGAACCGCATGGCTGAAGCTGCCGCCCAGTTCAGGGAGCTTCAGCCCAGATACGGAAAGTTCGCCGTGACGGGCAATCACGAGTTTATCGCCGGGATCGACGAAGCCGTCGATTTCATCGAAAAGGCGGGATTCGTCCTCCTGAGGGGCCGGGTGGTCACCGTGGCCGGGGCGATCGAACTGGCAGGCGTCGACGACCCGGCGGTCCTGCGCTTCGCCGCTCCGGGCCGGGTCCCGGAGCGGCAGGTCCTCCCCCCTCGGGAAGGCAGCCGTTTCAGGATCCTTCTCAAGCATCAACCGCTGGTCTCGGGGGATGCAGGCTCCTTCGATCTCCAACTCTCGGGTCACACCCACCGGGGCCAGATCTTCCCCTTCAGTCTGGTCACGAGGCTCTTCTATCCCTATCATAGCGGGGATTTCCACCTGGGTGGCAACGCCCTTCTGCACGTCAGCCGCGGGACAGGGACATGGGGACCGCCGATCCGGTTCCTGGCGCCGCCGGAAGTGACGATCATCGATCTGGTTCCCCGTTGACCCGTTCCTTGCTGCGGAACCGGTGCAGGACGGCCTTTCCGGCCATCTGCCGCCGGTTTACCCCCCCCAAAAAAAGAATCGACCCACCGTCCGGTCCTGTTCGATGGGACTGCCCTGCTTTGGGGGCAGGCCGGGGCCATTTCGCTTGACAAGCCCCGCAGCGGGGAATATTTTTAAATCGTGGTCCGCGCCCATCCCGCACGCCCGGGCGGGATGATCGCCAGTGGTTCCCTTCGGCCGCACACCTCCCATCCGGCGCGGTTGGTCCTTCGGCAGGCAAGTGGTGAAAATCCCAACCATTCCAACCTTGACCATTCAGGAGGACATTATGGCCATCAAGATTCTGATCAAGAGGAAGATCCCGGAAAACATCAGAGAGACGTTGTTCAACACCCTGATCCGGGAGTTGAGGGTGCTCGCCACCGCGCAGAGCGGCTACATATCCGGGGAGACCCTGAAACGCGTGGACAGTCCGAATGAGTACCTGGTCATCAGCACTTGGCATAGCATGGAGGCATGGAACACCTGGAAGGCGAGTCCCGAGCGGGCAGAGATCCAGAACCGGATCGAGGCCATGGTGGGTGAACAGACCCAGTACGAGGCGTACGAGTACATCAAATCCTTGAAATAGAAGCGATCAATCCGCGAAAATCGGCGGCTCTCCCGACGCCATCCCGGGACCCTGCAGCGCCCGTGGGCCGCTCACGGTTTTCCGCCGGCAGCCGGACCGCGGAAATTCCGTGCGATCCGGCTGCCGGCGCTTCCTTATCCCCCCAAGAAAACTGTGGAGCAGACCGCAGCGGGCTGTTTGGGATTGACAGGCGGGCCCGATCGGCCTATCTTCGGCCATCCCAACCATCAAGAGGAGGTCCGCCATGCCGTCCGGAACCCGAAGAGCCCCGATGGAACGCCGTTACCTGATCGTGCCGCTGACGATCCTGTTGCTGTCCCTTCCCGTCTCCCTTCCAGCCCAGGGTGAGATTGCCGAGTGGTTCGGGCCGGACCTGGGGAAGTCCAAAGCGGCCTTCAGCTACCGGGCGACGGTGGTCCCCTCGCAGGATGTGGAAAGGCAGAACACGGGATGGCGGGCGACGGACCATGACGCCCTTCTCTATGCCCCGATCCGTCAGGACGAGAACAGCGAATGGTCGGCAGCGGCACGTCTGAAGGCTTACGACGTCAAGACGGACGCCGTCCTCCCCAGCACGGGAGGCGGATTTCCCGGCACCCTCTGGGACATGGAATTCGGATCCCTGTACCGTCGGCGTCTTGAGAACGGCTGGATCGGCGGCATCGCCACAGGCGTGGGGTCGGCGAGCGACAAGCCCTTCCAGTCGTTCGATGAAACCACCCTCGATGTCACCGCTTTCACCCGTATCCCGGATGGTGGGCGCAATGCCTGGCTTGTCCTCGTCAATTTCAACAACAACCGTGAGTTCCTGCGGAACATCCCCCTTCCGGGGGTGGGTTACTGGTACGAGCCAGGGGATCGTTTTCGGGCGATCATCGGGGTCCCCTTCCTATATATGGCGGTCAGGCCCATCAGCGATGTCACCCTGGATTTGGCGTATTTCCCCATCCGCAGGATTCATGCCGGGGCATCCTACCTTGTCCTGACGTCGGTGAAACTTTACGGGGCCTTCGACTGGCGGACGGAGCGCTACTTCCGGGCGGACCGCACCGACAGGGACAGGCGGCTCTTCTACTACGAGAAGCGCCTGGCCGCCGGCTGCCAATGGCGGACCGGAGAGCATCTCACGCTCGACCTTTCCGGCGGCTATGCCTTTGACCGGATGTTCTTCGAGGGCGAGGATTACGGAGACAGGGACTTCAACCGGATCGACATCGCCTCCGGGCCCTTCATCTCAATTCAGGCGGCGTTTCGTTTCTGAGGGCCCCGAGTCCAGGGACGTTTTGGATCGCATCGGGGAAGGAACTCTGGGAGAGTTCGAGGACAGGGAGGTCATCGAGAGATGACCTCCCTGTTTTTTGGCTGCAGATGCGACTTTATTTGGTCGCCGGGGCGGCCGGAGTCTGTTCCGGGGCAGGCGCCGGGGCGGCGGGGGCTGCGGTTTCCGCCTTCTTGGGTTCTTCCTTCGGGGCCATTGCCCGGTCCGGACAGCCGACGAGCGAGAAGGCAAATAGGGCGATTACCAGTAGAACTGTCGAAATTGACAACACTTTCTTCATCCTCAAATTCCTCCTTTGGTAAGTGATGGTTGACTCACAAATTGCTTGCAATGCCAAGTGAGATCTGTTAAATAACTTCCGCGTGCAAATGAAACGAATATCATGAATGAAAATTCATGAATTGTATGGCATAGTGTAGATTCATTGTCAAGAAATAAATGGAACCATGTTCCGGCTGACACGTTTGACGTATCTGACACGGGGGTATGGCTATGAAACAATGGACATTCATCACCCATCACGCGGCTGCACTTGTCCTGATGGCCAAACACCCCAGGATCACCGCCCGGGAGCTTGCCCAGGAGGTGGGGGTGACGGAGCGGACCATCCGGATGATCATCCGTGACCTGGAGGAGTCCGGCTACATCGTAAAGAGCCGGGAGGGACGGGGAGCCCTGTACACGATCAATCCTGAGATCCCGTTGCGTCATCAGACCCAGAACGAGTTGGCGGTTGGGCAGCTCCTGTCCGCCTTGGGCTGGATCTCCGCTTAGCCGGCCAACCGCAGGCCCGATTTTAAATCTTGAAATATTGTCCGATTTCATGCATGAAGATTCACGGCATGAGACGGATATCCCTTGCCCGTTTCCAAGGCGCCATCGCGAATCCAGTTTTCTCATCCGTCCCGAATTTACCTTAGCCTGACCGGCGGGGACCCATCCGTCCAGGATCTCTTAGGGCCGGCCGTGCGAACCGTTCGGCCTTCCTGACGGAAAAATATTTCGATCCAACAATTTTAAGAAGGGAGAGGTTGCATGCAGATCCAAGAAACCATTGCGGTGATTACGGGAGGCGCCTCCGGCCTGGGAGAGACCTGCGTCCGGAGCCTGTCCGCCCTGGGGGCGAAGGTGGTGATTTTTGATATTGCGACTGAACGTGGCGAGAAGATCGCCGCCGAGGTGGGATCCAACTGCCTTTTCGTCCATACGGACGTGACAAGTGACGAAAGCACCCGGGCGGCCATGGAGAAAGCCGTGTCCGCCTTCGGGAAGATCAACGTGGCGATCAACTGCGCCGGCGTGGCCGATCCCGGCAAGGTCCTCTCGAAGAAGGGCCCGATAACACTGGCTTCCTTCAACCGCGTCATCCAGATCAACCTGGTCGGCACGCTGAACATCATCCGGCTTGCCGTCGAGCAGATGGCCAAGAATGAACCGAACGGGGAAGGGGAGAAGGGGGTCATCATCAATACCGCCTCAGCGGCCGCCTTCGACGGCCAGATCGGCCAGGCAGCCTACAGCGCCTCCAAGGCCGGCGTCGTGGGGATGACGCTGCCGATCGCCCGGGAGTGCGCGGACTACGGGATCCGCGTCATGACCATCGCTCCGGGGCTCTTCGACACCCCTATGATGGCGGGTCTCCCGGAGAGCGTCCGGGTGCAGCTGGCCCAGACGGTCCCCTTCCCGAAGCGCCTCGGCAGGCCGGCGGAATACGCCGCCCTGGTGCGGCAAATCCTCGAAAACCCGATGCTCAACGGCGAGTGCATCCGCCTCGACGGCTCGATCCGGATGACGGCCCGGTAGGGACTGGTTCCGACCATGCCCGGGGGCCTGCGCCCCCGGGTTATCTCCCGGATTCGGGAGGACCAGGGCCGTCCTCCCCAGCCCTGGAAAGTCCGATGGCCCTGGGATCGGCCGCTTCAGCGATTTCCAACGACCGGCAGCCGACGCTCTTCAGCTCTCTTCTCTCCATTCATCTGGAAGATCTCCAAGGAGGTCCATCATGGGCAGGGTATTCAACATGGTCGTCGATGAAACGGGGATCGGCGTCATCACCGTGGACGCCGTCGACGAAGCGATGAACACTTGGACGAAAGAGGCCTTTATCGGATTCGACCGGGTCATGCGGGAGTTGGAGATCGCCAAGGGAATCCGCGGGATCCTCTTCATCTCCGGGAAGCCCGAGAATTTCCTCGCCGGCGCCAACCTGAAATGGATCGCCCGGATCGAGAGCGCCGAGGAAGTCGAAAGAACCCTGGAGCTCTTCCACGGCTCCTTTACCCGTCTGGCTACACTGGGGTTTCCATCCGTCGCGGCGATCCACGGCCACTGCCTCGGCGGCGGCCTGGAGTTCGCCCTGGCCTGCACGGGACGGATCGCCAAGGAGGGGAGAACCACGCTGATCGGGCTGCCGGAGTGCAATGTCGGCCTCTTCCCCGGCGGCGGCGGAACGCAGCGCCTCCCCCGCCTGATCGGCTATCCGGCCGTGGAGCTGATCCTTAAGGGGTC
>JAJFUM010000231.1 GCA_021372415.1 Deltaproteobacteria bacterium
GTCGGCGTCTGCGGCGGGATGGTCGTCGCCTGGTGGAGGGAAGGACTCGGCGGGGGCATCACGACGGGAAGCCTGTTGGCCTTCTACGCCCTCCACCTGGCCACGGCGGGGAAGTTCCCGAGTGGTTGGGCGTGGTTCGTCCTAGCCGCACCCGGCATTCTCTTCCTCCTGTCCTGGCGCCTCTCACAACTGCCCAAAGGGAGGCAGCTATAGGATCAACCTCTGCCGAGAGCATACAAAAGGAGAAAAGTGCCATGAAGGAGACGGAGAAACCATCCGGACCGTCGGACAAGACAATAGCCGCGGTCTGCGGCCTCTACTGCGAGGCCTGCCGGTACTTCATCAGTACTATGGAGGATCCCGAACGGCTCAAGTGGCTGGCGGCGCAGGCGAACATGACCGAGGACGAGGCCCGGTGTTACGGATGCCGGTCGGAGAAGCGGATCCCCTTTTGCGCCACATGCAAAATGTCCTCCTGCGCAGCGGAACGGGGCATCGACTTCTGTGGCGAATGCACGGAGTACCCCTGCGATGAACTGAATGCGTTTCAGGCGGCAAGGCCCCATCGGATCGAACTCTGGGCCAATCTCGACCGGATCAGGGCCGTGGGTTACCGGCAGTGGCTGAAGGAGATCCGGGGACACTATACCTGCCCGCAGTGCCGGACTCTCAACTCCACCTACGACCTGAAATGCCGCAAATGCGGCCAAGAGCCCAGCTGCGAATATGTCGCGCAGCATCGATCGGCCATCGAGCAGGCCCTGAAGACTCGATGACGCACAGGCAAGGGACCCGCTGGCTCACGGCATCCAGCCGATCCTGATCGGTATTGCTTTCCAGTCGTCCCGCAGGGAAACGGCCGCCGCCGGAAGGAGATGTATCTCCTCCGACGGGAGACCGCCGCAACGCCGGACCTGTACGGCCGGCTCAGGCCGCCGATCCAGCGGTGCAGTTGTAACTTGACAACTTCAACAGGCTGTTGCGTACCAGGGTTGAGACCATCACGATTCTGGACGGTGAAGACGGGGCTTCGGGCGGACATTACACCTTCGACAACGAATCGTGCCTGGGGATCCTCAACTGGGTCGGCCTTGGGGTGACTTATTTTAAATCCAACACCTTCAGCGGCTTTTCATGGGGTTTGGACGTCTCCTTTGCCCTGTAAGCCTTCCAACGGGGTGGACCCTTTCCCCCCGTTGGAATCCTCAATGCGTTCAAACGGCATATTTTATTTTGGAAAATAGGCCCGAATGGTTTATGATGGCTCATCAAATTTCGGGAGGCCATCATGGCAGAAGAAGTAGAGGAGACCCTAGGGGAGAGCCCAAGGAAGATCAAGTTCAACCAGCAGAACCTCCACCGTGAGGAGGTCTTCAGCGACCTCACAGTCGGCTCGATCCGCCAGCTGACGCCGGTCAAGCCGAACGGGGAGACCGACAAGACCCGCAAGGTTCTTTTCATCGGCCAGTCCCAGGTCTACACCCCCCGGGGTCCCATGCCCGTCCAGTTCCCCATCGACGCCAAGAACCTCCAGCAGGCCATGGAGACCTTTCCTGAAGCGATGGAGGCCTTCGTGGCGCAACTGGTTGAGGAGGCCAAGGAACTCCAGCGGCAGGAGCAGTCCCGGATCATCGTCCCCAGCGGAACGCCCGCGCCGGGGAGCAACATCATCCTGAAGTGATCCGGAAATACTGCAGCGGGTAAGAGGATTCGCCATGCAGAAGGCACTGGAAGGGATCCGGGTAATCGACTTGAGCCACGTTCTGGCCGCGCCGACGACGACGATGTTCCTGGCGGACCTCGGGGCCGAAGTGATCCATCTGGAGCCTCCCCAGGGCGACGACGCCCGCGAATACGGGCCCTTCGTCGGCAAGCCCGGGAAGGACCGCAGCGGCTACTTCATCAGTCTGAACCGCAACAAGAAAAGCCTGGTCCTCAACCTGAAGATCGAAGAGGGCCGGGAGATCCTCCGGGACCTGATCCGGGTCTCGGACATCGTCATAGAAAACTTCCGGCCGACGACAATGAAAAAGATGGGCTTCGGCTGGGAGGAGATCCGGAAGCTCAACCCTCGGATCATCTACGCGGCGATCTCCGGGTTCGGCCACGACAGCCCCACGGAATACGCAAGCCGCCCCTCCTACGACATGGTCGCCCAGGCCTACAGCGGCCTGATGAGCATCACCGGCCCTGTGGGCGGTCCCCCCTGCCGGGTTGGCTCCTCCGTGGGAGACATCATCGCCGGCCAGCAGGCCGTGATCGGGATACTGGCTGCCCTGGCCTGGCGCGAGAAGACCGGCCGTGGGCAGTTCTACGACGGCTCAATGGTGGACGGCCTCTTCTCTGTCCTGGAGAGCGCCGTCGCCCGCTACACGATCACCGGGAAGATTCCCGGCCCCCTCGGGGGGGCGCACCCCTCGATCACCCCTTTCGAGGCCTTCCGGACGAAGGACTCCTGGATCATCGTCGCGGCCGGCAACGACGTCCTCTGGGGAAAGCTCTGCCGGATCCTCGGCCGCGAGGAACTGATCGCCGATCGGCGCTTCGCAACGAACCACCTTCGGACCGAAAACCAGCCCGAACTGTCGGCGATCCTCACGGCGGAGCTGGTCAAGCGGACCACAGCGGAATGGATCGAGGTCTTCGAAAAGCAGGACATCCCCTACTCCAGGATCAACAATATCCGGGAAATCTGCGAGGACCCCATCATCGCCCACCGGGGGATGCTCGCCACCGTCGACCAGCCGGACATCGGCCCGGTCCGGATCGCCGGATCGCCGATCCGCCTCTCCGAGACGCCGGGACGGGTCGAAGGCCCTGCGCCGCGGTTGGGCGAGCACTCCGAGGAGGTCCTGCGGACGGTCCTGGGCTACGACCAGGACCGGATCGAGGCCCTCAAGGCCCGAGGCGTCATCCATACTGGCGCTTGAGGCTGGGGCAAGGCAGTCCCTCACCGGCCATGACCCTTTTTGAGTTCTGATCGCCCGGACCCTCCGGGGAACCCGTGCAACTGCAAGGGCCCGCACAGGGAAAAGGAGCGGACCGTTGCCAGGTATCCCGAAAGCGCTGAGGGACACTGCAACGCTCGACAGGCCGTCCGGTTCCATCCGGAAGGCAATCCAGCTTAAAAGGGGAGGGAAACACCCATGATCGGACGTGAGAGCAGGATCGCGGTCATCGGGGCGGGGGCCATCGGCGGCATCGTCGCTGCCCTCGTCAGAAAGGGCGGCTATGACGTGGAGATTGTCTGCAAGCACCCGGATCTGGCCCAGAGGATCCGGTCTCAGGGCCTCCACGTCACCGGCGTCAAGGGCGATTTTTCAGTCTCCATGCCGGCCGTCGCCGAGATCGGCGAGATGCAGGGGGCCAAGGACGTCGTCTTCCTGGCGACAAAGGCCACGGCGATGCTGGAGGCGGCCCGGCGGCTCCAGCCCCTCCTCGGGGAGGACTCCGTGGTCGTCTCGCTCCAGAACGGGATCTGCGAACCGGCCCTGGCCGAGATTCTTGGCCGCGGGAGGATCATCGGCTGCGTCGTGGGCTGGGGGGCGACGATGCATGCCCCGGGCGAGTTGGAGATGACCTCGACCGGGGAATTCGTCATCGGCAACATCGACGGGAAGCCGGACCCCCGCCTCGCCCCCCTGCAGGAGATCATGAACGCGGTCCTGCCGACCCGCATCTCGGAGGGCATCCTCTCGGAGCTCTACAGCAAGCTGATCGTGAACGCCTGCATCACCTCCCTGGGGGCCCTCTGCGGCCTCACGATGGGGGAGATGCTCGCCTCGAAACAGGCCAG
>JAJFUM010000112.1 GCA_021372415.1 Deltaproteobacteria bacterium
ATACAACCGGTCCGAGTACCAGGAAGAGACGGCCGAGCCGATCACCGGTATCTTCAAAAAACGGACCGACAACGCATACAGCTTTGGAATCGGGGGGTTCTACAATATTCAGAAATACCTGAAGGCTCGCCTTGATTACAACTACATAAAGAGGGATTCTAACTTTGAGGGGTATTCGTTCAACGAGAACAGGGCGATGTTCAAGGTTGTCTACTCGCCATAAATGTTGGTGTAACAACAAGAGTACCATCTCATCCTGACAGGTTGATTATGACGATGACCAAATGTGTGCTGATCATGTGTCTTGCCATCTTTGCTCTTTGTGCCGCCCTTTTCTTTCCGTCTGCGGTGCTGGCCCAGGACGATTACATCTTAGGTCCTGAGGACGAGATCTCCGTCGCCGTCTGGGATCACCCCGACCTGACGAAGAAGATGCGGGTCAATCTCGACGGTAACATCAGCTTCCCCCTCATCGGCGAGGTCCAGGTCGCAGGACTGACGGCGATGCAGGTGGAAAAGAAGATCAAAGGCCTCCTGGACAAGGATTATGTTATCAATCCCCAGGTCGGTGTCACCATCGAAACGTACAAGAGCAGTAAAGTCGCCATCATGGGTGAGGTCAAGGTCCCCGGTTCCTATCCCCTCACGAGGCGGATGACCGTTGTCGAGGCGTTGTCCCTTGCCGGCGGACTCCTCGCCGAGGCGGACCACGAGATCATGATCGTCCGCCCGAAAAAGGGCAGGACCGGCGCTGCCCAGCCCTTCCTCCCGGAGAATGTCGATGAAAGCGAGATCATCAGGATTCAGATCCGCGATGTCCTCCAGAGGGATGCTGTCCAGGGCGACGCCGCCAGAAATGTGGAAGTGAAGAGCGGGGACACGATCTTTGTCCCGAAAGCCCGGATGTTCTATGTCACAGGGGAAGTGACGAAGCCCGGCCCCTACGTCTATCAGAAAGGTATGAGCCTCCTCCATGCCATCAGCACCGCCGGTGGTTTCACGGAAAAGGCCCACAGAAGGAAAGTCAAGGTTGTCCGTGAAGTCGCAGGGCAGAAAGTCGAACTGAGCCTCTCCCTGAGCCAGCCCATCGAGCCGGGGGATACGGTCGTCGTCCCTGAGAGCTTCTGGTAAGGATGGGGTGTCAATGTCAGGAGGATTAGCGAAATGACCCAGCCTCGCCCGGCCCGTGCGAAGGAAATGAATCTCCACGACTATCTCCGCATCCTCGTGAAATGGCGGAAGGTCGCGCTCCTCTGTTTTGCCGTCATCGTGGTCATTGTCACTGCGGCATCGTTTATCGCAACGCCCATCTACAAGGCGAGTTCGAGAATCCTCATCGACAGGGAGATCCCCCGGGCCCTCGACATCAGACAGATCATTCCCGTTGATGCGACAGGAACGGAGTTTTATCAGACCCAGTACAAACTGCTCCAGAGCCAGAGTTTTGCCCTCAAGGTGATTCAGGTTCTCAATCTGTCGGAGAACAAAATCTTCAACCCCGGCGGGAACACGAAGAAGACAAAGACGAAAGAGGAGATCGAACGGTCCCTCATCCCCCGGTTTCTGGGGAGCTATACGGTCGAGCCGATCCGGAACAGCCGCCTCGTCGACCTCGGCTTCCAGAGCAAGGATCCGGTCCTCGCCGCCACCGTCGCCAACACGATCGCCAAGGCCTACATCGTCTACATGATGGAACAGCGGTCATCGACATCGAGCGAAGCGAAAGACTTCCTCACGAAGCAGATCGACGAGCAGAAGGTCAAGCTGGAAGAGTCGGAACAGGCCCTCCAGCAGTACAAGGAGAAATACGGCATCGTCCAGATCACCCAGTCCCCGGGCCAGAAAGAGAGCGAGAACGTGGCCATGCAGAGGCTCGGCGGATGGACGACAAACTTGGTCCAGGCCCAGGCGGCCCGCCTCGAAGCCGAATCGCGGTACAAGGAAGTCCAGGGCATGATCGCCAAAGGTGTCCGGTACGAGGCGATTCCGCCGATCAGCAACAGCCCCCTCATTCTGAGCCTCAGGGCGAGCGAGGCGAAGCTCGAAACGCAGATATCCGAGTCAGGCCAGAAGTACGGCGACAAGCATCCCAAAAATGGTTCAGCTCAA
>JAJFUM010000238.1 GCA_021372415.1 Deltaproteobacteria bacterium
CGTCGCCCTTCCGGATCTCGCGGTGGTAGAGAGGCGTGAGCTTCCCGCCGGGCCTCGCCGTTACCGGCGCGGGCGCCGCATCGTCCTCCGAACCATCGAGCATGCTGATCACCCGGGCCGTTCCTGCCTTGATCCGGGTGATCAGGATCACCCGGCGTTTTTTGTCTCCCGCCTTGGCCCGATACCAGGCATAGCTCACCCAGAGATCGCTGCCGGCATCCTTCGGAAAGGCGCCCAGCCAGACCCGTGACCGCCCCTCCCCCGGCAGGGCGAGGATCCGCGTGTCCCAGGTCACCGGATATTTCCCCGGCCCCTCGATCTCCTCGGAGATCACTTCGCCCAGATAGACATAGTCCTCCTGGCCTCCGAGGCGGTTGTCCACCAGGGCCCCGTGAATGAAAAAGGCTCCCGGCCCGCGGATCACCTCCACCGTGAGCTTCACCGGCTGCCCCGCCTTCACGGTCAGCTCCGCAACCTTCGGCTCCCGGAGCTCGGGTCGGTCTTTCTGCTGTTGACGGACCTGACAGACCTTCTGCAGAAACCGGGACCAGGGAGTCTGAGACGAAAGGGAGAGCTTTTCATAGGCCGAAAACTTCTTGCCCGCTTCCCCTTCTTCATCGACAGGGTACCAGACCGACAGCCCCAAGGCGCCCTCCTTTTCCGACCCGAGCACCTTGGCCAGGGTCAGCCTCTCGATCGCCTCGACGAGGGCCCGGGCCGATCTCTGCAGCGGCTCTGGAGATTTCGGATCGGCGGCAAACCTGCCGGCGAACATTCCCACGTCGATGTAATCGGTCGGCTCGCCCAGAGACTCTACATCGCTCAGGCTGTATTCGATCGAGAGCCGCCGCTGCCGCGGGATTGCCAGATTCGTGGGGGCATAGGAGGCCTCAAGGGCGGAGACAAAACCGGTAAAAGACGTCCTCACGGCCGGGAAGGCCGCCAGGTCATAGACACCATGCGCCGCAAGCGCCCGGTCCGCCTCGTTCTCCCGGGTAAAATGCAGCTCTTTCCACCGAGCCGCTTCCATCACGCCGAAGTCGCGCATGGCCGCATCGGGCCGTTCTTTCAGCCACTGAAGCACCGGGCCGTAGTTCCAGCCGTCCCCGTAATCGATCTCCGGGCAGGCGATGAAGAGATCGGCGAGGTCCGCAAAATCCGCCAGCACCTCGATGCCCCCCATCAGGCAGGTGTCGAAGGCGATGAAATCCCACTTCCGGATCCCGGCGGTCTTCATCACCCCCAGCACCGCACCTCGGATCGCCGCCATCGACAGGCCATTGGGATCTTCATCGGTACCGTCCTGCTCGTCTCCACCGTAACCCTCCCACTGGCCGCCATGATCCCAAAAGATGAGGCCATAACGGTCCGCCGGATATTTCTTCACCGCCCAGCGGATGAACTCGGCAAGGACACGCGGGTCATCGTGGTTGAACTCGGGAAGCCGTTCCACCGGCTTGGACACAACACTCTCGGGATCGGCGCTTTTGGCGACCAAAAAGCGACTGGTGCCCTTGTGAAGCCCTCGGGGAAGGCCTTCCTCCTCGTTTTCTTCCTCCGCACTCGCATCGAAATCGGCCTGGACGACGATGCGAAACCCGGCGGAGCTTCCCACCGACTCCATCTTGCGCAGGTCCGCGGCCAACTGCGGGGAAAGGCTGTGATCGCCGTGGCCATAAAGCAGGATCGTCCACGTCGGCTTCTTGGGCAATTGGCCG
>JAJFUM010000253.1 GCA_021372415.1 Deltaproteobacteria bacterium
CGTCCAGGCCCTCAGGGGGGAAGCCATCACCGTTTACGGAGACGGGTCTCAGACCCGCTCCTTCTGTTACATCGACGACCTGATCGAAGGCCTGGTCCGGATGATGGATTCTCCGGCAGGCTTCACCGGTCCCATCAATATCGGGACACCGGTTGAATTCACGATCCTGGAACTGGCCGAGACCCTCATCCGGATGACCGCATCTTCCTCCACGATCACCTTCAGGGAACTTCCCCAGGACGACCCCGTCCAGAGAAAGCCCGACATCAGCATGGCCCGTGAAAAACTCGGATGGGAGCCCCGGGTCCCCCTTGAGGATGGGTTGAAGAAGACGATCGACTATTTTCAAAAGGCCGTATCCAGAAAGGCGGCTTCGTGAGGACCCTATGACCGTTCAAAGGAACATCCTGTGCATCGGGGCCGGCTATGTCGGCGGCCCGACCATGGCCATGATCGCCCACAAATGCCCCCACTGCCGGATCACGGTGGTGGACGTCAACCCCGACCGGATCGCCGCATGGAATTCCGGCGAGTTGCCGATCTACGAACCAGGACTGGACCAGTTGGTGGCCGCGACACGGGGAAAGAACCTCTTCTTCAGCACGGACATCGAAGCGGGCATCCGGGAAAACGAGATCATCTTCGTCAGCGTGAACACCCCCACCAAGACCTTCGGACTGGGGGCCGGGATGGCGGCGGATCTGCAGCACTGGGAAAAAACGGCCCGGCAGATCCTGGAGTTCTCCAGATCCTCCAAGATCGTGATCGAGAAAAGCACCCTTCCGGTGAAGACCGCCCTGGCCATGGAGAGGATCCTCAACACCCGGGCGAACGGTGTTCACTTCGACGTCCTGTCCAATCCCGAATTCCTGGCAGAGGGAACGGCGGTCCGCGATCTGGAGAATCCGGATCGGGTCCTCATCGGCTCCCGAGAAACAGAGCGCGGCCAGAAGGCCAGGGAGACGCTGGTCGAGATTTACGGACACTGGATTCCCCGGGAGAAGATCATCACCTCCAACATCTGGAGCAGCGAACTCTCCAAGCTCGTGTCCAACGCCTTCCTGGCCCAGAGGATCTCTTCGATCAACGCAATCTCCGCCCTCTGCGAGAAGGCGGAGGCGGACATCACCGAGGTCTCCCGCGCGGTCGGCATGGACAGCCGCGTCGGCGCCAAGTTTCTCAACGCCAGCATCGGGTTCGGCGGTTCATGCTTCAAGAAGGACATCCTGAATCTCGTCTACCTCTGCCGGCATTACGGGCTGGACGAAGTGGCCGACTACTGGGAGAGCGTCGTCAAGATCAACCAGTACCAGCAGGAGCGCTTCATACGGAACATGCTGGGGGCGATGTTCAATACGCTGGCCGGCAAGAAGATCTGCCTCTGGGGATTCGCCTTCAAATCCAATACGGGCGACACGCGGGAAAGCCCCGCCATCTTCATCGCCCGCCGCCTGCTCGAGGAACAGGCCGAGATCATCGTCTCCGATCCGAAGGCCCTGAAGAACGCCCGCGCCGACCTGGCCGGATTGGCGGGACGGATCGATTTTGTCGAGGACCCCGTCCTGGCGGCCAGGGGCTGCCACGCCATCGCCCTTCTGACCGAATGGGATCTCTACCGGCATCTCGATTTTCAGGCCATCTTCGCAACCATGGACAAGCCCGCCTTCATCTTCGACGGCCGGAACATACTGGACCACCGCCGTTGCTTCGAGATCGGCTTCAACGTCTATCCCGTCGGCAAGGCCCCCCTGACACACTTCTGAAGACGCCCTATGCGTCGGGGAGGAAGTATCCGGGATGTCTTCAGGAAGGTGTCGTCTCTGGGCGAAAGGTTCCGGATCATCCGCAGAGAAGATCGAAGGCGTTCCGGATGAGTTCGATGCGGCAGTCCGCCGGTGACAGATGGACCGCCACCACATCGAAACGGGCGGCGCGATGTTCGAGATGCCTTTCGGCCAGGTAGTGGAGGGATATCTTGGAGATCTTCCGCTGCTTCCGAGGACCGACGGCTTCAAGGGGATCCCCGAACAATTCAGTGCGCCGGCACTTGACCTCGACGAACACCAGAACACGCCCCTCCTCGGCGATGATGTCGATCTCGCCGAAGCGGCACCGGTAATTCCGTTCGAGGATCCGGTATCCGGCTTTTTCAAGACTGGCTGCCGCCAGATCCTCTCCCCTCTTCCCTGTGCGCGTTCCCGTCAGCGACATGGCCGTCTTCAGAGGGATCCCGGACCTTTCAGAACGGAAGGTCTTCGCTCACACGCCGAAAGTCGATTCCGTCGATCCGGAAGGAATTGCGGTGAATCTTGCAGCGGCCGTATTTGGCGATAGCCTCCCGGTGTTCCCGTGTTCCGTATCCCTTGTTCTGGAGAAAATTGTACTGGGGAAACTGGCGGTGGTACATCTCCATGATCCTGTCCCTGGAAACCTTCGCAACGATAGAGGCCGCGGCGATGGAGATACTCCGGGCATCGCCATGGACCACCGCTTCCTGCGGGATATCCAGGGGGATCCGGTTCAAACCGTCGATGAGCAGATAATCGGGACGGCAAGAAAGTCCCCAAACCGCCTCTTTCATGGCGGTCAAGGTGGCCTGCAGAATGTTCACCGCATCGATGACCGGAGCCTCGACGACCCCGATGCCGATCGCCACCGCCTCCTGCTCGAGCACACCGTAGAGTACCTCCCTCTGATGGGAGGTTAGTTTCTTGGAGTCGTCGATCCGAGGATCCCTGTAGTCCGCTTTCAGGATCACTGCGGCCGCGATCACAGGACCCGCCAGAGGTCCCCGGCCTGCCTCATCAATGCCGGCGACAACCCGATAGCCCTTTCTCCGGGCATCGCATTCGAAGCTGTCCATCGCCTGGACCGCCGTCACGCCGCCTCCATGTATGCGGGCGATTCCTGCCTGCCCTGGAAGGATTCCTTATTTCCCGGCTTCCTTGATCCTGGCCTGCTTGCCCCTCAGGGCGCGCAGATAGTACAACCGGGAGCGCCTGACCTTTCCGCGGCTGACCACCTCGATCCTGTCGATCGAGGGGGAGTGGAGCGGGAAGGTCCTCTCGACCCCGACCCCGTAGGAGATCTTCCGCACGGTGAAATTGGACCGCACATCCCCCCTCCGGCGGCGGATGACAACCCCTTCAAAGGCCTGAATCCTCTGCTTCTGTCCTTCCACGATCCGCACGAAAACCTTGATGGTATCGCCAGTCTTAAAATCGGGGATATCTCCCCTCATTTGTTCCTTTTCAAGCATTTCCATGGCATTCATCACTCAGTACTCCTCTATCACCTTAGTCTATTCGCGCTGACATCATTGTTCATCATCTATTTATTCTTCGTCGGCCTCTTCGGCCAACCATCGCTCTTCTTTCTCTGTAAGTCCCCCCTCCGCCAAGAGGTCCGGCCTTCTCTCCCTGGTCCTCAGGAGGGATTGCTTCCGCCGCCAAGCCTCGATCTCCCGATGGTTCCCCGAAAGGAGGACCTCGGGGACCTTCCATCCCCGGTACTCGGCGGGCCTTGTGTAATGGGGGTATTCCAGAACCCCCATGGAGAAGGAGTCGGAGCCGGCGGACTCGCTGTTTCCCAGGACCCCCGGAATCAGACGTGAGACGGCATCCACCACCACCATCGCCGACAACTCGCCCCCCGTCAGGACATAATCCCCGATGGAGATTTCCCGGTTGACCAGATGGGTCCGGACCCGCTCATCCACCCCCTCATAATGACCGCACAGGAGGATCAACTGCGGGTAGAGGGCCAATTTCTCGGCCGTCCTCTGACGGAAGGGCTCGCCCTGCGGGGTCAGCAGGATGACCGGCACATCGTCGGCCATTCTGGGGATCGATTGGAGCGTCCGGTCGATGGGGTCCACCTTCATGACCATCCCCCCCCCGCCGCCGTAGGGGGCATCATCGGTCATCCGATGCTTGTCCTCGGTATGGCTGCGGATGTCATGGAGGCGGATGTCGATCACCCCTCTGTCGCTGGCCTTCTTCAGAAGGCTGCAACCCAGGACGGAGGCGAACATCTCCGGAAAAACGGTCAGGATATCAAAGCGGATCATGTTCCATAAGCCCCTTCAGCAGCCTGACCACCATGACCTTCCGATCCAGATCGATCCGCCTGACCACCTCGCCGGTCGCCGGAAGCAGGATTTCCTCTCCCCCTGACCGGCAGACGTAAACGTCGTTGCTCCCTGTCGGGAAAACGGATTCAATGGTCCCGAGGTGTCTACCCTCCTCCGTCTGGACATTCAGTCCGATGATCTCATGCCAGTAGAACTCCCCTTCCGGGAGCTTATTCAGGCGATCCGAAGTCATCCATACGGCCAATCCCTTGAATTTTACTGCGGTTTCCCTGTCTGAAACCTCCCCAAGCTTCAGGATGAAACTCCCTCTCCCGGGTTGCACGGCCTCCAGACGATGTGCCACCGCCTCCTGCGGGTTCCTGCCGACCCATACCTCCGAAAGGCCCTGCAGCACCACAGGCGATTCAAGATAGGACAACACCTTCACACGACCTGCAAGACCATGGGAACCCACGATCCTGCCTATTTCAAGGAGCGCCATAGAGGCTTATTCGATGATTTCCAGAACGGTCCGCTTGCGAACCTTCGTTGACGCAGCACTCAGAATGGTCCTCATCGCCTTGGCCGTCCTACCCTGCTTGCCGATAACCTTTCCCAGGTCCTCTTTAGCCACTCTCAGTTCGATGACGGAAGTCTGCTCACCGACCACTTCAGAGACCGTGACCATCTCAGGATTATCCACCAAAGCTTGAGCCATGTACTTGATCAACTCTTTCATCGCCCTAACCTCCACAGTTCCTAAAAACTAAATCCTGATTCCCTTCTTTTCGAGCAACTGAGATACCGTTAACGTCGGTTTTGCGCCCTTCGTGAGCCACTCGCGGACGCGCTCTTCTTTCAGGATAATCTCTGCGGGGTTTTTCTTGGGATCATAGTTACCCAAGATTTCCAGGAATTTTCCATCCCTGGGGGATTCGGAATTGGCCACCACCACCCGGTAACTGGGCTTGCCCTTTCCACCTATTCGTGTCAATCTCATTTTGACCGCCATTCTCTGTTCCGATCACCTCCTGAAAATTATTTTTTTACAGACTTAGTAATATAACATATCTTTTCCGCCATTAAAAGGGGAAATTGCCGCGTCGAAGGGATTTTATTCCCCCTTTGGTCATCCGCTTCATCATCTTGCGCATTTCGGCGTAGTTCTTCAACAGTCGGTTGACGTCCTGCACCGTGGTCCCGCTGCCCCTGGCGATCCTCTTGCGCCGGCTCCCGTCGATGATCAGGTAGTTCTGGCGTTCCCTCGGTGTCATGGAATCGATGATCGCCGCAATGCGGACCAGCTCCTTTTCGTCAGGAGAAGCTTGCCCCAGGGCCTTTATCTTATTTATCCCAGGAATCATGCCGAGGATCTCCTGAAGCGACCCCATCTTACGGATCTGGGTCAGCTGCGTCCGGAAATCACCGAGGGTAAACTCGTTTTTCCGGATCTTCTTCTCCAGGGCCTTCGCCTCCCGCTCGTCTACCATGGCCTGGGCCTTTTCCACCAGGGTCAGGACATCGCCCATGCCCAGGATCCGGGAGGCCATGCGCTCGGGATGGAAAACCTCCAGGGCGTCGATCTTCTCGCCCACACCAACGAACTTGATCGGCTTGCCGATGACGGCTTTGAGAGAGAGGGCCGCCCCGCCCCTCGCGTCCCCGTCCATCTTGGTCATGATCACGCCGTCGATACCCAGAAGTTCGTCGAATCGGCCGGCCACTTTGACCGCGTCCTGTCCCGTCATGGCATCGGCCACGAAGAGAATTTCGGACGGATGAATCAACTGCTTGATCCTCCTGAGTTCATCCATCATCGCCGTGTCGATGGCGAGCCGGCCGGCGGTATCGACGATGATCGTCTCGTAGCCGCCGCTCCGGGCCTCCTCCACGGCCCTCACGCAGATCTCGACGGGATCCTGCAGGCCCGACCCGTCAAAGACCCCGGCCCCGATCTGGGCGCCCAGCACATTCAACTGCTCCATGGCGGCAGGCCGGTACACGTCTGCGGAGACCAGATAGACCCTCTTGCCCTGATTCGCTACGAACCGCGCGAGTTTGACTGCCGTGGTCGTCTTGCCGCAACCCTGAAGGCCGGCCAGCATGATCGGCGCGGGGATCCGGCTGCCGAATCGAAGTTGGCTGCTCGTCCCCCCCATCAGTTCCACCAGACGGTCATGGACAATCTTGACAACCTGCTGCCCGGGGGTGATGCTGTCGAGGACCTCCTGTCCCACAGCCCGCGTGCGGACATCTTCGACGAAATCACGGACGACCCGGAAATTCACGTCGGCCTCGAGAAGGGCCATGCGGATCTCCTTCAGCGCCGACTGGATGTTCGCCTCGTCCAGGCGGCCATGCCCCTTGAGTTTCCGGAGGATACCGTCCAGTTTATCGGTCAGATTCTCAAACATTCAACCTCCATTGCCGTTCCTCTCGGAGGGACGGATCACGCACTTGAGCCCTCGGATCTTCCCGGCCATCTGATCGGCTGCCTTTTGGGCCGCCTCGCGACTTTCAAAGCCTCCCACGACCACCCGGAACCACCGTCCCGAATCGGGGAACTCTTTCATGACCACCTGGGGCGAAAACCCGAGCGATCCGAATTTCTGAGCCATCTGATCGGCCGACCGCTTCTCCCGATAGGCGGCCACCTGGACCTCGAAACGCTCCTTCGACCGCGATTCGGCCACCGCCTTCGCCGTTTTCTCCGGCTTTGTCTCGCCGGCCGGGGCCCCTGCAGGAGCGGAATCTCTCTTTCTGTTCACTTCAGCGGCGGGCGAGGAGGCCGCCACGGGTCCCGGCAGCACCCCAGGGACCGTCTGGGGATTCCGGGACGCGGCATCACCGCCTGCCACTGCAGGCTGCCGGTCGTGAGCTTCGGGAGGCCCTTCCTTCAGGGTCCCGACCACGGCTCCCTCCCTTCCACCCCCCTGGAGGTCGCTGCCGGCAGGAGCTGGAACATCCTCCCCGGCTGCGGCATGCTCCGCTCTTCCCGGTTTCTCCGGTTCCGGTGTCGGCGGCGATTCGGCCTTCCCGGCGATCGGTGCGGAGGAGGCAAACCAGCGGTCCGTGACGATCCCCGTGATGCTGGAGGTGAAACGCTCCGGATAGGCCTCCATCTGCTTGCCCACAAAGACGCCGAACAGGAAGATCCCGAAGAGCATCAGGGACATCCCGGCGACGAACAGGGTAAGTCCCAGTTTCCCCAGCCTGAGTTCGAATACCCGCCTGTTCTTCACTGCCATGGTTCCAAACGCCGCCGTTACATCTTCTCCGGAGTGGAGACCCCCAGCATGGTGAGGGCATTTCTCAGGACGGTCCGCACGGACTGGACGAGGAACAACCTCGCCCCTGTCAGGGCGGAATCATCGGAGATGACCTTGTTCTTATTGTAATAGCTGTGGAAGATCCCCGCCAGATCGTTCAGGTAGAAGGTCAGCCGGTGGGGTTCCAGCGTCCGCGCCGCCCCTTCCACGACCTCGGGGAAACGGGTGATCGACTTGATCAAATCGATCTCCTCCTTCTCCCGAAGCAGGCTCAGGTCCGCCCCGGCGTAAACTGGAACGGCCAGACCTCGCTCGGCGGCCATCCGGATGATGCTGCAAATCCTGGCATGGGCGTACTGGACATAGTAAACAGGGTTTTCATTGGACTGCCTCTTGGCCACCTCCAGATCAAAATCGAGATGGCTGTCGGAACGCCTCATGAGGAAATTGTAGCGGGCCGCATCCTTCCCCACCTCGTCGACGACCTCCCGGAGCGTGACGAACTCGCCGGACCGCGTGGACATCGCTACGGGTTTTCCGTCCCTCAGGAGGTTGACCAGTTGGACCAGGATTACCTTGAGGGCGTCCTTGCCGTATCCCAGGGCCTGAACAGCCGCGGACATGCGGGGGATGTAGCCGTGGTGATCGGCGCCCCAGATGTCGATGACCGTCTCGAACCCCCGCCCGAACTTGTCCCGGTGATAGGCGATATCCGCAGCAAAGTAGGTCGGATCGCCGTTCTGGCGGACAACCACCCGGTCCTTCTCATCGCCGAAGGCCGTGGTCCGAAACCAAAGGGTCTCTCCCTCGCGGTAGATGAAGCCCTTCTCCTCAAGTGCCCTGAGGAGCTTCCCGACGCCATCGTCTTTGTACAGCTCCCGTTCGCTGAAATAGAGATTAAAGACCACGCCGAAGACCCGAAGATCCTCCTTGATCCCCTCGAGGATGGCCTTTCCGGCATAATCGGTGAAGAGAGGGATGACCTCCTGTGGATCCGCGTCCAGATAGCGGGCCCCGTCCCTGGCGAGCAGCTCGGCGGCCAGGTCCTTGATGTAATCCCCCTGGTAGCAGCCCTCGGGGAATTCCGCGGCTTGGCCCTGAAGTTCGGCGTAGCGCAGGTACACCGACTTGCCCAGATTGTTCATCTGGTTGCCCGCATCGTTGATGTAGTACTCCCTGAAGACCTCATACCCGGAGGCCGCCAGGATGTTCGCCATGACGTCGCCCACGACGGCACCCCGTGCATGTCCGATGTGGAGTGGCCCTGTAGGGTTTGCGCTGACGAACTCCACCTGAACGCGCCGGCCCTTTCCCGTATCCGCCGAACCGTAACGGTCGCCCTCCCCTTCGACATCCTCCAGAAGCGAGGACCAGCAGCCCTCGCGGATGAAGAAATTGATGAACCCGGGGCCGGCGATCTCTACCCGCTCCAAGGTCTTCCCGGCATCCCCGATCCTGTCGGAAAGGATCTTCGCCACCTCGCGGGGGTTCTTCCTGGTCTGCGAGGCCAGGATCATGGCCACGTTGGAGGCGTAATCCCCGTGGCGGAGGTCCTTGGTCAACTCCACCTCGATGAGGGGCGGCACCTCCGCCTGCAGGAGGCCGTCCTCGACACCCGATTCGATCGCTTTTTTCAGAATGCTTACCAGTCGCTGTTTCATGCCGATCCTTCCCCTATACGAAAAAAGTTGGCCAGACGGCCAACCCTATAGCCTTCACGATCATCACCGACGAATCCACATCCGGACTGCTCACGGCCGTCCACTGAAAATCGGAAAGATGGAGCCGTGCCTCAGCCCGGAGGCCGACAGGGGCATGACTTGCGGAGGCCGACCTGAGGGTTTACTTTTCCCGAGACGCCTTTTCCACGGCGTCGATATCCTGATCCTTGATGGCGAGGTCCCGGGAGTAATCGGGACAGCGGACGCACCCCGAGGCATCGGTGACGACGCTGAATCTCTTCTGGCAGTTCTGGCGCCAAGCGCAGATGGAACAGTACTTCTTCTCAGTACCCATGGTCCAACCCCTCACTCGGATATGACCCGCCGCAGTTCGTGCGCTACCCTATCTTGATCGCGATCCGAAGTCAAGAAAATTGATGCGTTATCACGAATCGAGCGGGGATGCCCGCAAGCGGGGGTTGGCTATTCCACCCGCTTGTCCTTCCAGAAGAGCAGGTTGGTCCGGTTCGACAGACCGGGGGGATTGATGTTCACCCGCTGGGTCTGGGACGCGGTCCCGCCGCCGCCGCTGGTCGTGACGTAGAGGTCCGGTGTCAACCCGCCGGCCGGTTTCATGGAGATGACCGGCGCCGAGGCAATGCCGGTGCCGATGGACATGCTGCGCGGGCTGTCGGTCAGGGGAAGCGCTCCCGCACCGGTCTTGAAATTCAGGCCGTAGAGCTTGGCCGTCCCGGCCGTGCCGCAGGGATCGCCTCCATGGGCCGGCGTGTAGGTGGTGAAGTACACCAGATTGCCGAACACCGTCGGATCGGCGAGCATCTTTTCACCCTGGCCCGCCAGGTTGATGTAGTAGCCGTACTTGGTGCCGTCGTCGTAATAACTCCCCTCGCTGGTGATGTTCTGGAGGTCGGAGATCGTCCGGGTGCTCGAGCGGTCCGTGTCCTTGAGGCCGATGAACTTCTCCTGGGCGCTGGAACTGGTCGGGTCCGTCTTGTCGCCGGTCCCCCAGTAGACCCAGAGATTGCCCGAAGTGTCTTTGGCCACGGCGGCGGCGGTGTAGATCGGCCGATTGCCGGAGGAGCTGTTGGCCGCAAAGAGGCGCCCGCCGGTCCAACTGCTGGTGCCGCAGGAACTGCCGTCGGCATAGCCGCAGAATTTCATGCGCCACATGTTGCTCCCCTGATCGCCGATGTAGGCCGTGTCGATAAAACCATCGTTGTCCGTATCCACGATCGCGGGCGGCGCCGGCATCGGATTGTCCAGGTTGGAGTTGTCCGCCTTGGTATAGCTCCACAGAACCGTGCCGTCGTAGAGGTCGACCACGAAAAAGCCCTTGCCGCTGTTGGCAGCCCCGCTGGTGGAGACGCCCCCCCCGATGAAGCCGACCCACCGTTCGTTGCCCGAGAGCCAGACCCGTCCCACCATCATCTTGCTCCAGGGGGCCCCCATGTAGGGGGCCTGGGCCGAGGAGAATCCCAGGCGCCACTTGAAGGTGGGGGTGAGGCTGCTGTTCAGGTCCAGGCCGTAATAGCCGCAGTATTGGGTATAGGTGGAACTGTAGGCCGAATTGAAACCGGTTTCGCAGGAGGCCGAGGAGCTCCAGAGGGTCGTGCCCCCTCCCCGTCCCTCGCTGGAGATGCCCAGGGTGTGCCAGTCGGAGGCGGACTTGCTCGTCCCCGCCGAGGCCGTGGCGGGGATCCAGGCATCGGCCACGGTCAGGGGGCCGTCGACGAAGTACTGGTGGGTCAGGGCCGTCGGCTCGGTGGCGTGCGCGATCAGTTTGAGGCGGGAGAGCTGATTAGGCGGGATGAAGCTCCAGGCCTCGGCGCCGTCGCTCGCCTTGAAAGCATGGAGCTGGCCGTCGTTGGCGCCCACCAGGAGGATCCGCTGGGGGTTCGTCCCGGTAGAGGCCCTCACGTGGTTCGCCCGGTGCGTGGCGAAGGCGTTCGGGGACGAGCCGGTATCCCGCAGGTCCTCGAAATAGGCGGAGGGCGTCGCCACGGTGACGGGGGTCGCCCGAAAGATGTCGCCAAGTTTCCAGTTGTCCGGGTTGTAGGCGCTCTCCCCCCGAATGTAGCCGATGATGGCGGTGCGGGCGGCGTCCGTCGTCACGCCGAGGATCGTCGTGGTCAGGTCCGTATTGGTCGTTTTGAACTCTGCCAGGTCCGTCTGCCCCGCTTTGTGAATCAGGATGTTCCGGTCCGCCGCGGAGCGGTCCCTGAGGAGGGTGCCGGCGTCCCACAGAACATCCCCGACGGTGCCGTCGCTGTTGATGGTGTACTTCTTGAAGTGCCCCTGCCAGAAGGGATCTCCGCTTATGGGCTGGAAGGACCCCTCGTAGATGTAGTTCTCGTCCTGGGTCCGGGAAGACTGGATCGACGACTGGGAGAAGGAGTAGGTGGCCTCGCGGATGATGTTGATGGCCGTCTTGAGGGCCGTGGCCAGTTGGTCCGCATCCGAGGCCAGGAAGGCGTACCCAGAAAGGGCCGAGTAGCCCGGATCGTTGGAAGTGGCCTTGAAATCGGCAACGCTGCTTCCTCCGCAGGTCGCACTCCCCGTGCTGGCGTCGTTCGTGCAGCTCGTCACCGCAGAGGGATCGTAACCGCTGGTGCTGCCGGAATTGGCCGCGTTGGGGTTGTCCGTCCCGCCGTAGTAAGCCATCCAGTTGAGGGTATTTTCGAGATAATCGGGCATCCCCGAGCCGAACCCGACGACGAAGACCTTGTAGCCCGCATCGGCCAGAGCCTTGGCCTTGGCCACCGATTCCCGACGGCGTTTGTATTGATGGCTCTGGCACTCGCCACCGTCGCCGCTGCAGGCGAACGTGTCCGCCCCGTCGCTGATGAGAATGACGAACTTCTGACGGCAGGCCGAGGCGCTGTCGCCGGCCTTGTGGGCGTCGAGGTAGAGCTTGGACTCTTTCAGGGCCGAGGCGAGCGGCGTTCCGCCGGTGGCCGACTCGCCGTTCACGCAGTTTGATGAACTGCCGCCGTCGGTGATCGAACAGCTCGAGTTTTGGGCGCAGTAGGTCAGGCTGTACTTCGTATCGATCGCCCGGATCAGCCGGATGCAACCGCTGGTGTAATCCCCCCCCGTGTCGTCGCTGGAGCAGTTGTAGAACCGCATGTAGCCGATCCGGACCCCGAGGCTGGTCTCGTCGGAGCCGCTGATCGAGTTGTCGTCGTTGTCGTCGAGGATGTCGAAGATCGCCCGCTTGGCGATGGCCAGGCGGCTGCAGTTGACGTCGTGGCCGGTCCCCCAGGTGCTGTAGAAGGTTCCCGAGCAGGAGGAATTCCCCCAGATGTTGCTCCCGCCGGCTGGGTTCCAGGTCATGCTGCCGGAAAGATCCATGAGGATGAGGGCGTCCGGGGCCGTCGAGGTCGTGAAGAGGGCCTCCTCGCCGGACGGCGGCGTGGTCGCTTCCAGGTTCCCCATCAGCGGAAGCCAGCAGAGGAAACCACAGAGAACGACCCGAAAGAGTCTTGCGATCATGGTGCCTCCTACCTCGACATGGTGGTGATCTCGACCGGGCCGTAACCCATTCCCACGTCGATCTGAACGGAACTGCCGTAATTCGTATTGGTTCCCGTCACGCTTCCCACGTAGCGCCTCTGGCCCCACTGCTGTCCGCCGCCGATCGAGAATCCGGCCAGGGGCAAAACGTCGGGTCCCGAACTGGGGCGCCCCACGGACGTGATCGTATAGCGCGAAGCCGGATCGGTCGCCGCGTCCACCTGTACATTGGCCACCTGGGAGGCCGCCGTGTTGTCCGGATCGAAATTCTGCATGAGGCGGTGGATGCCCGTCTCGGCGGCGGACAGGGCCTTCTTCTCCCCGACGACACGGCTGCTGATCTTGACATCGTCCGTCGACACGGAGAGGGCCAGGAACCCCAGCGCCAGAAGGATCATCACGGCCATGATCGCCGCGACCAGCGCGAACCCCTTCCTCCCGCCGAACCGCCTGACTGGATGCCTATTGATTGATGACATGGTTCCTCGGAATGACGCTCGTGGAGTAGATCATCCGGCGTCTCTGATTCGTATTCGGATTGACCTCTTCCGTCTCCACCCACAGGACGATGTCGATCCTGGCAATGTTGGGAATGGCGGCCGGCAACTGGGCGGTCGTGATCTCCGTCCCCTGGGCGTTGAAGTAACGGAACACCGGAACCGCATCCGTGTTGATCACCCGGACCGACCGCGGCCTCCCGCTGGCCGGATCGTCCCCAAGGAAGGGCGTATCCCCGCCGCAGTTCACCGATCGGTTGATATACTGCTTCGCCGCGTCGTAGGTATAGGTAATGATCTCGTTGGCGTTGCCGGCTCCGCCGATGACGCCGTTCTCGTTGATGTCCGCCTCCACCGTGATCGTCGAGGCGCCTGCCGCCTGGATCCCGCGGTATCCCTGGTTGCCCGACACGGTTCCGCAGTCCCCGGAGGTCTTCCAGAGACCGGTGGCATAGCCCGGATTGAAGGAGGCCATGCCGATCTCCAGAGACATCAGCTCCAGGGCGGCACGGGCGTCCTGGTGGGCGGCCACCTTCCTCTCCACGTTGACCGTGGAACGCTGCCCCATGGTCACCGCCCCGTAGATCGCCAGGATGATCACCAATCCCACGAAAATGGAGATCAGGACCTCCGTCAGGGTAAAACCTCTTGGATTCTTCATATGCATCCCAAACGGAACGGTTCCTGTCGGGTGACGACGATGCTCTCGGCGATCCCCGTATTGTTGAGGGGCGGCCAACTCACCCGGACGGTGACCCGCCAGACGTTCGTCGCGACGCTGGTCGTGGTCGTCACCACGGTGAAGGCGATATCGCCCGATTGGGAGGCCCCTTGGCCGCTGCTGAAGACGGTCTGGTTGACCGGATCCGTGGAGACGGCGTTGCAGGGGTTCATGATCGCCAGTTCGCGGGCTGTCAGTTCGCGGTTCAGGATCATCGCCGCGCGCCCCAGATAATCGGTCCGCGCTGTCATCCTCCAGGCGGAAGGCTGCATCGACAGGAGTCCGAGCAGGCCCACCGTGAGCAGCAGGACCGCGATCATCGACTCGACGAGGGTGATCCCCTTCCTATTGCAGGGAAAAGGCGACATAGGTCCTTCCCGTGATATTGGTCGTGACGACTGCCGTGGAGCCCCGATTGTTCTGCAGGGTCGCCGTACCGGCCGTCAGCGTCCCTCGTTTCTGGAAACTGACCACGGCTCCCCCTCCGAAGTCGACGGCAGAAATGGCGATGCCGTTCCCGAAAGAGGAGAAGGTCTTGGTCCAGAGGGTCACCCCCGTGTCCGTGCGGGACAGGGTATATTGATTGCTGTCGACGCTGAAGGTGATGCGGTAGACATCCAGGTTCTCCTCGACGGCCGCCTGTTTGGCCGCAGCCAGATCGGCCGCCACGGTTCTGGCCGCCGTTTTCAGATCCACGTTCGTCGCGTATCGGTTCAACATGGGCACGGAGATGGCCGCCACGATGGAGAGGAGGGCTATGACGATGAGCAGTTCGATCAGGGTAAAGCCCGGCATGGTATTGATCCGGATCTTCTCCGGACCAAGGTCCGCTGTGGACGTTCCGGTGCCGCCTCCCTGCCGCTTCATCTTTCCGTCCCCGTCGACTTCCAACCGCCCCGGCCCTGCCTCCGGGCATCCCTACTCACACGTCCGGTCTCCACACCGGGAACGATCCCCTTTGAACCCCTCTTCAGGCTTCAAGGTCAATGTTTTCAGGAGGAAAAACTCCCTACCATGCATGATAGGGACAAGGCCGACTGGTTGTCAATAGAAACCTCCGCGACCCAGTGACCGGATTCACCGCCGCCATGTGATTCTCTTCACATTCCTGCCCTGGAGGAATTTCCGGGTCTCTGCCGGATACAGGGGCCTCAGCCGACGGCCAGGAGAGTTCCGGCCAGGCAATCGGCGAAAAAGAGATAGAGCACCGCGGCGGCGCAGATAAAGGGCCCGAAGGGGAGCGGGGAGCGGAGTCCCCTTCCGCTGCCGACCATGAGTGCCAGTCCCACGACCGTGCCGAGCAACGAAGCGGCCAGGAGGATGGCAAGGAGGGACTTCCATCCCAGAAAGGCGCCGATCATTGCCAGGAGGTGTACATCGCCCAATCCCATGCCCTCCCGGCCCGTAAGCGCCTCGTAATAAACGGCCACAAAATAAAGGATGCCGGCCCCGACCATAATCCCCAAGAAGGCGTCGAGGGGCGAAAGGTCCATGATCAGGACGGACAAGACCGCAAAGATCGGAATCCCGCCCAGGGTCAGGATATCAGGGATGATCTGATGGTCGAGGTCGATGAAGGCGATGACGATCAGGGTGCAGACGAAGAGGGAAACGGCAGGATAGGCCGGTGTCAGGCCATACCGGAGAAAAAGGATGACCGCCAGGGTTGCCGTCAGGATCTCGACCAGGGGATAGCGGAAGGCGATCTTTCCCCCGCAATCCCGGCATCTTCCGCCAAGCAGCAGGTAGCCTATCACGGGGAGATTGTCATAGAAACGGATCGGATGGCTGCAGAGCGGACAGCGGGAGGACGGCGAGATGACGGACAGGCCCTGGGGGATCCGGGAGATGCAGACGTTGAGGAAACTCCCCACGGCGGCCCCCAGCAGCGCAAAGATGACCGTCCACACCCAAGTCGAACCCATGTCCTTCTGTTCCTCAGCCGTCCTTCCGTTCCCACCGATAGGGAATCTGGTTGTCGTGAGGATGGACCCGGAATTCGTCCGGTTCCTGGTAATGGTAAACCTCCGTCGGCGTGTTCACGACGATGGCCTCCTCTTCGGAGATGCACTTGAAGCCGTGGAAGACCAAGGGCGGGATGTGGACGACGATCGGGTTGTGACTTCCCGCAAAGAACTCGTTGACTTCACCGAAGGTCGGGGATCCCTCGCGGCTGTCGTAGAGGACGATCTTCATCATCCCCCGGACAACGGCCATGTTGTCGGATTGCTTCTTGTGGTAGTGCCACCCCTTGACCACACCCGGATAGGCGGTCGTCATGTAGACCTGCCCGAAACGCTGGAAGATCTCATCGTCGGACCGCAGGATCTCCATCAGCCTCCCCCGTTCGTCGGCGATCACCTTGAGCTTCTTGATTTTCACCCCTTCGATCATTCCGTTTCTCCTTCCCGAGTTCGCGACCGGATCGACCCGAAGACCGCCACCCAGTCCCCACCAGATCTCTGGAAGTCCGCTGGAACCTTCCCGCCTGCCGAACCCCCCGCGGCGGGTTGCGCCAACGATGCTGCCATTAACCCGATCAGGCGCCTCCATAGCACATTTGTGAAGGGATGCACAACCCAAAAACCATCCCCCTTCAGGCGGATCCCACCGAAAAGAGGTTTACTTCCGTCCCTGTCCTGGTATAAGAAGGATCCGACCGGCGGGAAGTCGCCCACGGAACAAATCGTCCGCCAGGCCCTTTGTCCTGCCGGCCCGGAGCCATCCGCCCAGGGCGATGGAGCGGCAGGCGACTCTGCAGGGGGAACCACCATGGCGGAAAGAAGAAGCGGCACGACGGACGAGGCATTCATGCGCCGGGCCCTGAGGATCGCCCGTAAGGGGGAAGGGCAGGTCAGCCCCAATCCTATGGTCGGTGCCGTGATCGTCCGGGAAGGACGAATCATCGCCGAGGGCTACCACCGGTGCTGCGGCGCCAATCACGCCGAAATCAACGCCCTCCAGGCGGCACGGGAACCCGTCAAGGGGGCGACCCTCTACGTCACCCTCGAGCCCTGCTCCCATCACGGCCGGACCCCTCCCTGCGTCGAGGCCCTGATCGCCTGCCAGATCGGCCGCGTGGTGATCGGGACCATGGACCCCAACCCGCTCGTCTGCGGGAAGGGGATCAAGGCCCTCCGCGGCAAGGGCATCGAAACAACCGTGGGCGTCCTCGAGGAGGCCTGCCTTCGCCTCAACGAGGGATTCTTCAAATTCATCCGGACCGGCATCCCTTTTGTCACCGTCAAGTTCGCCCAAACCCTCGACGGCCGGATCGCCACCTCGGAAGGCCATTCCCGCTGGATCAGTTCCCCGGCCTCGCTGCGTTTCGCCCACCGTCTGCGGGCCACCCACGATGCGATCCTCGTCGGGGCGGGCACCGCCCTCAAGGACGATCCCGAGCTGACCTGCCGTCTTGTCCCCGGCAGAAATCCCCTGCGGATCGTCGTCGATTCCCGCCTGCGGATCCCGCCCGAGTCCCGCCTCTTATCTGCGGGAACGGGGAAGCGCGGGATCGTCGCCACAACGGAACGGGCGCCAGAGAGGAGGCGACGCCTCTTTGAGAAGAGGGGAATCGAGTTGCTCACCCTGGAGTCGGACGGGAACGGCCAGGTCGATCTGGACGGGCTGTTGCGCGTCCTGGGCCAGAGAGGGACCACCGCTCTCCTCGTGGAGGGCGGTGCGGCCCTGATCACCTCGTTCCTGAAGGGGGGGCTCGCCGACCGCCTGATCGTCGTTATCGCCCCCAAGATCACCGGCGAGGGGATCAACGCCATCGGGGATCTGGGTATCCGGCGGATGGACGATGCCCTGAATCTCTCGGTGGAGAGGATCCTCCGCAGGGACGGTGATTGGATCCTCGACGCCCGGATCAGGCCAGGGAATCGGCCAGACGCTCCGCCGCCCGGATCCCGTCCAGGGCCGAGCTGATGATCCCGCCCGCATAACCGGCACCCTCCCCGCAGGGGAAAAGGCCCTTGAGGGTCACGCTCTGGCCGTCCTCTCCCCTGAGGATCCGGACCGGCGAGGAGGTCCGTGTCTCCACGCCGATGAGCGTCGCCTTTTCGGTGATGAAACCCGGCATCTTCCGTTCGAAGGCCTCGAATCCGCGCCGGAGGGCCTCCCCGACGAAGAGCGGCAGGACCTCCCGCAGGTCCGCCTCCCGGATGCCGGGCAGGAAGCTGCCCCTGTCCCGAATCGCCACCGACCTCCCCGACAGGAAACCGGTCAGGCTCTGGGCTGGGGCCCGGTAGTCCCCTCCCCCAGCCTGAAAGGCCCTCTCCTCCCAAAGCCTGCGGAAGTCAAGACCGGCCAGCGGGCCCTCCCCACCGAAATCCTCCACCCGGACATTGACGACCACAGCGCTGTTGGCGTAGGGGCTGTCCCGGCGGCAGCGACTCATTCCGTTCGTGATCACCCCGCCCTCCCGGGCGCTGCACCCGATCACCAGCCCGCCGGGGCACATGCAGAAGGAGTAGACGGACCGTCCCGTCTCCTCAATCTTGGCGGTGAGGAAGTAATCCGCCGGGGGAAGCTCCGGATGGCCTGCCCACCGGCCGTACTGGATCCGGTTGATCCATTCCTGGGGATGTTCGATGCGCAGGCCGATGGCAAAGGGTTTCCCCGCCAGGGCGACCCCCCTCGCCAGAAGCATCCGGTAGGCATCATCGGCGGACTGGCCGACGGCCAGGATCAGCCGATCCGAAGGAATCTCCTCGGCGTCGTTGGCAACGACGCCGGCCAGGCACCCCCGATCGACGATCAGATCAGTCATCCTGGCCCCGAAGCGGACCTCGCATCCCATCTCGACCAGCCTCTTGCGGAGCCGGACCACCACCTCCATGAGCCGGTCCGTCCCGATGTGGGGACGGACATCAACCAGAATGTCGCTGGGCGCTCCCATGTCGACCAGGACGCGCTTCACCCAGCCTGTACGGAGGTTCTTGGACCGGCTCGTCAGCTTGCCGTCCGAGAAGGTCCCCGCTCCTCCCTCCCCGAAATGGACATGGCTTTCGGGGTCGAGGGTCCCCTTTTTCCAGAAGGCGTGCACGTCGGACAGCCGCTCGGAAACGGCCTTGCCCCGTTCCAGGAGCAGGACCGGGATTCCCCTGAGGGCGAGGGTCAGGGCGGCAAAGAGGCCCGCCGGTCCGCAGCCGACCACGACCGGCCGCAGCGCCGGCGTCCAGCAGGGCCCCGACGGGCCTGCCTGTTCCTGGTCCGGGAGGTCGTCCTCCAGGGGGGTCACGGTCAGCCCCGCCTCGGACCGGGCGGCAGGAGGCCTTCGAACGGAAGATGCCGGGTTTCATCACCGAAAAGGCGACGCTCATC
>JAJFUM010000254.1 GCA_021372415.1 Deltaproteobacteria bacterium
GAACGAGGCGAAACAGGCTCTGTGCATCCCCGTGTCGGCCCTCGGCGACCGGCAAAAGGACGGTCGCTACCCGGTGAAGGTGTTGAAGGACGATGGGCCTGAAATACGGATGATCCGGGTAGGCGTCAACAACAACGTCCACATCCAGGTGACCGAAGGCCTTCGGGACGGCGAGAGGGTCGTCGTGGGGGACAGCGCCTCATTGGCGGCAGCCGAGAAGACCACCGACGCGATGCGCCCCCCGGGCCCCCCGCCGGGGAGGAGGCGCTGAGATGGCCGGGGTTTTGCTCGAACTGTCGCAGGTGTCCCGTCGCTACATCGCAGGCGAACAGGAGATCCACGCACTCCGAGAGATCGACCTGGTCATCCGGGCAGGCGAGATGGTGGCCGTCGTCGGGGCCTCCGGTTCTGGAAAGTCCACCCTGATGAATATCCTCGGATGTCTGGATCAGCCCAGCGAGGGGAGCTACCGGATCGACGGCCAGGAAACCGGCGCCCTGACCAGTGATGAACTGGCCGGCCTGCGCCGGGACCATTTCGGATTCATCTTCCAGCGCTATCACCTGATGCCGCACCTGAATGCCACGCGCAACGCAGAGATTCCGGCTGTCTACTCCGGGATGGACAAGGCGTCGCGCAGGGAGCGAGCCCGCGAGTTGCTCGCCCGTCTGGGATTGGGCGACCGCTGCGACCACCGTCCCAGCCAGTTGTCGGGCGGCGAGCAGCAGCGGGTGAGCATCGCCCGGGCCTTGATGAACGGCGGCGACGTGATCCTGGCCGATGAACCGACCGGGGCGTTGGATAGCAAAAACGGTCGCGAGATGATGGGGATCCTGCACGAGCTCCACGGTCAGGGGCACACCATCATCCTGGTTACCCATGACATGCAGGTGGCGCGCAACGCCGAGCGGATCGTCGAACTGAGCGACGGCCGAATCGCCGGCGACCGGACCAATCCGGACAGAGTTGTGGACGCACCGGGCGGCCCTCTGAAATCTTTCCCCTCCGATAAGCCAACTCGCCGCTTTCGGGCAAGCTGGGGGCGTTTTGCCGAAGCCTTCAAGATGGCCTGGATCACAATGGCCTCCCATCGGATGCGTACCCTCTTGACCATGCTGGGGATCATCATCGGTATCACCTCGGTGGTCTCGGTGGTGGCACTCGGACAGGGGGCCCGCCAGAAGGTGATCAACGACATCAACGCCATGGGCACGAATGTCATCGACATCTATCCCGGCAAGGATTGGGGGGACGAGGATGCCGGCGGCATCGACACCCTCGTCCCGTCCGATCTTGAGGCCTTGGAATCCCAGGTTTACTTGGACAGCGTCACCCCGGGCGCCAGCACCAATCAGCTTCTGCGCTACGGGAACAAGAGGGCCAGCGCCTCGATCCGGGGGGTGGGGGAGCAGTACTTCCGTGTCCGCGGTTATGAGATGGCGCGTGGGGGGGCTTTCGGCCGCCAGGATGTCCTCAATCAGGCCCAGGTGGTGGTGATCGACCAGAACACGAGCAAGAAGTTCTTTGCCGCCCATGAGGACCCGATCGGCAAGGTCCTCCTGCTCGGAGCCCTTCCCTGCCGGGTCATCGGGGTGACGAAGGAAAAGGAAGGGCCCTTCGGCAACAACCAGAATTTGGAGGTTTGGATTCCCTATACGGCCGCGATGAGCCGGCTGCTCGGACAGCACTATTTCGACTCCATCACAGTGCGGGTGCGGGACGGCGTATCCAATCAGATTGCGGAGCAGAGCATTGTCAAGCTGCTCCGGCAGCGTCACGGCACCAAGGACTTCTATACCAGCAGCAGCGACACGATCCTCAAGACGGTGAAGAAGACCACCGCGACCATGTCCCTGATGATCTCGGCCATCGCAGTCATCTCCCTGGTGGTGGGGGGGATCGGCGTCATGAACATCATGCTGGTCTCGGTCACCGAGCGGACCCATGAAATCGGCATCCGGATGGCGGTCGGGGCCAGGCAGAACGACATCCGGCAGCAGTTCCTCATCGAGTCGAGCCTGGTCTGTCTGATCGGCGGTCTGATCGGCATCCTGCTGTCCTACGGAGTGGGGCTCCTCTTTCCCCTGTTTGTGAAGACCTTCACCATGAAGTTTTCCGTCCTGTCCATCGTCGCCGCATGTGTTTGTTCTTTGAGCATCGGCCTGCTCTTCGGATTCCTGCCGGCGCGCCATGCGGCCCGACTTGATCCAATCGAGGCGCTTGCCAGGGAGTAATTTGAGTCATGACCATCTGTTGCACACATCGTAGGTTCCAGATCGTGATTGCCCTCTGTGGGTCGGTCCTCCTGCTGGGCGGCTGCGGCCTCCTGAACCACGGCCAATCCGCCCAGCCGAAGATCGTCCTGCCGCAGCAATGGCAGGGCCAGTCCACCGTCACCGGGACGGACATCGCCGACCAGGAGCAGTGGTGGAGGGGCTTCAACGATCCGGTCCTGGACGGCCTGATCGATCGTGCCCTTCGTGAAAACAACGACCTGGCGGCGGCCACGGTTAAGGTGCGCCAGGCCCAACTCACGGCCAGGCTGACCGGCACCAATCTGACGCCGTCGGTGAGCCTCGGAGGCGATGCCACCGTCAGCCACGATCTGAAGAGCGGCTCAGAATCCCCCACGCACAGCGTCACGGGATCGTTGAGCTATGAACTGGATCTGTGGGGAAAGCTCGCCCGCGCCCGTGATGCCAGCCGGTGGGAGGCGGAGGCCACCGAGGCGGACCGACGGAATACCGCGCTTTCCCTGATCGGGACGACGGCCTCGGACTACTGGCAGGTCGCCTACCTGAACCAGCGGATTGCCATGGCCGAGGACGGCATTGCCTATGCGGAAAAGACCCTGGAGCTGGTCGAGGTGAAGTACCGGGCCGGCGCTGTGTCGGCGATCGATTTGGTGCAGGCCCGGCAGACCCTCGCCAGCCAGAGGGCCGACCTGACCCAACTGCTGTACCAGCGGACGGCGGCCCGAAATGCCCTGGCCATCCTGTTCAATCAGGCCCCGCAGAACAGTGTTCCTGAACGGTCGCGGTTGCCCGATGGGTCCCTTCCTGTCATTGAGGCCGGTCTGCCGGCGAGCCTCCTGGGCCGGAGACCGGACCTCCAGGCGGCGGAGATGAGGCTGCGGAAATATCTGGCCAATGTAGACAATACCCGGGCCGGTTACTACCCGACCTTCACCCTGACCGGCAGTCTCGGCGGCAGCAGCGCCAGTCTGGTGAATGTCCTTGCGAATCCAGTCGCCGCCTTGGGGGCGGGCTTGACCCTTCCTTTCGTTCAGTGGAACACCATGGCGCTGAACGTTGAGATCTCGGAAGCGGAATACGATAAGGCGGTCGTCAATTTCCGCCAGACCCTCTACACAGCGCTGAGCGAGGTGGAAAATGCCCTGTCGGCGCGCCTCCAGTACGAGACCGAGGCCAAGCACCTGGAATCGGCCCTGGCCTTGGCCAGGCGCGCCGAGCAACTGGCCGAGGTCCGCTATCGGGCTGGCGCCACGGGGGTCCAGGCCTGGCTGGATGCCCAGGAGACTCGGAGAACCGCCGAAAAGAGCCTGGCCGAGAATCGACTGAACCGCCTCAAGAATCTGATGACGCTCTACCAGGCCCTCGGCGGGGGGATCTCGAAGCCGTAACCGCCTTCAAAACCCCGTGGTAACTCATTTTGTGTCGGATGAATTTCAGGCGTTCCTGAATTTTTTCGGCCCTGCAGCGTCTCGCGCAGTGGGAGCCGCAAAACTTGTGCCTGACGGCGGACAGTTGCCTCTGCGGATGCCGAAACTACCCTTTGTCGGATTTTTGTGGTAAAATATGCCCTTAGCGGGTTCTGCCGTGGAGGGATCGGCAAGGGGTTGTTTGGTACCGGGGCAGAGGATTCGATGCAGGAGAAAGGAGAGGGGATGTTCAACGAACTGGCAAGGAAGAGACGGAGTATCAAGGTGTATGCGGCAAAGCCGGTGGAGCCGGAGAAGATCGAGGCCATTGTGGAGACGGCCCTGCGTTCCCCCTCGGGAAAGGCCGCCAGACCCTGGGAATTCGTGGTCGTCACGGAGAGGGCCCTTCTGGAGAAGCTCTCGACGGCAAAACCCATGGGGGGCGCCTTTCTGAAGGATGCCCAGGCAGCCGTCGTCGTCTGCGCGGATGCCTCCGCATCGCCGCTCTGGATAGAGGACTGTTCGATTGCGGCCGTCACCATGCAGTATGCCGCCGAGTCCCTCGGCCTGGGAAGCCGCTGGATGCAGATCAGGGGAAACCAGTACAGCGAAGCCAAGACCTCGACGGAGTATATTGGCGAACTCCTGGGGATTCCCGGGAACCTGACCGTTCTTTGCATGGTTGCGATCGGGTATCCCGGTGAGGACGTGCCTCCTTACCGGAAGGAGGAGCTCCGCTTCAACAAGGTCAGCTATAACCGGTTCGGCCAGAGAAAGGCCTGAGCGGTTCGATCAGTCCCTCTGCCCGACGGATGAGGCTCAGGAGGAAGGACCCTCTCGCCGGCAGGGGGACCGGCTGGTGACCGGGGGATCGAGGCGGACCTTATTCCCCTGGCAGCGGGTTGTCGGTCTGAAGGCTAACGGGTTCATCATGAGCATGGCATTAGTCCTGGCATGTTCCGTCGCGCTCCAACTGACGGCAGCGATCCTGGCCCTGAGGCTGATCCGCCTGACAGGCCAGCGCATGGCCTGGGGCCTGATCTCGGCGGCCATGTGCCTCATGGCTGCCCGGCGGATCGTCCCCCTCTACCATGTCGTGACGGGCGATGCCACCTTCGTTCCCGACCCCCTGACCGAATGGATCGGCGTCTTGTTGTCGGTCTTCATGGTCGTGGGGATGATGGGGATTGCCCCCTTTTTCTCAGCCGCCCGCCGAGCCGAGGTGGCCCTGAGGGAGAGCGAGGCGACGCTTAAAACCATCTTCTCTTCCGTTGATTCGGGGATCCTGCTCATCGATTCGGCGACCCATACCATCGTGGACATCAATCCGGCCGCGGCCCGTCTCTTCGGCGCCCCGAGGGAGGATATCGTCGGATCCGTCTGCCACCGGTACATCTGCCCCGCCGAGGGTGGAAAGTGTCCAATCACAGACCTCAGGCAGAAGGTGGACAATGCCGAGCGCCTCCTGATCAAGGCCGATGGGAATTCCAGCCCGATCATCAAGACGGTGACGCCGGTCCGGTTCGGCGAGAGGGACTATCTTTTGGAGAGCATCACCGACGTCACCCAGCTCAAAGAGACGGAAAAGAGGCTCCGGGAGAGCGAGCGGAAGTTCCGTTCCGCCTTCGAGGATTCCAGGGACGCCTTCTACATCACCACCCTGGAGGGCCGCTTCCTTGACTTCAACAGGGCCTTCCTGGAACTATTCGGCCATTCCCAGGAGGAGATGGCCGCCCTGAACATTGCCGATATCTATGAGGATCCTGCGGACCTGGAGGACTTCAGAAAGGCGATCGGGAGGGATGGCTCGGTGCGGGACTACGGGGTGATCCTCCATAAAAAGGACGGCCGGCGGATGGAGTGCCTGATCACCGCATCGGCCCGCTATGCCGACGACGGGGGAATCTCGGGGTATCAGGGCATCGTCCGGGACATCACCCGGCAAAAGGAACTCGAGGAGGAGCTGCGCAACCTCTCGTTGGTCGACGATCTGACCGGACTTTACAACCGACGAGGGTTCAGCCTCCTCTCCCAGCAGCAGATCAAGGTGGCCGAAAGGTCCCGGAAGGAGCTTCTTCTCTTCTTTGCTGACCTCGACAACATGAAGCAGATCAACGACACGCTGGGCCACACCGAGGGAGACAAGGCCCTGATGGAGGTGGCCGCCGTCCTCAAGGAGGCCTTCCGGGAATCGGACATCATCGGACGGATCGGAGGCGACGAATTCGCCGTCCTGGCTCTGGATGCGACTGACGTTACCCGCGAGGCGCTCATGAAGCGGCTGGGCGACCTCGTCGAGGCCCGCAATGCAGGCGAGGGCCGGCGCTACGAGCTCTCCCTGAGTATCGGCATCGCCCGCTATCGGAACGGGGACCACGCCACCCTCGAGGCCCTTATGACCAAAGCGGACGCCCTGATGTACGAGGACAAGAGGAGAAAGCAGAACCCGGCCGGTTGACGGCGCCTGCCAGCCGTCCCGGATGCAGTTATCGGGACGATCATCAAACATCTGGACAACCCGGGGCCGGCGGAGGTATGCACAACCATGGCTCCGATCCTCAACCTTGCCCGTTTCATCAGGCCCTACGGGAAGCGCGCCGCCCTGGCCCTGCTCCTGCTGACGGCTCTGGTCTGCATGGACCTGGCCATCCCCCGGCTGGTCCAGCGGATCATCGACGAGGGGATCGCCCGGGGCGACCAGGGGACGGTCCTCGGAACGGCCCTCGGGATGATCGTGATCTCCCTCGTGAGCGCCCTTCTGGCCGTCGGGAACAACCTCCTGTCCGTCCAGGCCGCTGAGGGGGTGGCCCGCGACCTCCGCGACGCCCTCTTCATCCGGATCCAGACCTTTTCCTTCGCCGACCTAGACGCCCTGAAAACCGGCTCGCTCCTGGTCCGCCTGACGAGCGACACCAACGCCGTCCAGCGCGTGGTCATGATCTCGCTGAGGATCGGTACGCGCGCCCCCCTCCTGATGCTCGGGAGCCTGATCCTGATGGTCCTGACAAGCCCGCGGCTTGCCCTGGTCATGCTGCCGGTCCTTGTCCTCACCTCCGCGGTCATCGTCTTTTTCATCGTCCGGATGGAGCCCCTCTTCGGCTCCGTCCAGCGCCGCCTCGACCGCCTCAACACGATCCTCCAGGAGAACATCTCCGGGGCGCGGCTCGTCAAGGCCTTTGTCCGGGCCGATTTCGAGGGGGAGCGCTTCGCGGCGGCCAACGAGGAGCTGACGGGCCGTGCGATTCGGGTGATGCGGATCCTCTCCGGCATGCCCCCGGTCCTGTCGATGTGCGTGAACGCCGGCGTGGTGATCGTCATCTGGGTCGGAGGCCTCGATGCCGTCGAGGGGGATCTTACCGTCGGGCAGATCGTGGCCTTCACGAACTATTTGCTCACGACGATGGCGCCGCTGATCATGATGACCTTCCTGTCGAACATCTGGGCCGCCGGGATTGTCTCGGCCCGCAGGATCGACGAGGTCCTCCGGGTCGTCCCCGCTGTTCAGGACGCCGCCGATGCGAGCCCCCTGCCACGGCCAGTGCGGGGACGGCTCGCCTTCGAGAAGGTGTCCTTCCGTTACGGCGGGGAGCACGCCGAGAACGTTCTCGATGGGATCGACCTTATCGTCGAGCCCGGGCAGACCGTGGCCTTCCTCGGGGCGACCGGCTCCGGCAAGTCGACCCTGGTGAACCTCGTCCCCCGTTTCTACGACCCGACCGCCGGCCGCATCCTCCTGGACGGGATCGACCTCCGCTCCGTCAAGCAGGAGTCCCTCCTGGCCGAAATCGCCGTCGTTCCCCAGGAGACGGTCCTCTTCTCAGGGACCGTGCGTGAGAACATCCGTTACGGCGCCCCCGAAGCCGGAGAGAGCGAGATCGTCGAGGCGGCCCGGGCAGCCCAGGCCCACGACTTCATCACGGCCCTGTCGAAGGGGTACGACACCTACGTCGAGGAGCGCGGGACGAACCTCTCGGGGGGCCAGAAGCAGCGGATCGCCATAGCGCGGGCGCTCCTGATGCGGCCCCGGATCCTGATCCTCGACGACGGCACCAGCGCGGTGGACGTGGAGACCGAGACCCGGATTCAGGAGGCCCTGGCGTCCGAGCGGGACCGCACGACCCTGGTCGTGGCCCAGCGGATCAGCACGGTCCTTCGGGCCGACCGGATCGTCGTCCTCGAAGGGGGGCGGATCGCCGCCCAGGGGAGCCACGCCGAGTTGATGGCCGTGAGCCCCATTTATCGGGAGATCTTTGACTCCCAGTTGGGGAATGACTTCTCCACCGCCCCGCTGAACGACGGTGGGGGACCTCCGCCGGTGGAAGGGGGCGCGCCATGAAAATCCCGACACCGCGCCACGCTCCTGCCGACCTGCGTTCCGGGGCCCCGTCCCAAGGGCGGAGACGCGAGAAAATCGAGAAGGCCCGCGATCCCCGCCATGCCCTGAGGCGCCTGCTGCCCTATCTGCGCCCCTTCCAGGGAATGCTCGTCGTCGCGGGTCTTCTGGTCGTCGTCTACACTTTGCTGGATCTGATCGGCCCCTACCTCATGGGGGTGGCGATCGACCGGTTCATCGCCGTCCGGCGTACGACGGGCCTGGCGGCGATCGCCGGCTGGATGCTCCTGGTGTACTTCTTCAACAACGGCTTCCAAGCTCTCTCGTCGTGGCTCATGGCCGACATTTCCCAGCGCGCCCTGCAGGCGATGCGGCGGGACCTCTTCGGCCACCTCCAGTCGCTTCCCGTCGGCTTCTTCGACCGTAACCCCGCTGGCGAACTGATGAGCCGCCTGACCAACGACATCGACGCGATCAACCAGGCCGTCTCCCAGAACGTCACCTCGCTTTTGGCGAGCCTCCTGTCCATGGCCGGGATCCTGATCGCCATGTTCGTCCTGAATCCCTGGCTGGCCCTGGCCTCGCTCCTGGTCGTCCCGCTCATGTTCGGATTCACCGAATTCGTCGCCCGCTACACCCGCCGGGGATTCCGGGATCTGCAGCGGGACCTGGGCGGCCTCAATGCCGTCATGGAGGAGGCGATCAGCGGCCAGCGGGTCGTGAAGGCCTGCCGCCGCGGCGGGGCGGTCATGGCGGCCTTCCGCGAGCGCAATGAGGCGGTCTACCGCGCCGCCGTCTCGGCCAACAGCTATGCTTTCCTGCTCATGCCCCTGACCGGGGTCCTGGGGAACTTCTTCGTGATCGTCCTGGCCGGCCTGGGCGGTTGGCTCGCCCTGAAGGGGCTCGTCACCGTCGGGCTCATCGCGACCTTCATCAACTACGGCCAGAACTTCATCAGCCCCCTGCGACAGTTGGCGAACCTCTACAACTCGATTCAGGCGGCCCTTGCCGGGGCCGAGCGGGTCTTCGAGATCCTCGACACCCCGGCCGAGACGGCCGACGCGCAGGACGCCCGGTCTCCGGAGGTCCTCCGCGGGGAGGTGCGTTTCGAGGGGGTGATGTTCGGCTACCGGCCGGAGACGCCGGTCATCAAGGGGATGAGCCTCGATGCGAGGCCGGGGGAGACCCTGGCCCTGGTGGGGCCGACCGGAGCAGGGAAGACGACCCTCATCAACCTCCTGAGCCGCTTCTACGAGATCGACTCCGGCCGGATCTGCCTCGACGGGAGGGACATCCGCGCCATCCCGAAGGCCGACCTGCGCCGCTGCCTGGGGATCGTCCTGCAGGACACCTTCCTGTTCTCGGCGACCGTGATGGAGAACATCCGTTACGGGCGGCTCGCCGCCACCGACGAGGAATGCATCGAGGCGGCCCGAACCGCCGGCGCCGACCCCTTCATCCGGCAACTCCCCCAGGGTTACGGGACGCCCCTTTCGGAACGGGCCGGGAATCTCAGCCAGGGGCAGAGGCAACTCCTGGCCATCGCCCGGGCGATCCTCGCGGACCCGACGATCCTCATCCTCGACGAGGCCACCAGCAGCGTGGACACCCGTACCGAGGCCCGAATCCAGAAGGCCCTCCTGGCCCTCATGGCAGGCCGGACCAGCTTTGTGATCGCCCACCGCCTGAGCACGATCCGCGACGCGGGTCAGGTCCTGGTGATCGACGACGGGCAAATCGTCGAGCGGGGAACGCACCGGGAACTACTGGAGCGGCGAGGCTTCTATCACCGTCTCTATCTGAGCCAGTTCAAGGGCCAGGCGATCTAGCCCCGCCAGAAAGTCCTTGACATCGGGGGCCCTTCTTCCCAATATGGCTCCCAGGAACGCCATGACCCCCCTTCCGTCCCCGGTGTCGGTCGCCGGGAGGGGAGAGGGACGCCTCCCCGAGGAGAAACCAGGATGAAAAAACGCAAAGTGCTGGTCACCGGCGCCGCCGGCGTGATCGCCTCTCAGGTCCTGCCGGCGCTGCGTCATCGCTACGAACTGACCCTGCTGGACGTGCGGACCCGAAACCGCAAGGGCGATCCGATCGAAGGGGTGCAAACCGCCGACCTGGTCGACCGCGATCGGGACGCCTATCGCCACCACTTCCAGGGGATCGACACGGTGGTCCATCTGGGTTTCATCCGGCACAACCGCATCCAACCTGAGCCCCACTTCCGGGCCGAGATGGACAACATCCAGATGGCCTACAACGTCTACCAGACCTGTCTGGAGGAGGGGGTGCGCCGGGTCGTGGTGGCCAGCTCGAACCATGCCGCCGATTATTACGAACCGCTGATCCTCGACGGCAAGATGGACTTCGTCGATCCCGGCGGCCGGGCCCAGTCGGACAACTACTATGGCTGGGCCAAGGAGGTGTACGAGCACCTGGGTTTCGTCTTCGCCGTCGGCCGCCAGACCGGACGCCCTCTGGAAAACATACAGATCCGTATCGGCGGCCCGAGGGAGGACGACCTGGAGACCTGCCGGCTGGGCGATCTTCGCGCCATGCGGCGGGCCCTGGCCGTCTACGTCAGCGACCGGGACCTGCAGCAGCTCTTTGTCAAGAGCATTGAGACGCCGGACATCAGGGACGGGCACGGGGTCCCCTTCCAGATCTTCTACGGGATCAGCAACAACCCCCATGCCTATTGGAGCATCGCCAACGCGCGGCGGGTCATCGGTTACGAGCCGGAGGACAACAGTGAGATCCGCTTTTGCGACTGGATCGCCAAACACATCCGGGTGGCGAAGGAAAAGTGAGGCCCGTCCCGGAAAAACGAAAAGAATGACGGAATCCAAAAGGGAGAACGCAGGATGGACGCAGTCAACAAAGTCGCCGTTGTCACCGGTGCGGGAAGCGGGATCGGCAAGGCCGTCGCGCTTGCCCTGCTGAGGGAAGGCTATCGGGTGGTCCTGGCCGGACGCCGCAGGGAGCGCCTGGAACAGGTGGTGCAGGAATCGGGTGCCGGCGCGCGCGCTTTGGCGGTCCCCACCGATGTCAGCGATCCTGAGACGGTAGTGGCGCTCTTCGCCAGGACGAAGGAGGTTTTCGGTCGCCTTGATCTGCTCTTCAACAACGCCGGGATCTTCGCCTCCGGCACTCCGATGGAGGACCTCGACTACGCCACCTGGAAAGCCTCGGTGGACATCAACCTGACGGGAGCCTTCTTGTGCATGCAGCAGGCGATCCGGCTGATGAAGGCCCAGGAGCCGCGCGGCGGGCGGATCATCAACAACGGCTCTCTCTCGGCTTACGCCCCCCGTCCCAACTCCGTCGCTTACACGGCGACCAAACACGCCATCCTGGGGCTCACCAAATCGGCCTCGATCGACCTGCGCAAGTACGACATCGCCTGCGGTCAGATCGACATCGGCAACGCCGCCAGCGATATGGCCGCGATGAACAGTCAAGGGGCCCTGCAGGCCAACGGCACCGTGGTCCCCGAGCCCCTGATGGACCTGACGCACGTGGCCGACGCCGTCCTGTACATGGCGAGCCTGCCCCTGGAGGCCAATGTGCAATTCCTGACGGTTATGGCGACCAAGATGCCCTTTTTGGGCCGGGGTTAGGCGGCACCGCCGGCCTCTCCCGCCGCCCTTCGGCGGGATGGAAGTCAGCGGCCGTCGGGGGGGGCGGACCCGATAATTGTCCTTGACAGCCCCGAAGTATCTGCTACGCTTTTCCCATGTCTGCGTTCGCGACCCTATACAGGAGGAAGTCCTTCTTCCTGTTTGTCTTCGTCGCCGTCTTCTTCACTTTCACGGCGGACGTGGTCGACCTGCGCGAAGAGCTGCGCATCATCTCCTGCGCCGGCGGCGCGTTGGACAACAGTGTCGCGACCGGTCTGATCCTTCCCGTCGGCTTCAATCCCGGTCCCTTGCCGGTCCTCTATGCCGTGGACGGGACCTCGTCGTTCGAGATATCCTTTTTGCACCTCATGCCCTGTGGGCTCAGGGCTCCCCCTCCCACCGGCCCCCATTGCGGGTCGTCTTTGGTCTGATTCAAAACTTTTTTGAAGTCCCGTCACCGTACGACCGCGGCCGGCCGATTCCCCGTCGTTCCATTCGGGCAAGCGGCCAGTCGTGACAGCGACGGTTCTGGGTCCCGGTGTCCGCCCTGGGGATCGGCGCCTTTGTCGCGCCCGGTCCGGAGGGACGGCATCTGGAGTCCCAGTCCACGGGACAGGGGAAGAGGAGGTAAAAGTCATGCAAAGTGCATGGTTTGGCGGTACCGTCATGCTGCTGATGGTGGTCGGTCTCGCGGTCTGGATCTGGTGGGCGGTAAAGAAGGACAAGAAACAGGAGTGAGCTCGGCATGAAGGGGGAGGCCGTTCCGGCGGCCTCCCCTTTTTTCAGTCACCCTTAGGAGGTCGGTTGGCAGGATAGTGTTCGGAATCTTGAACGGAAGATTTTCCAGGAAGAAGAGGGAGCGGTTGCCCGTTGTCAGCCTCTTCGGATGCCGGGGAGTGGAATTGCTCACCCCTCCGCAGGAGGAACACGAGGAGAGACGGCTGGATTGCCGGTGCTATCCCTCCGGGACCCCGCTTGCGCCGGTCCTCGCTGCGGACCGCCCCCACATCATCATCACGGTGGGGGCGGTTTCGTCCTATGCCGACCTGCTCCGGGCCTCCCTCGACGTTCGCAGGCGGTGGCTCCACTGCGACACCCTGCCGGACCTCACTGAACTGGGCTTGGCGGCCTACGAACGCTATATCGAGAACCTCTTCGACGGCGACCGGGGGACGGACAGGCCCCTCGTCAGCGTCTTTACCGCCGCCTACAAAACCGGGAACCGGATCCGGCGGCCCTTTCGGTCTCTCCTGGAGCAGACTTACGCCGACTGGGAATGGATCATCGTGGACGATTCGGACGACGACGGAAGGACCTTCAGGAACCTCGGCGCACTGGCCCGGCAGGATCACCGGATCGGGGTCTTCAAACCCTGGGACCACTCGGGGATCATCGGCAAGGTCAAGAACTGGGCCTGCCGCCTGGCCAGGGGCGTGATCCTCGTCGAGTTGGACCACGACGACGAACTGACGGATTACGCGCTGGAGCATGTGGTTGAAGGGTTCCGGCAATATCCCGAAGCCGGGTTCCTCTACACCGACGATGCCGAGGTTTACGCCGACGGCACCAGCTACACCTATCGAAACGGCTGGGCCTTCGGATACGGCGCTTATACCGACGTGGCCTACCGCGGCCGGATCTACAAGTCGGGCAGCGGCGGCAACATCAATTCCAAGACGATCCGGCACATCGCCTCGGCCCCCAACCACATCCGGGCCTGGAGGCGGTCCTTCTATGAGTCCATCGGCGGCCACAACCCCGAGCTCCACGTGGCGGATGACTACGAGATCGTGGTCCGTTCCTTTTTGAAGACCCGGATGATCCGTATCCCCAGGCTCTGCTACCTCCAGTACATCGGACCGACGGCCCAGACGTCCCGATACCGGGACATCTGTCGCCACGTCCGCTCCATCCGGGAGCACTACGACCGGACGATCCATGAGCGGTTCCTGGAGCTGGGGTGCGACGATTTCGCCTGGGACGAGCAGCGGGGCTGCTGCGACTTTAACGTTCCAAATCCGCCGGTCGAACCCCACGTGACCCTGACGGCCGACATCTGAGGGGTGACAGGAGGGCCTGGATCGCGTATAATCCAGGCCCTCGGGGCGGTCCGGATCGCCCCCATTCCAGGCGGAGGTCAGGCCCATGAAATCCTATCGGAAGGAGCTTTGGTTCAACATCCCGGAGCGCCGGGGGGTCGTCAACATCACGGACGAAGCGGAGCGCTGCCTGAAAGAGAGCGGGATCACCGAGGGCCTGATGCTGGTCAATGCCATGCATATTACGGCCTCGGTCTTCATCAACGACGACGAGCCGGGGCTCCACGGGGATTACGAACAGTGGCTGGAGCGGCTCGCCCCCCACGAGCCCGTCTCCCAGTACCGGCACAACCGGACCGGCGAGGACAACGGCGACGCCCACCTCAAGAGGCAGGTCATGGGGCGCGAGGTCGTCGTGGCCGTCACCGGAGGGAAACTCGATTTCGGTCCCTGGGAACAGATCTTCTACGGCGAGTTCGACGGACGGCGCCGCAAAAGGGTCCTTGTGAAGATCATCGGCGAGTGACCGTCCATTGGACGAATCTCGTTGACACAATCCCCCGGGATCTCCTATTCTGAGTCCGGACCAGCCGGTGCGGCGATCCGACAGGGTCCCGGACGGGACGGCGGGGACGGAAAGGAGGGGGCTTTGAACGGCGAATCGATTCCGGAGAGGGCGGGGATCTCCCGGCTGAACCTCTTCCTGGCCCTTTCCCGGACCCCCCACCTGCTGGTGGACCTGGCGGCGCCGTCACTGGCGGCCTTCCTCACCCTGGGTGGCTTTCCCCCTGCCGGGGTCCTTCTTCTGGGCCTCGTGACCGCCTTCTCGGGCTACAGCGCGGTCTATGCCCTCAACGACATCGTCGACCAGCGGATCGACCGATCAACCCTCTCTCCCGATGCCGGCCCTGGGGGCGAACGGGACCTGGACGGCATCTTCGTCCGCCACCCCCTGGCCCGGGGATTCCTCAGCCGCCGCGAGGCCATGATCTGGACGGCGGCCTGGTCTGTCGTGGCCTTTGCCGGGGCGTCCCTTCTCAACCCCGTCTGCCCCCTGATCTTCCTCGGGGCCTCTCTTCTGGAGGTGCTCTACTGTTCGCTCCTGAAGGTGACCTGGCTTCGGGGCCTGGTCAGCGGCCTGGTCAAGACCTCGGGACCCCTGGCCGCCGTCTTCGCCGTCGATCCCCATCCGTCCGTGTCCTTCGTGGCGGTCCTCTTCCTCTGGCTCTTCTTCTGGGAGATTGGGGGCCAGAACGTCCCCAACGACCTGGGCGACCTGGAGACGGACCGGCGGATCGGGGCCCGGACGATCCCGGTTCGGTTCGGCAGCCGGGGAGCCGCCCGGCTCTGCGCCGGATCGCTCGGGATCGCTCTGGCGATGAGCCTGGCCCTCGTCGCTGTCCTGCCCGTCCGTCCCGGCTGGCTCTACGTCGCCGGGGCTCTCTTTTCGGGGTTTTATTTTCTCCTGGCGCCGTGCTATCCTCTCGTGAAAACGGGGGGTGCAGCCGGCGCCTTCGGCCTCTTCAACCGGGCCAGCTTCTATCCCCTGTCCATGCTCGTCTTTGCAATCCTGGAATGGGTATTGTGACGGGAGGCTACCTGTCGGGAAGGAGATCATGAAGGAATTCGATCCGGAGACTCTGGCGCAGTTCAACGGGAAAGAGGGGCGGCCCGTCTACGTCGCCCAGAACGGAAAAATCTTCGATGTGAGCGCGAGCCGGCTTTGGAAGACCGGCACCCACATGAACCGACACCCCTCCGGCCGCGACCTGACGGTGGATCTTTCCGCAGCGCCTCACGGCTCCGAGGTTCTGGAGCGCTATCCCCAGGTGGGAACCCTGAAGAAGAAGGGGGAGGAGGACAGGGCCCTGCCCGGGCCGTTGGGACACCTTCTGGCGCGCTTTCCGTTCCTTCGCCGCCATCCCCACCCCATGGTGGTCCACTTCCCGATCGTCTTTTCGGTTGTTCCGGTCCTCTTTCATCTCCTGGGGCGAATCACCGGCGAGAGGGCCTTCGAGACCACGGCCCTGCACTGCCTGGCGGCCGGGATCCTCTTTTGGTTCCCAGCCGTCCTGACCGGTTTTTTCACCTGGTGGCTCAACTACCAGGCCCGGCCTTTGCGGGCGGTTCGGATCAAGATCGGCTTTTCGTTCCTGCTGGTGGCCCTGGCTCTGGCGGCCTTTTCCCTCCGGGTCCTGGGCCCCGTTTCCCCCGGGATGGAGATCCTCTATGGACTTTTGCTCCTTTCCCTTGTCCCCGTTTCGGCCGTCATCGGCTCCTTCGGAGCGAGCCTGACCTTCCCGGTCGAGAAGAGATAGGTCCCACTGCGACGTTTTGTGAGAGAGCCCCCTATGATCCAGCCGAACCAATCCGCCCTTTCCATCCTGGTCGTCGACGACGAGGCCAACATCCGCAAGACGCTGTCGGTCTGCCTGGAAACGGACGGACACCGGGTGACGGCGGTGGGCAATCCCGAGGATGCTCTGGCTGAGGCCTCCCGCCGTTCCTTCGACGTCGCGCTCGTGGACCTGCGCCTGGGCATTGCCAGCGGCCTCGATCTGATTCCCTCCTTGCTGAACACCTCCCCCTGGCTCCGGATCATCGTGATTACGGCCTACGCCTCGATCGACACTGCCGTCGAGGCGATCAAGCGCGGGGCGACTGATTACATCCCGAAACCTTTCACGCCGGCGCAGATCAAACTCGCCGTCCACAAGGTCTTCGAGATGCGCTCGCTGGAGCAGAAGGTGGCCTCCCTGCGGGAGGACCTGGGGCGCACGTACCTCGAGGCCGATTTTTCCAGCGACAACCCTGCCATGAGGCGCGCCGTCAGTCTGGCCCGCGAGACGGCCTCCTCCGATGCGACGGTCCTTCTGCGGGGGGAGAGCGGCACGGGCAAGGGCGTTCTGGCCCGGGCCATCCACGGCTGGAGCAGCCGGGCCAACCGGCCCTTTAGCGTCCTGTCTTGCCCTTCCCTGTCGCCCGAGTTGCTGGAAAGCGAACTTTTCGGCCATGCCAAGGGGGCCTTCACCGGCGCCGTGCGCGACAACCCCGGCCGCATCAATGCCTGCGAAGGGGGGACCCTCCTCCTGGACGAGATCGGCGATCTGCCCCTGGCCCTCCAGCCGAAGCTCCTGAGGTTCGTTCAAGACAAGGAATACGAACGGGTTGGAGACTACGTGACCCGGCGGGCCGACGTGAGGATCATCGGGGCCACGAACGTCGATCTGGAAAAGGCCTTGCAGGACGGGCGGTTCCGGGAGGACCTTTACTACCGGCTCAACGTGATCCCGATCACCCTCCCGCCGCTGCGGGAG
>JAJFUM010000258.1 GCA_021372415.1 Deltaproteobacteria bacterium
AACCCCCCGTCCATCTAACAATCGATGACGTCGCACTGACCCGTTCTCGTTCCTCAACCACACCATTACGCGTTCTGCCTCGGCTGGTGTTGCTGTACGTGGCAGCACGAGCGCGACACCCATTAGACGCCCATCGGCATGCTCTCGGCCAACAAACGGCAGCGGCAAAAAAGCAAGATGTGGTTTCTCACTTGGGCTTCCAGCGGGCGTGTGGCCTGAAAGCCATTCGGGAACAGGCTGCGGAGTACCGACCATAAGAGCCCCTCTCAAAGTCTCGGTGAGCCGCAAAGTGGAGGGTAGCGATAATCGTTTGCCGGACAGCGTCAGCACGAGCAGACGAGGATCAAAATGGCTGCTCGCCGTATGCTCGACAGGCTCGCTCATTGGCACATCATAGCCTGCATAGCCCCACGGATTGGGTCTTAATTGTTCGACGATCCCCTTCAATTTGCCTTCCCGCTCTTTCTTGAGTCTATTTTTCTGGGAACCGCTGGATATCTGTTCCCGCGCCCAAAGTGCGTCAGCGATCGCAATATGCTTACTTCGATCACACTTTTCAGCCAAATGATCATCGAGCCGCCGCGGGCCGAATACCCGCAACCGATGACGCGTTACCCCTTCTCGGGCAACGAGAGTCGGGGCTGGCGGCGAATCATCAAGCCACATTTGGACAAGGGAGGCAGAATGCCCGATTGAGATAACCTTGCGGCATAGAGCGGCAAGCGGACCACGATGTTTCTCCGGTACATTGTCTTTCCAGACCAAATGTACTTTCGGAATCTCTCTTGGCTCGGATACGTGGGGGATTGCAATGGGGAACGATCGTTCTTTTTTCTGGCGAAACTCCACCGCTACAGTCAGACCAGCCTTCTTCAGGCTTTGCAGAGATGGCTTAGGATCGGCAAATACAGTCTTTCGCTTCCGCTCACCCGCGAGTTCCGAGTCGTTCACCGGCACGTAGCACGTCACAACCTCTCTGAACGACGCCTCGGGAGCTGCAATATCTGGCAACTTCTCCAAGCCCTCTATCCATCGCAAAGCTTCGCCCTCTGCGGTATCTTGGCCCGTCTCGAACCATGCAGCAGCAAGCGCCATAAAGACCCGGTCTGGGTGTGGCGGCCATTCAGCGCGTTTTTTATTGGCACCGTCGGCCGCGGCCATTGCCCAACCAACAAGATATCGGATACCAAGACCGAACATCACTCTTCTCCTTCTGAATCATCGGGGCCAATCTCTTGGCTTCTTTGCACCAATGCGAGCAAGTCGTCTGAGGGGATTAGATCAATAACAGTCTTCTCCCACGGCAGACCCACATTCTCCATCTGCGCCTCCTTTACAGCTTGGTTGAAAATCCCAACCGCATCGTCAGCGCTTAACGTGAAACGAGAATGCTCCTTTTCACCTGGCTCATTCAGAAGCTCCCACACAAACGGTCCAGTAGGACAGAGTTGGCAGCGGGAACGCAGATCAACGCCTTGCTCCCGCACCAGAGCGGCCGCACAAAGCCCGAGGGCAGCCAATACTGTTCGCGCTGCTTGCTCCGCGGTCGATTGCCCGTCTTGCTTCCCATGCAAGGGCGGAAAACGCAAACGGCGCAGTGCAGTCAGAGACAGCACGGTTGTTTGCACGGCTTTTTCGATAGTAAAACCCCCCTTGATTCGAGGATCGCCCCTCTTATCCCTTGAAAAAACAGAGTTCCCATTCTCGTCCTTCGCGTCCTCGAAGATTTTCTTACCTTGACTATCTCTTGTATACGCGAAATCAGGGGTTACCCCTCCAAGATTAACGTCCGAGGGTCTGCCATCGCCTTTTTTCCCGACTTTCACTGCCTTGTCGTCCCTTTTTGCCGCCAAGTTTTCGTCGAGCGTCCAGCCGGGCAAAGCGTCGGACTTCATAGCTCGTTCATAAAGGACACCTGCGTCTTTCAGAATATTAAGGTGATCGACTTTCCCTCCCGTCGTTACCCCGGGCTGCGCCCCAATACCGACAATCTCCGACACGATTGCTCTCTGGAATTTCGCGCCAAGACCGCCCCGCGGGCCTGCTGCATCCCAAAGACCAAATAACAATGCCGTGGGACAAAGTCCGAAAAGTTCAGTGGCGTTGCGAACGTCAGCCGCGTCGAGTATTTTCCCTTTTTCCGACTTCCTGAACATCACCTTTTCGCCGTTTTCCTCGCGATAGCTGTCCCGGAAAATCGCGTCTGCAATCCTGTGGGGTGCATCAAGACTTGTCACACCTATGACCTTAGATACGCCTTTGATGTTAAGATCGAATCTTGTCTTAACCATCGGCAATTCGATTCTGCGTTTACCGCTGGACATGTCCTCCCAGGCGTCGCGCAAGGCCAGCTCCATGTGATTGGCTTCTGATTGTACCGAATTCAATAAAACGCAATCTACGGTCTTGCCTCCAATAACCCTCTTCTCAACCGCATACTTTCCCCCTGCATAGGTAGGTGGAAATACTTTGTCACCGTCCCCGCCAGCGGGCTGATATTCGGTGATACATCGAAATGCGGCAGCATGGCCGGCTAGAGCTTGCTTCAGATCATCCAATGTCAGGGTCTTTGTTTCGCTCATTCTCGTCCTCCTTTTTGTGTAAGATATCCATGTTTATTCGTGTGCAGATTTCTTTAAGAAAAACAAAGAGGTTCCTCACAAAAACATCCTTGAATTGCAGGATAGCCGATGGTAGCATGAACCCACCTCGAGGCAACCTATGAAGACGAGCCGTAAGATAACGTTAGACCTCCCGGAGGAGCTGTACGCAGCAGTCGAAAAGTTCAAAGAAAAGAGTAACATTCCCGATATCAAATCGGCGATCTTTGAACTGCTCCGATACGCCTTGACCTTGCCCCCGTATTTCCGCGAGTTCGATTGGACTAAAGCCGAGGCTGAGGCCGATGCCGACATCGCCGCCGGACGCGTCAAGTGCTTCCCCTCGATGGAGGAGACGCTCGCGGGCCTGAAATCATGAACATATCCATCTTGCCGAATCCTTGCACTATCTTCGTTGAACGAGTAGCGCCTCACGACATCCTGAAAACGCCCTGATCGAGAAATCGCTCCCCCCTTACTCAGCCGTGCTGAACGATCTCCACCCGCACCCGGTTCCCGGGCGGGGCCTCATGGGCCACCTCAACGACCCGGCAGGAGAGTTTTGCCCCTTGATCCAGCAGGCGACGGATGTGGTGGCTGTCGATCAAGGGTTTTCTCCTTTTTCACCTAATGGGCCGCCAGTGTAACATGACCGGTGGGACAGATAGCGTCCCACCCTGCTGCAGAGTGAAAAAATTTTTCGGTTCCGTCAAATCCCCAGGACTTCACTTCCCGGGGGCGGAAGCGCGGTCCCCGGAAATCCGGCGGGCGGAAGAAACCGCATCTCTTGGTGAGCCGTAAAGCGCGCCCATCTTTTCGATCTCCAGCCGGATCGACTCCCGCAACGCCGCCGGTTCCAGGACCTCCACGTCGGCGCCGTACTGCAGGACCTTCAGACGGATCTCCCGGAGGTCCGTGACGGGCAGATGCAATTCCAGGCAGCCGTCGGGCAAGATGACGATCCGCTGTTTTTCGTGCCACTTCTGGAGCCGGATCCACCGCGCCCGTTCGGCGCAGAAACGCAAGCGCACCGGGAAACTCTCCTTTCCCTGGAAGATGCCGTAGGCCCCTTCCAATTGGGATTTCCATGCCTCGCGGGGCCTGGGGGTGAAGCGCTCAGGCAGAGCAGTCGCCTGTTCCATGCGGGAGAGAAAGAACTTCCGCCAGTTGCCGGCCCGGCGACACCATGCGAGCAGGACCCAACTCCCCTGGTAATGTTGGAGATGGTGGGGTTCCACCGTGCGGTCGGTCCGTTCGTTGGTGCGGGGCGAGGTGTAAAGGAGCCTCAGGAGGCGCTCCTGGGTCAGGGCGGAAAGGACGGTCCTGAAGACGGATTCCGCCGCTGGGGAATTTCCGGTCCAGACCGCGGAGAAGAGTTGATCGAGACGCGCCTTGGAGAGCCTCCGGTCCGCGACGGCGGACAGAAGGGTGTCGGCAAAACCCTCCAGATCGCGGTCGAGACGGCCGCCGCCGACCTGGAGGAGGCGGCGGGCCATCAGGAGCGCCAGGAGTTGGCGTTCCGTGGCGTACAGGGGTGGCAGGGCGAAGGCGCAGTCACTGTACCGGTAGCCGCACCGCGCGGGGTCGTATTCCAGGGGTGCGTCCAGCCGGTCGCGGAGGAAGTCGATGTCCCGCTGGGCGGTCTTGCGGCAGAGCTCGAAGTGACGGGCCAGGTCCCCTGCATTGGGATAGCGCCCCCTGCGGATCTGGCCGTCGAACCAACGGTACCGTTCGAGTATGAGATGGTGGGCCATCTTTACCTCCTTGCCGGGTTTGTGCGAACCAGGATCAAGACAGAGCAGATGGTTCCATAAAGAAAAGCATGCGCTGCGGAAATGTTGCTGTTCTATAAGAAGCCGAAACCGGCGATTTGTCAAACACTGAGAGGCGCAGCCGATATGCATCTGTGTGCCGGCTTTCGCCAGCATGACGATGATGCGGCATTTCCGGCTTGCGAGGACGTCAGGCGTACTTCTCCTCGCGGTAGCGGGCCATCCGGGTATTGGGGTCCAGGTCCCGTTTCCTCAGGCGGATGCTTTCGGGCGTCACCTCGACGAGCTCGTCCTCGGCGATGAACTCGATGCACTGATCCAGCGACATGGGCCGCGCGGGCCTGAGGATCACCGTCTGGTCCGAGGTGGAGCTCCGCATGTTGGTGAGCTTTTTCTCCTTGACGATGTTGACGTTCATGTCCACGGAGCGGTTGCGCTCCCCGATCACCATCCCGCCGTAGACCTCCGTCCCCGGCGTCACCATGAGCTCGCCGCGGTCCGCCATGGCGTGGGCCGCATAGGCCGTCACCCGGCCCGGCCGGTCGGCCACCAGGGCCCCGGTCATCCGCTGCGGGATCGGCCCCGCCCAGGGTTCATACCCCTCGAAGAGGGTGTTCATGACGCCGGCGCCCTTCGTGTCGGTGAGGAAATGGCTCCTAAAGCCGATCAGGCCGCGGGACGGGATGATGAACTCCAGGTTCGCCCGGCCGCTCCCCTTGTTGACGAGGTTGACCATCCGCCCCTTCCGGGCGGAGAGCTTCTCCGTGAGGATTCCCACGAATTCCTCGGGAATGTCCAGGAAGAGCCGCTCGACCGGCTCGAGGACTTTCCCGTCCTCGGTTTTGGTGATCACGTGGGGCTTGGAGACCATGAACTCGTAGCCCTCGCGGCGCATGGTTTCGATGAGGATCGCCATCTGCAGCTCCCCCCGGCCGCAGACCTCGAAAGAGTCAGCCCGCTCGGTGGGCTTCACCCGGAGAGCCACGTTCCGGAGGATCTCCCGCTCCAGCCTCTCCTTGAGGTGGCGGGAGGTGAGGTAGCGCCCCTCCCGGCCGGCCATCGGGCCGTTGTTGACGAAGAAAAGCATGGACACCGTGGGCTCGTCCACGCGGATCCGGGGCAGGGGCTGCGGGTTCTCCAGGGAGGAGACCGTGTCCCCGATGTTGAGGTTCGGGACCCCCGCGAAGGCGACGATGTCTCCTGCCTCGACCCGCTCCACGGGAAACTTCCTGAGCCCCTCGAAGGTGTAGATGGCCGAGAACTTGATCCCCGGCGTCACCCCCTCCTCAGCGCAGAGGCTGTAGGCCTGCCGCATCTCCAGAACGCCGTTCATCAGACGGCCGATGGCGATCTGGCCCACATAGGAATCGTAGTCGAGGTTCGTCACCAGGAACTGGGGCGCCGCCGCGTCGTCCCCCTCGGGCCCGGGGATCGCTTCGACGATCGTCTCGAAGAGGGGCCTCAGGTCCGTCGAGCCGTCACCGGGCTTGCGGTGCGCCACGCCGGTCTTGGCGTTCGTGTAGAGGATGGGGAACTCGATCTGCTCCTCCGTGGCGTCCAGGTCGATGAACAGGTCGTAGACCTCGTTGATTACCTCGTCGATCCGGGCGTCGGGCCGGTCGATCTTGTTGATGACCAGGACCACGGGGATCCGCCGGCCCAGGGCCTTCTTGAGGACGAAGCGGGTCTGGGGGAGGGGGCCTTCGCTGGCGTCGACCAGGAGGATCGCCCCGTCGACCATGTTGAGGCTCCGCTCCACCTCGCCGCCGAAATCGGCGTGCCCCGGGGTGTCGCAGATGTTGATCTTCACCTCCCCGAAGCGGACGGCGGTGTTCTTGGCCATGATCGTGATCCCCCGCTCCCTTTCGAGGTCGAGGGAATCCATCACGCGATCCTCCACGACCTGGTGGTCGCTGAAGGTCCCGGTCTGCCGAAGCATTCCGTCCACGAGCGTGGTCTTGCCGTGGTCCACGTGGGAGATGATGGCGATGTTCCGAAGGTTCTTTTTGCGCATCACAAACCGTCTTTCCTGAGGGGGTCGGGAAAAGGGGGGCGGGGCCCCTGTCGTCCCGGCCCCGTATGGTTCAAAAAAATGGGTGGTTGCCGTGTTTCTCCTGGATCAGGCCGGATTCGGATCGGAGTTGGCCGGTTTTTCCCTGTCGCCTCCCCGCCCGCGGGAGCGGCCGTTGCGCCGCCGGGGGCGCCGCTTCTTGCCGCCGGCCCCTTCGGTCCGGCCGGCCGATGGCCCGGGGGGCTCTTCGGGCGGCTCGCCCGTGGGCGACTGGAGCGGGGCCTGGAGGGTCCGCTGGTAGTAGTCGTCCAGGAGCATGGCGATCAGGGGAGACTCTTCCTCGGCTTCGGCCAGGCTCCGGCCCAGGGGGATGAAACGGCGCATCCGTTCTTTCTCCAGGCTGTCGCGGGACCGGAGGGTCGCCTCCAGGGAGGCGATGATCCGCTGGGACACGATCGCCTCGATGTCCTCGTCGGTGGGAAGCGTCTTTTCGCGCAGGTCGATATTATAGTTCCGGGCGATCGACTTGAGGCTGAACTGCTCCATTCCGGCGACCAGCGTGATGGCCGTGCCGCTGGCGCCGACGCGGCCCGTCCTTCCGGCGCGGTGGATATAGAGCTCCGGATCTTCCGGTGGCTCGTATTGAAAGACGTGAGACAGGTCCGGGATGTCGATCCCTCGGGCCGCCACGTCGGTCGCCACCAGGAAACGGAGTGACCCCTTGCGGACCCGCTGCATCACCCGCTCCCGCGCCACCTGGGCGAGGTCCGAACTGAGTTCGTCGGCGTCGTAGCCGAAACGCTTGAGGACCACCGAGACGTAATGGACCGTGGACTTCATGTTGCAGAAGATGATCGCCGAGAGGGGGTTCTCCTGCTCGATGATCCGGACCAGGGAGCGCTCCCGCTGCATCCCCGGCACGACGTAGCAGATGTGGTTGGTCCCCGCCACGTGGACGTGATCCTGGCTGAGGCTTAGAAACTCGGGGTTGCGCAGGAATTCACCCGCCAGGCGCATCACGAAGGACGGGAAGGTCGCCGAGAACATGTAGCCGTCGACCGGCCGGGAGGGCAGGAACTGCTGGACCCGCTTCATGTCGGGGTAAAAACCCATCGAGAGCATCCGGTCGGCCTCGTCGAAGACGAGAATCTGGAGGGCGTCGAGGCTGAGGGTCCCCTTGAGGAGATGATCGAGGATCCGTCCCGGCGTTCCCACGACGATCTGCGCCCCTTCGCGGAAGGCGTCGAGCTGGGGGCCGTACTTCACGCCGCCGTAGACGACGGCCGTGCGTGTCCCGCGGCCGCCCCGGAGGATCTCTGTCTCGCGGGCAACCTGCTGGGCCAACTCCCGGGTGGGGACCAGGACCAGGGCCTGGCAGGCGTTCTTGGCCGGATCGATTCTATGGAGGATCGGCAGGATGAAAGCCCCTGTCTTGCCACTACCGGTCTGAGACTGGACCATCAGGTTGCGTCCGGCCAGGACATAGGGGATCGCCCGGGCCTGGACCGGCAGAAGGCGGGTCCATCCCGCCCGGCCGCAGGCCTCCTGCAGCGGTTCCGGAAGTCCTTCCAGGGTCGCCTCGGGCAGGGCGTTCTCCGGCTCGACCAGTTGCTCTTCTTCCACTGTCAACGAGGCATGTCCCGTGAGGACCGGTCCCTCGTCCGGTCCGTTCGGTCCGCCGTTCTCCATACGCTCCTCTTCCATGTTTCCTCTCTTTCGCCTTGTTAACAGGGGGTTGATCTTCCGCCATAAGCCGGAGGGATACGACTGGATCCTGTTCTCTGAGGGCAAAATACGCCAGGGGACGCGTCTTGTCAAGCCATTTGCTCTTCTAAGTTCCCGAATATCGTTAAATATTTGTTATATCCCCGGCTGGGATCGGCAAGGGGCGGCCCCGGGCAGGTTTTCCTTGAATCCGCCGTCCCGATTTGTTAAGCGAAGGGCCGGAGCGGCTGGCAGGCCGCTCCCGGTCGGGAATACAGCTATGGATCAAAAAAGATACCCACCGGCCAGTTTGGCCTGGATGGTCTGGGGGCTCGGGGCCCTGTTCTATTTCACTGCTTTCTACCATCGTGTCGCCCCTGCGGTCATGACCGACCGGCTGATGGCCGAGTTCCGGATCGGCGCGGCAGGCCTGGGCAACTTCACCGCTTTCTACTTCTACAGCTATTTCCTCATGCAGATTCCCACCGGCATCCTTGCCGACCATTGGGGCCCGCGGAGACTCCTGGCTGGCGGCTCCCTCGTCACCGCGGCCGGGACCTTCCTCTTCGCCGCCGCGGAATCCATCGTGCCGGCCAATCTGGGGCGGCTCCTGATCGGCGGGGCCTCCGGCGTGGCCTTCGTCTCGTTGCTGCGCCTGTCGACCTGCTGGTTTCCGGCGAGGGTCTACGCCACCCAAAGCGGACTGGCCCTCTTTGTGGGGGTCAGCGGCGCCGTGACTGCGGGAGTTCCCCTCCATTGGCTCGTCGAGGCCTTTGGCTGGCGGCCGGTCATGTTCGCGGCTGTGTTCCTGCACCTGATACTCGGGGCCCTCATCTGGCTGATCGTCCGGGACGACCCCGCCCAGCGGGGATACCGGGGCCACGCCCCCGCCGGAACCGAGACGACCCTTTCGCCAAAGGCCCTGCTGGAGGACCTGGCCACGGTCTTTCGCTACAAGAACACCTGGCTCCTGGCCTTTGTCAGCTGCGGCCTGACAGGACCGGTTATCGCCTTTGCCGGCCTCTGGGGCGTCCCCTTCCTCGTCACGCACTACGGGATGACCACGGGCACGGCCTCGACGGTCACCTCGATTCTCCTGATCTGCTACGCCATCGGAGGGATCCTCTTCAGCTTCGCGTCCGACCGGATCGGCCTGCGCAAGCCCGTTATCGTCCTCGGGACGTTGCTGGCCCTTCTCGCCTGGATCCCGGTCCTCTTCGTGCCGGCGCTGCCCCTCTGGCTTTTGATCGCGCTGGTGATCGCCACGGGCCTCGCCACCGGATGCGTCATCGTCTGCTTCGCCTTCGTGAAGGAGTCCGTGCCCTCCCGGTTCGCCGGCACGGTCTCCGGGGTATGCAACATGGGCTCCATGATCGGTCCCATCATCCTCCAGCCAGCCCTGGGATGGATTCTCGACCGCCATTGGGCAGGCGCTCTGGCCGGCGACGTGCGTCTCTACAATCTGTCCGCCTACCGATCGGGTTTTCTCCTGCTTACCGCCTTTTCGGTCATGGCAGCCCTCCTGAGCAGCCTTGCTACCGAGACCCGCTGCCGCCAGGCGGTTACCGAGAAGGGCGGCCCTTCCTGAGCCGCGATGCCTTTCATCCCTCGCAACCC
>JAJFUM010000260.1 GCA_021372415.1 Deltaproteobacteria bacterium
GGGAATTCCGCGAGGAACATCCCGAACGGCAAGACCTGACGCCGGAGACCGTCGCCGCCGCGTACGCCCGGATCAGCCGGAATCCACGGCCGGTGAACGAACTCCGCATGATCGCGCGTGCCGAGGTGGAAAAGGCCCGCGCCTCGAACCGGAATATCGTTTTCGAGATGGGGCACAGCTCCATCGCCGAGCACGCCGTTTTCAACCTCGATATCCTGAAGGTTTCGCGTCTTCTCGTCGAGGAGATCGAAAAGTTCCGGCTCGTCTCCTACACCGAAAAGTCCCAGCGATACATCACGTTGGAGGACGATTTCGTCATCCCCGCCGAGGTTTCCAGGGCGGACCTGGAGGAGGCCTTCGTCTCGACCGTCCGGACCCTATACCGCTTCTACCATGAACTCTACGGGAAGCTCAGACCCTACGTCTTCGAAACGAATCCCGGCCTGGCCGCCGACCCGGCGAACCGGTCCCTCCTGGAAGGTTGGGCCAAGGAAGACGCCCGCTACATTATCCCGCTGGCCACCGAAACCCAACTCGGCATGACCATCAACGCCCGCAACCTCGAACTGATGATCCGTCGCCTGGCCGCCGCGCCCCTGTCCGAGGCCCGCGACTGCAGCAGGCGCCTCTACGACACGGTCAAAGGGGCCGCCCCGTCGCTGGTCCGCTACACGGAACCGACGGCCTACGACCTGGAGACCCGGGAGGCCCTCCGGAGCCGGATCGCCGGGATCCTGGCCGGGCTCCCGAAAGGGGAACCGCCGTCGGGGGAAACAGAGGACGGCGTCCGCCTGGTCGAGGCCACAGCAGACGCCGACGAGAAGATCGCGGCTGCTCTCCTGCACGGCGCCTCGGACCTCGCCCTGGCCGATTGCCGAAAGATCGTCGCAGGGATGAAACCCGGGGACCGGGAATCCCTCATCAAGACCGCGCTCCGGCAGATGAAGGCCTACGATGCCGCCCCGCGGGAGTTCGAACAGGTAAGCCTCCTCTTCGAGCTGACCATCAGCGCCACCTGTTTCGCCCAGGTGAAGCGACACCGGATGGCCTCGCTGACGGTCCAGGACTACGATCCTGCCCTCGGCGTCACGATCCCGCCCGCCGTGGCCGCGATCGGCATGGAGGCCCCCTTCCGTGAGCTCTGCAGCCGGGCCGGGGAAATCTGGGAGAAGATCCGCCGGGTCGCCCCCGCGGCGGCGCCGTATATCCTGACGAACGCCCATAGGCGGCGCGTGGCGATGCACCTCAGCGCCCGTGAACTCTACCACCTGGCCCGGGTCCGGGCGGACCGCCATGCCCAGTGGGACATCCGCCGAACCGCACAACGAATGGTGGCCGAGGGGAAAAAGGCCATGCCGCTCACGCTGGTCCTTGCCGCGGGAAAGGACGGTTTCGACGCCCTCCGCGAAGAGGCCTTTGCCGAATAAACACCGTCGGCCATGTTCGACTTTGCCGCAGACATCTTTCGGGCCGTCCTCACCGGGGCCATCTTCATCACCCTCAGGATGATGCGGAGCAAAGGATCGCCGCACCTCCGGAAGGCCTGGATCTATTTCACCATCGGCTTCGGCCTCCTCTTTTTCGGCGGCCTTGTGGGCCTCGCCGACAATTTTCCCTTCCTGAGCCGCTATCTCGTCTACCGCCGGCATGGCTACGGGGACATCCTGGAACAGGGCATCGGTTATCTCCTGGGCCTGCTCTTCCTGGGGATCGGGGTCTGGAGCTGGATCCCCGCGATCCTCGCCCTCAGGGCCGAGGAGATAGAGCTGCGCAGGTCCCAGGAGGAACTCAAACAGCGGATCGCCGAACTCACCGAAGAACGGAACAAGCTCAAGGCCATCATCGAATGCGAGCTGGCCTACGCCGAAAAGGAAAAAACCGGAGACGGGGAGGAGAAGAGATGAACCGAGACGAAGCGGAAGCCCTGCTCAAGAAACACGTCAAGAATGATCGGATGCTGGACCACAGCTATGCCTCCGAAGCGGTCCTCAGGGCCCTGGGCAGGCGGCTGGGCCAGGACGAGGAACTCTGGGGGCTGGCGGGACTCCTCCACGACATCGACATCGAGGCGGTCGGCGGCGACCTGACCCGCCACGGCCTAGAGGCGGAGCGGCCCCTGAGGGAGGCGGGGCTGGACGATCGGATCGTCGAGGCCATCAAGCGGCACAATGAGACGGCCTGCGGGCTGAAGCGCTGCACCGATCTGCAATTCGCCCTCGCCGCCGGGGAGACGATCACGGGATTGATCGTGGCGACGGCCCTGGTCTATCCGGACAAGAAAATCGCCAGCGTCCAGGTCAAATCGATCACCAAGAGGATGAAGGAGAAGGCCTTTGCGGCCTCGGTGAACCGGGACACGATCCGGGAATGCGAGCAGATCGGCCTTCCCCTCGACGAGTTCGTGGCGATCTGCCTCGAGGCGATGCGGGGAATCGCCGGCCGTCTGGGCCTCTAATAGCCCTCAGCGGATGCGGCGCTTCAGCCCCTGGATGAGGGCCGTGCAGAACTGGCTGGCATCGGCGACGATCGCCACATCGGCCAGCTTCATCATCGTCGCGTTCGGGTTCTTGTTCACGGCGATGACGAACTTGGCGCCGTTGCAGGCCGCCGTGTGCTGAATCGCCCCGCTGATCCCGAAGGAAAAGAGGATCTGGGGACGGACCTGCTTGCCGGCTTGGCCGACCAGGGTTTCGTGGTCTGTCCAGTCGGCGTAGACCACGGGCCGCGTGGCCCCCACCTCGCCGTTGAGGAGCTCGGCGAGTTCAAAGAGCTTCGCGAATTTCTTCTTGCTCCCCATGCCACGCCCGCCGCAGACCACCACCTTGGCATCCTCCAGTTTTGTCACCCGCTGGGGACGCCGCTCCGACCGGACCAGGCGGACCCGGTCCTCCGGCAGATCCTTCGGCAGCGGCACGCGGACCACCTCGCCCCTGCGGCTGGAATCGTGCGGAATCTCCGGGAAGGTCCCGGGGCGGACGGTGGCCATCTGGGGCCGGCATTCCGGCGTCACGATCTGGGCAACGAGGTTTCCGCCGAAGGAGGGGGCCGTCTGGACCAGAAGCCCTTCCTCGTTGATCTCCAGACCGATGCAGTCGGCAGTCAGGCCCGTCTTGAGGCGCTGGGCCACGCGCGGGGCGAATTCCCGGCCGAAGGTCGTGGCACCGATCAGAATGATCTCGGGCTTTTCCCGCTTCGCCAACCGCTCCATCAAAAGCGCATAGGTTTCCATGCGGTAGGCGGCCAGCCGCGGATGGTCGGTCAGGTAAACTTTATCGGCGCCGTGGGCGATAGACTCTCCCACCACCCCGCAAAAGGTGGGGTTTTGCGAAAGGGCATCGTCCACCCATTCCTCCGACCAGTAGCCGAACAGGACGGCGCATACCTCGGCGTCGATCTTCCCCGCCAGATCCCTCGCCCTGGCAAGTAGCTGAAGCGTCACGCGATTCTGGAAGTAGTTCCGGTAATCCCCGAAGACCCAGATGGCCCGTTTCTTCTGTGCACTCATGATTTCTTCTTGTCCGATTTGAGATCCTTGCCGATGGTCCCGCCGATCTTGTCGTCGAACCGCTCGAAGAGCTGCTCCACGATCCGCTTGGGCGTCCCGGTCAGGACGATGTTCTTCTTATCGGAGGTCGGCGAATAGACATTGAGGATCCGGGTGGCCGACCCCTTGACGCCGATCTGTTCCGGATCGACGTCGAGCGCCTTCGCATCGAGGGTCTCGATCTCGGCACCGGTGAAGGCATCCTGAAGGCCCCCCAGCGGCACGTGCCGCGGGGCATGGACGCCGGTCGTCACGGTGATCAGGCCCGGGAGGTCCATCTCCAGGGTCTCGAGGAAGTTGTCGGCCAGGCGCTGCATCCGGACGGTCCGCCCGGTCAACTCGATCTCGTCCACATAGGCGACCCCCGGGATACCGAGCGCCTCGGCCAGTTGGGGTCCAACCTGGGCGGTCTCGCTGTCGCTTGTGGCAAATCCGCACAGGATGAGGTCGAAATCCGGGCAGACCTTCTCAATGGCCCGGGCCAGGGTATAGGATGTGGCCAAGGTATCGGCGCCGGCCAGACGCCGGTCACAGAGCAGGACCCCGCGGTCCGCCCCGAGAGCGATCGCCTCCCGGAGCACCTCTTCGGCCATCGGCGGGCCCATCGTCATGGCGACGATCTCCCCTCCCTCGGACTCCCGGATCCGAACGGCCGCATCGAGGGCCGCACGGCAGGCCGGATTGATCATCCCCTCGGCCAGGTCCCGCTTCAGGGTTCCCGTCTTCGGGTCCCAGGGGAGTTCCGAAACCATCGGCACCTGTTTGATGCAAACCACCATCTTGAGCATGGTCTATGTCCTCTGGGCGAGCACCGCCCGCGCGATGACCATGCGCTGAACCTCGCTCGTCCCCTCGTAGATTTCCGTCACCTTCGCATCCCTGAAGTAGCGCTCCACGTCGTATTCCTTGCTGTAGCCGTAACCCCCGTGGATCTGGACGGCCAGGTTGGTCACGCGGCTTGCCGTGGCGCTGCAGTAGAGCTTGGCCATCGCCGCCTCGGCGCTGAAGGGCTTCCCCGCATCCTTCAGGGCGCAGGCCCGGTAGAGGAGCAGGCGCGCCGCATCGATCTCCGTGGCCATGTCGGCCAGGTAGTTCTGGATGGTCTGGAACGAGGCGATGGGTTTCTTGAACTGCTGCCGTTCCTTGGAATAACGCACCGAATCTTCGAAGGCCGCCTGCGCCAGCCCCAGGGCCTGGGCGGCGACGCCGAGGCGTCCCGTGTCGAGGGTGACCAGGCCGATCCGGATTCCATCGCCGATCCGGCCCAGAAGGTTCCCCTCCGGCACACGGCACTCCTCAAGGAAAAGCGAGGACACAGGGTTCGCCCGCATCCCGCAGAGGTCCTCGATCTCGCCGATGGTGAAGCCGGGAGTGTCCCGCTCCACGATGAAGACACCCGCGCTCTTCTGGGGGTTCTGCGGATCGGTGACGGCGAAGATGAGGGCCGTCCCGCAGACCCCGCCGTTGGTCACGAAGATCTTCGTGCCGTTGACCACATACTCCTTGCCTTCCTTCAAGGCGATCGTCTCCACGCCGCCGGCATCGGAGCCGGCATTGGCCTCGGTCAGACAGAAGGCGCCGATCCGGTCGCCACGCGCCATCTCCGGCAGGAAACGGCTCTTCTGCTCCTCGGTGCCGAAGCGAACGATCGGATAGACCCCCACGCTGTTGTGCACCGTGAGCAGGAGCCCCACTGCGGCGCTTACGCGCGAGACCTCCTCGATGGTGATCGCATAGCTGACCGAGTCCATCTCCGCGCCGCCGTAGGCCTTCGGACACTGGAGGCCGAAGAAGTGCAGGGGCTGCATCTTCTCGACGACTTCCCAGGGAAAGCGGGCGTTGCGGTCGATGTCGTGGGCAATGGGACCCAGTTCCGCCTCGGCGAACATCCGCACCGCCTTGCGGACAACCTTATGCTTCATGCAGGGATTGAAATCCACTTCTCTATGCTCCAAACTCTCTTTGCCACTTGTCGGACCGGAATGGGGCGGAAAGATACCCCAAAAGTCCAGGGAAATCAAGTCATGCTGCCTTGCCGCCGTCCAGGAAGTCCGGCCGGACCCCCTCGCACAGGTAGTACCGGCCGCCCTCCAGCTGCCGGACCACGTCGTGCTGGACGAGTTGTTGGAGAGCCCGGGGCCGGTAATCCTTCATACCGAGGCGGAAGAGGGAGGACTGGCTGTAGGGGAGCGTCACCGCCGAAGCGGGATCGAAGGCGCCCTTCTGGGTCAGGTCGCGGATGATGAACTGGCAGGCCCGCTTCACCTTCCAGGCGGCGAAACGGAGCGCCAGGATAAAGGCACAGATGGTCAACAGGACCAGCAGCAGGGTTTTGACGGTTTCCGACATGCGGCAGACTCCTCCTTCGTTGTTCAGAACCGGCTCGGGGAACCCGGTCCCCGTCAGCCGCCGGCCAGCATTTTCTTCAGCAGTTCGTTGATCAGTTGGGGATTGGCCTTCCCCTGGGTCGCCTTCATCACCTGGCCGACGAAGAAGCCGAATACCTTCTCTTTCCCCGAACGGTACTGGGCGACCTGTTCGGGGTTCCTGGCGATGACCTCGGAGATCGTCTGAGACAGGGCGCCCTCGTCGGTGATCTGGACGAGCCCTTTTTCCTTGATGATCGACTCGGGGGTATTCCCGGTGCGGTACATCTGTTCAACAACCTCTTTGGCCATCTTCCCGCTGATCGTCCCGGCCTGGATCAGCTTGATCATGTCCGCCAGGGCGGCCGGCCGGATCGGGCATGTCCGGATGTCGCCCTTCTCTTCGTTCAAAAGCCGCAGGACGTCTCCCATCACCCAGTTTCCCGCGATCTTCGGCTGCCCGGAGAGGCGGACAACCTCTTCGTAGTAGTCCGCCAGGGCCCGGCTTGCGGTGAGGACGCCTGCATCATAGGGGGGGATCTGGTAATCCCTGACGAAACGTTCGCGCTTGGCCTGGGGGAGCTCCGGAAGACCCCGCCGGACAGCCTCGATCCAGGCCTCGTCGATCTGGATGGGAACCAGGTCGGGATCGGGGAAGTAACGGTAATCGTGGGCCTCTTCCTTGCTGCGCATGGGATGGCTCACCCCTGCCGTGTCGTCCCAGAGGCGCGTTTCCTGGACCACCTCGCCGCCCCCCTCGAGGATGTACTGCTGGCGCTTGATCTCGTACTCCAGGGCCCGCTGGACGTTCCTGAAGGAGTTCATGTTCTTGAGCTCCGCCCGTGTCCCGAAGGCCTCGCTCCCCTTGGGGCGCAGCGAGACGTTCGCGTCGCAGCGGAAGCTCCCCTCCTCCATGTTTCCGTCACAGATCTCCAGGTAGACCAGGGTCTCGTGGAGCCTCCGGAGGTAGGACGCCGCCTCTTCGGCGCTGCGGATGTCGGGTTCGCTGACGATCTCGATCAGGGGGACGCCGGTCCGGTTCAGATCCACGTAACTGGTCGGGTTATGCTCGTCGTGGAGGAGCTTCCCCGCGTCCTCCTCCATGTGGATCCGGGTGATTCCGATCCGCTTCTTGTCGCCGTTGTTCTCCACCTCGATCCAGCCGTGTTCGGCGGGTGGATGGGCGTACTGGGAAATCTGGTACCCCTTGGGGAGGTCTGGGTAGAAGTAATTCTTCCTGGCAAAGTTGCATTCGGGGTTGATCCGGCAGTTCGTCGCCAGGGCCATCTTCATCATGAACTCCACGACCTTACGGTTGAGGACGGGCAGGACCCCGGGCATCCCCAGGCAGATGGGACAGGTGTGGGTGTTGGGAGCCGCCCCGAACTTGGTGGAGCAGCCACAGAATATCTTGGCCTCCGTGAGAAGCTGGGCGTGGACCTCCAGCCCGATGACCGGTTCGAATTCCATTATAGCTTGGGTCTCCTTTTTTCGATCTTGGCTTGTTTCTCGTATGCCGAGGCGCATTGGATCAGACGCCCCTCCTGGAAATGGCCCGCCATGAACTGGACCCCGATGGGAAGCCCGGCCTGGGTGTAGCCGCAGGGAACGGAGATCCCGGGAACCCCGGCGAGGTTCGTCGAGATCGTAAAGATGTCCGATAGGTACATCTGGATGGGATCGTCCATCTTCTCGCCGATCCTGAAAGCCGGCGTGGGAGTCGTGGGCGTCAGGAGGACGTCGCATCTCTTGAACGCCTCGTCGAAGTCCCCTTTGATCAGGGCCCGGACCTGCGAGGCCTTCTTATAGTAGGCGTCGTAGTAACCCGAGGAGAGGGCGTAGGTCCCGATCATGATCCTCCGCTTGACCTCGGCCCCGAAGCCCGCCGAGCGGCTCTTCTTGTACATGTCCAAAAGATCCCGGCACTCCTCGGCCCGGAAACCGTACTTGACGCCGTCGTAGCGGGCCAGGTTCGAGCTCGCCTCCGCCGGGGCGACGATGTAGTAGACGGCCAGGCAGTACCGGCTGTGGGGGAGCGAGACCTCGACGCACCGGGCCCCCATCCCCTCGACGACCTGGATCGCCCGGCGGATGGCGGCCTCGACTTCCGGGTCGATCCCCTCGACGAAGTACTCCTTCGGGATTCCCACCGTCCACCCTTCGATCCCCTTTCCGAGGAAGGTGCGGTAATCGGGAACCTCCTCGGGGACCGACGTGGACTCCCGGGGATCATACCCGGCGATGACGTTCATCAGGATCGCGGCGTCCTCCACATCCTTTGTGAAGGGGCCGATCTGGTCCAGCGACGAGGCGAAGGCGATCAGGCCGTAGCGGGAGACCCGGCCGTAAGTCGGCTTCAGACCCACGATCCCGCACAGGGCCGCCGGCTGGCGGATCGAGCCGCCCGTATCCGATCCGAAGGCGGCGATGCACTCGTCGGCAGCCACCGCGGCGGCGGAGCCCCCGCTCGATCCCCCGGGGATCCTCTCCAGATCCCAGGGATTGCGGGTCACGCCGAAGGCGGAGGTCTCCGTGGAGGAGCCCATGGCGAACTCGTCCATGTTCGTCTTGCCGGTGAAGACCGCCCCCGCTGCCCTGAGCTTCTCCACGACGGTCGCATCGTAGGGAGGGATGAAGTTCTGGAGGATCCGGGAACCGCAGGTCGTCGGAACCCCCCGGGTGCAGTAGATGTCCTTGAGGGCGATGGGGATTCCGGTCAGGGGTCCCATCTTTCCCTTCTTGATCCGCTCGTCCGCCTGCGCCGCCTCGGCCAGGGCCGACTCCCGCATGAGGGTGATGTAGGCGTGGACGTCCCCCTCCACGGCATCGATCCGTTCGAAGACGGAGGCGGTGATCGCCGCGGAGGTCGTCTCCCCGGTCCGGAGTTTATCCAACAATTCGTGGATCGTCAATTCGTACAGTTCCATGCTCAATCTATGACCTCATTCACTGCGTCATCGCGAAGGGAGGCTTCGCAATGGACCTTTACTCGATGACTTTCGGGACCAAGAAGAAGCCCCCTCTCGACTCCGGGGCGTTGGCCAAGGCATCCTCCAGGGGAATCGCCCCCCCGACCGCATCGTCGCGGAAGGCGTTTTTCTGGGCGATGGCGTGGGTCAGGGGCTCGACGCCGGCCGTGTCAATCTCGTTCAACTGGTCCATGTACAACAGGATGTCGTTCAACTGGGAGGTGAACCGCCCCTCTTCCTCCTCGGTGAATGAAAGCCTTGCCAGATTGGCCACGTAGGCCACCTCATCCCTGCTGATCTTCTGTCTCTCCAATGCCTTTACCTCTCTTCATGATCAAGTCCGATCACAGGATCGGCCAGTAGTCCTCGAACTGGGTCCGAACCCGGTCGATCAGGCGTCCGACCTTCTCGTCCGCCCTTTCGGCGATCCGGCAGAGGGTCTCTTCGGCCGCCAGGGTCTCTCCCAGGAGCTCCTGGAGGACCGCCCGGATGGATTTCGTCAGGCCCTGGATATGGTAGCCCCCCTCGAGGACCGCAACCAGACGGCCCTGGCAGCATTCATCGGCCAGGGAAAGCAGGACGCGGGTCAGACAGGCGAAGCCTTCCGGGGTGACCTTCATTTCTCCCAGGGGATCACCGACGTAGGGGTCGAAACCGGCAGAAACCAGAATGATTTCCGGACGGAAGGTCCTGGCCACAGGCACCAGGATTTGGCGGAACAGGCGCAGATAAAAGGCATCGTCCGCCCCGGCCCCCAACGGGATGTTCATCGTGTATCCGATTCCCTCCCCTGTGCCGATCTCCGTCAACCCCCCCGTGCCCGGATAGCCCGGGGACTGGTGGGTCGAAAAATACACGACCCGGCGATCCCCGTAAAAGGCCTCCTGGGTCCCGTTGCCGTGATGAAGGTCCCAGTCGACGATCAGGATCCGTTCCAGCCGGTGCCTCGCGATGGCATGCCGGGCGCCGATTGCAATGTTGTTGAAGATGCAGAACCCCGCCGCCGTTTCCGCCTGGGCATGGTGACCCGGCGGCCTGACCAGGGCGAAGGCGTTGTCCACCTCCCCGGACAGCACGCCATCGATGGCGTTCATGACGCCGCCCGCCGCGAGCCTGGCCACGTCGTAAGTCTCGGCGGTGGCCACCGTGTCGACATCGAGCATGAACATCTTCTGGCCGGCCGTGGCCGCGATGGCGTCGATATAGGAGGGCCGATGGACCCTCTCCAGTTCCTCCCGCGTGGCCTCCCGTGCGTCGATCCCTATGAATTTCCAGGCCATATCGGGATTTTCGAGCATCTCGTAGATCGAGACCAGCCTCTGAGGCGTCTCAGGATGGGTGAATTCACTGCCGTGCCGTAAATATCGCCTGTCCTTGACTATCCCCGTGTTTTTGGACATCCGCCACCTTCCTTGGGGGAAGAACTCCAGTCTCGAAATAGGAGATCGCTTCTAACACAAAAACCCTTAAATAGCAAAAGATTTTGCATTCTCATGCCTTCAAAGGGATTGACAAACATTTCCGACTGCGGGTATAAAGCCGCAGAATGAAATAGCCGCAGGGGGGAAACGCCTGCCCTGTATGGATCAACCCGGCGGGAAGGAACAGGTGACGTCATGTTTGGTATCGGTATGCCGGAGCTGCTGGTGATCGCCGTGATCGCCCTGCTCGTGGTCGGCCCCAAGAAACTTCCCGAGATTGCCAAGGCCTTGGGAAAGGGCCTCTCAGAATTCCGCAAGGTGACAGAAAGCGCCACTGACACGATCAAAGAGACGCTCAAGACCGACGAGATCAAGGACGAAATCAAGAAGGATATGGACGGTCTCAAGGATTCACTGCTCTACGGAAAGGAGGAGGAAACGAAGCCCCCCTCCGAATCTGAGACGCCCAAAGCGGACGAGCCGAAATCCCGTACCTGATCCCCTCACATCACCCTCGATAAAAATTCCATGGAAAACGACGCGCCTGAAGAAGAAAAGATGTCCCTGACCTCGCACCTCGAGGAACTGAAGACCCGTCTCATTCGGATCCTCATCGCCATCGGGATCGGTTTCGGGGTCTGCTACCTCTTCAAGGACTGGTCCTTCCGCGTGATCACCAAACCCCTGGTGGACGCCATGCCCGCCCACAGTACGATGATCTTCACGGGGCTTCCGGAGGCCTTCTTCATCCACATGAAGATCGCCTTCTTCGCCTCGCTGTTCCTGACGGCGCCCTATACCCTCTTCGAACTCTGGAGGTTCATCTCCCCGGGCCTCTATCGGGAGGAGAAACGGATGGTCGTTCCCTTCGTCTTCTTCTCCACGATACTATTCGGCAGCGGGGTCCTCTTCGGCTACTTCGTCGCCCTGCCCCCGGCCTTCTCCTTTTTCGTCAGTTTTTCCACGGACTTCCTCAAGCCGATGATCTCCTTCCGGGAGTATCTCAGTCTGACCCTCAAGTTCCTGCTCGCCTTCGGACTCTGCTTCGAGATGCCGGTCTTCATGTTCTTCCTGGCGAAGATGGGGGTCGTCAACGCGAAATTGCTTTCCAAGCAGAGGCGTTACGCGATACTCATCATTTTCATCGCCGCTGCCATCCTGACCCCCTCGCCCGATGCCATCAGTCAAATCATTATGGCGATTCCGCTCATGTTGCTCTATGAAGTGAGCATTATTGTGGTAAAATTCGCCAAACGCAAACCTGCACAGGAAGAAACCGAATCCACCACGGAAGAGACCAAAGAGACGAATCCATGACCCCCGTCAAGCGTCATGCAACGCGCCGGAGAAGGCCGTCGAAGCGCCGTTCCTGGCTGGGAATCGTCATCGTCACGATCCTCGTGATTTTCGCCGGTGTCGCCCTGGGGGGCAGCAGCATCCTGTACTACCTTCTCCTCAAGGAACTGCCCAGCATCGCCGCCCTCAAGGACTACCGCCCCAGCATCACCACACGGGTCTATTCGGACAACAACGAGCTGATCGACGAATTCTTCCTCGAGGACCGGAAGGTCATCAAGTACGAGGACATCCCGAAGGTCGTGATCCAGGCCTTCGTGGCCGCCGAGGACGCCCGTTTCTTTCAGCACCAGGGGTTCGACATGCAGAGCATGTCCCGGGCCTTCTTCAAAAACCTCGAAGCGGGGCGAATCGTCCAGGGGGGAAGCACGATCACCCAGCAGGTCGCCAAGGCCCTCTACCTCTCCTCCGAGAAGAGTTATATCCGGAAGCTCCGGGAGGCCCTGCTGGCCTACAAGATCGACAAGTATCTGAGCAAGGAAGAGATCATCACCCTCTACCTCAACCACATCTATCTGGGCCACGGGACCTACGGGATCGAGGCCGCCGCCCAGGGTTATTTCGGCAAGAGCGCCCAGGAGCTGACCCTGGCGGAAACGGCCCTCCTGGCCGGCCTCCCCAAGGCTCCCAGCAACTACTCCCCCTACCTCCATCCGGACCGGGCCTACCAGCGGCAGGCCTACGTCCTGACGCGGATGATGGAAGACGGCTACATCACCCAGGCCCAGAAGGACCGGGCTCTGGCCACCGCCCTGCATTTCCGCTCCATCAAGCCCAAGGACAAGATCGCCCCCTACTTCATCGAAAACGTCCGCCGCTACATCCAGGACAAATACGGCAGCGACGTCCTGTACAAGGAAGGACTCGAGGTCTACACGACCCTTGACATCGGGATGCAGAAGGCGGCCCGCGAAGCAGTGGAACAGGGGCTGAAGGAATTGGAGGAGCGTGAAGGCTACGAGAAGGGGCTGGTCCAGGGGGCCTTTTTCGCGATGGACCCCAAGAGCGGCGCCATCCAGGCGATGGTCGGCGGACGGGACTTCAACCGGAGCGAATTCAACCGGGCGACCCAATCCCGGCGCCAGCCCGGTTCGGCTTTCAAGCCCCTGATCTACACGGCGGCCTTCGACAAGGGGATGACCCCTTCGACGGTCTTCGTGGATGCCCCGATCGTCTATCCGGACCCCTCCAGTCCCGACGGGGTCTGGAAACCGAGGAACTTCGACCGCAAATTCGAGGGGCCCACGACTCTGCACAACGCCCTGATCCACTCCCGAAACATCGTCACGATCAGGATCCTCGAGGAGATCGGCCTGGACTACGCCACCGCCTATGCGGCCAACATGGGGATCACCTCGCCCATCTCGCGGAACCTCTCCCTGGCCCTGGGGACCTCCGGCGTCACCCTTCAGGAACTGGTGCGGGCCTACGGCGTCCTGGCCAACGAAGGGAAGCGGGCACAGCCCTTCTTCATCAAGCGGATCGTCGACCGGACCGGCCACGTCTTCGAGGAGACGCAGCCGAAGATCGAGCAGGTGATCGACCCGCGCATCGCTTTCATGACGAACTATATCATGCAGGACGTGGTCGAGAGCGGCACGGGTTACCGGGTGAAGAAACTCGGACGGCCCGTCGCCGGGAAAACCGGGACAACCGACGACATGCGGGACGCCTGGTTCATGGGTTTCACCCCTTCTATGGTCGCCGGCGTCTGGGTGGGCTTCGATCAGGAGAGGCCTCTCGGCAGACAGGAAGTCGGCGGCCGTGCTGCGGCCCCGATCTGGCTCTATTTTGCGGAGAAGGCCCTTCAGGGGACTCCGGTCGAGGTCTTCCCCATTCCCGAGGGGATCGTCTTCGCCAAGGTCGACCCGAAGACCGGGGCCCCGGCCAGGCCCGGAACAAAGGGGGCGATCTTCGAATGCTTCCTCGAGGGAACAACGCCGGAGAACGTCCCGACAGTCAGTCCGGGCAACCTCCCCGAGGGGGTTTTCAAGTTCGACATGGACCCCAACTTCTGACCCCCTGCCCCTGCGAACCCCAGCCTCAACACCCAATCACCCAAAACCGGATCTCTCCGAGGGACTCCCGCCTATCGGATGCGGAATGCCGCTTCACGGCTGGCCGCCCGTTTGCGGAGGCGGAGGCTGAGGGGAAACTGGAGGCGGCATCAGGACCTCCCCGGGGTGCCTCGGGCAGGGCTGGGTCGGCTGGGTCCCCACAACGTAAAACTCCTCCATTTTCAACGGACACTCCGATGTCGCCAGATCGCCCGTTGCTGGATCGATCAGGACGGACACGGCGGTATCGGGTTTGGAAAAGTCGGCAACGGGCCTGTCGGCCAAGGCCTGATCCATGAACCGTCCCCAGATGGGGGCGCAGATGGCCCCCCCGGTGAATCCCTTTCCCAGGGACCGGGGTTTGTCGTAGCCCGCCCAGACGCCGGTGATGAACTGCGGGGTATAGCCGATAAACCAGGCGTCCCGGTAATCGTCGGTCGTCCCCGTCTTCCCGGCGGCCGGGCGCCGCTGGGCGAAACCGCTGAGCGACTTGGCCGTCCCGTAGGTGAGCACGTCCCTCATCATCTGCGTGGTGACAAAGGCGAGGGCCGGCGAGAGGACCGGCTTGATTGCCGGCGGGATCTCCGTCCAGGTGTTCGGGTGCTTCTCAAAGATGCGGATGATGGTCCTTGGCTCGGACCGTAACCCCCCCGTGGCCAGAGGGGTGTAGGCTGCGACCAGGTCGCTCAGGGTGACCTCATCGGTCCCCAGCGCCAAGGACAGATCATTGGGAGAACGCAGGGAAAGCCCCAGGTCTCCGGCAAACTGGACGAAATAGGGGACCCCGATGGCCTCCAGCAGTTTGACCGTAATGATGTTGTTGGAGTGGGCCAGGGCTTGCCGCAGGGTCTGCTCCCCGTAAAGCGTTCCCCCGTAGTTCCGCGGTTTCCAGGTCTCATGATGGCTGCGGGGATAGGAGACCGGCTCGTCGTTCCATCGGCTGGCTGCGGTATACCCCTTCTCCAGGGCCGCGGCATAGATCAGAGGCTTGATGGACGAGCCGGGCTGGCGTTTGGCGTAAAAGGCCCGGTTGTAAGGGCTCCGGGCGAAATCGACCCCTCCCACGGCCGCCAGGACATCGCCGGTCTGGAGATCCAGGCACAGGATGGCCCCCTGAAGTTGGGAGGAGACCCGTCCGATCCCCTCCCGCAGGACCTTTTCGGCAATCCTCTGCAGCCTCAGGTCCATGGCCGCCGTCACCTCCAGCCCGCCCTGTTCGATGATCTGCGCCCCGTAGCGCTCGACCAGCTTATTGCGGACATGGGCCAGGTAGTAAGGGGCCGCTCCCGGCTGGACGACGGCGATGGGCTGGACCCGCAGGGCCTTTTCCTGTGCCGGGGTGATCATCTTGAGCTCCCGCATCCGCTTGAGGACCAGGTTCTTCCGATCGCGGATCTTCGCCGGATTTCCCAAGGGGTTGTAGCGGCTCGGGGCCTTGGGAACGCCGGCCAGGAGGGCGCATTCCGCCTCGGTCAGCTCCTGCGGGTATTTGTCGAAATAGAGCCGTGCGGCCTGGACGATCCCCCAGGCCCCGTTCCCGAATAAGACCTCGTTGAAGTACATCTCCAGGATCTGTTTCTTGGTATATTTGCGCTCGTATTCCAGAGCCAGGATACCTTCCTTGACCTTTCTCTGGAGGGTCTTTTCGCTCGTCAGGTATTTGTTCTTGATCAGTTGCTGGGTGATGGTGGAGCCCCCTTCGGCCATCTTCCCCTTGACCACGTCCCTCACCAGGGCCCGGGTGATCCCACGGATGTCGATCCCCCCATGTTCGTAAAATCGTGCGTCTTCAACGGCAATCAGGGCTTTCTGAAGGAAAGGGGGGATTTGGTCGATGGGGATCCAGTACCGCTTTTCCGGCAGGATCCGGCCTACAAACCGGCCTTCACGGTCGAAGACCTTGATGGAACTGTAGCCGGGCAAAACAGGAGGGTAGGAGGCCCTATCCTCCTGGGCCCAGAGCGGTGCGATGGGACCTGCAACAAGCAGAAACCCCATAGCGACAAAGATCCATGGATTCAGCCATTTCCCGATCACGGTCATATTCGTTCCCATCCTCCGCGCAATGCCGGCCTTCAGCCGAGGCTCACCCTTTGGAAAAGCCCCGGAAGAAACTGCCGTCTATCTTTTTGTGGACTTCCTAGCACATAAGTGTGTCGCTGTCCATCATCCCCGGGTACGGCCCAGGATCGCCCCTTGACAGACAGAACGCCTTTCCGTATCCTCAGGGCCAAACGGCAGACAGAGAACCGGAGGTGGGTATGGCGGGCATCATCATCCCGGAGAGGGGCAAAAAGACCGGGACGATCCCCATGATCACGCTGCTTTTCTTCCTGGCGTCCCTCTGCGCATCGGCCACCCCGGGCCAGGCCTCGCCTCACGAACGGTGGGGGACGATCATGCAGCCCGATGCCAAGACGAACATCCGCGAGAAACGGACTATCCATTCCCGCGTCCGGGGCTCCCTGACGCCGGGGCAGAAGGTGAGGGCGGATTTCCTGAGGGACGACTGGTACGCCGTATTCGATCCCGAGGAAACGGAGCGGTCGGAGAAGAAGGCCCTGGGTTATGTCTATGCACCCAGGCTCCTCAAGGTCGACACCCCGGCCGAGACAAAAGGGGAACCGACCGCGGTAAAAAAACCCCCGCCGGCGACCTATTCGGTGACCGTCAAATCAATCCGCTGCAAAGTCCTTCCCGAAGGCAAGGAGGTGCTGCTCGTGGAATTCGATCGGGCCTACATGCCCGCGGTTTATTCCATCGAGGGGGATAAGCCGATGATCGTCATGGATGTCACGCGAACCGCCTCCATGAAAAAGGAGTGGGCAGAACTCAAGCCCGAAGGGGCGCTGATCCGCAGGGTCCAGGCCAACCTGAATTCCGCCGCCGGCATCCTGACGATCACCCTTGAGATGGCCCCCAAAACGGACTATACCGTCAACCCGGTCCTCTATGTGGACGACAGGATCTACGCCCTCGAGGTCCACGGTGCGCCGGCACCCGCACGATGATACTTCAGCCCCTGCTCGGCATTCTCGTTCTGACGGGGCTCGCCTGGGCCATCAGCGAAAAGCGGCGGAAGGTCTCCGGCCGGGACCTCTTCACCGGCCTCGCCCTGCAGTTCGCCATCGCCCTGGTCCTTCTGAGGATCCCCCCGGTCAGGGATCTGTTTGGGCTCCTGAACAAAGCCGTCATCCTGCTTGAGGAATCGACCCGGGCCGGCACCAGCTTCGTCTTCGGCTATCTGGGCGGCGCGCCCCTGCCTTTCGCGGAACAGACTCCCGGCGCCAGCTATGTCTTCGCCCTTCAGGCCCTGCCGCTCGTTCTGGTCATCAGCGCCCTCTCCTCCCTCCTCTTCTACTGGCGGATCCTTCCCCTCTTTGTCAGGGCCTTCTCCTGGCTCCTGCAGAAGACGATGCGGATCGGAGGGGCCGTGGGCCTGAGCGCCGCCGCCAATATCTTCCTGGGGATGGTGGAGTCCCCCCTGTTCATCCGCCCCTATCTGGAGAAGATGACCCGCAGCGAACTGTTCGTGACCATGAGTTGCGGAATGGCCGGGATCGCGGGCACCGTCATGGTGCTCTATGCCAGCATTCTCAAATCGGTCCTGCCCGATGCCCTGGGCCATATCCTGGTCGCCTCGGTCATCACGATCCCCGCAGCCATCATGCTCTCCCGGATCATGATCCCGGAGACGGAGGACCCCACTGCCGGACGACTCGTCCCTCCGCAGGAAGCGACCGGGGCCCTGGACGCCATCACCAAGGGGACGATGCAGGGGATCGAATTGCTTTTCAACATCGTGGCCATGCTGATCGTCCTGATCGCCGTGGTCCACCTGGTCAACGGATTCCTGGGATGGCTTCCCCCCTTCGGGGGGCGGGAGATCACGCTCCAGCGTCTTTTGGGTTACGGGATGGCCCCTATCGTCTGGCTGATCGGCATCCCCTGGCCGGAGGCGCAAACGGCCGGCGCCCTGATGGGGACGAAAACCGTCCTGAACGAACTGATCGCCTATGTGGACATGGCCAAACTCCCGCCGGAGGCCCTGAGCCCCCACAGCAGGCTGATCATGACTTATGCCCTCTGCGGCTTCGCCAACCTCGGAAGCCTCGGGATCATGATCGGCGCGATGGGGGCCATGGCCCCCAAACGGCGTGCGGAGATCACCGGACTGGGGGTAAAAACGATCGTCTCGGGCACCATGGCGACCCTGATGGCCGGCGCTGTGGTGGGGATCATCCTCTGAACCGAAAGGGCTTCCTCGGAAAAAAGATCTTGACAAAAAACGGCTTGTCTTATAAAATGAACAGAAATTATAGTTTCAAAGGGTATTTATGATCCATCAGACCTTCATCAGCAGCCTGCTTCTCGTACTCGGAGTCGTCGTACTCGTACGCACGGGGGCTGCTGCTCGGCGTCTTTGATGGGTTGACCTAAAAAGACAAGAGCCGCGAGCCCCTAAGGCCGCGGCTTTTTCATTTCTGCAGAAGCCGCGGTTCGGGAGAATCGGCGGCTTTTTTTATTCCTGAAAGGAGCAAACCATGGCTATCACCGGTGCGGATATCGTTATCAAAACCCTGCTGGAGGAGGGGGTCGATGTGATCTTCGGCTACCCCGGGGCGAATACCCTGCCGCTCCACGACCGCCTGTCCGACGGCCCGATCCGGCATTACCTGATGCGCCACGAGCAGGCAGCGGCCCATGCCGCCGACGGCTACGCCCGGGCGACGGGCAAGGTGGGGGTCTGCCTGGCCACCTCCGGCCCTGGGGCGACGAACCTCGTTACGGGGATCGCCACCGCCTACATGGATTCGACCCCCCTGGTCGCGCTTACGGCTCAGGTGGACAGCGACCTCTGGGGCCGCGATGCCTTCCAGGAGACGGACATCATCGGGATCACGATGCCTATCACCAAGCACAGCTTGATGGTGAGGGATGTCGGCCAGGTCGCCTCGTCCGTCCGCCAGGCCTTCCAACTGGCCAGCACAGGCAGGACCGGCCCGGTCCTGGTGGACATCCCGAAGGACATCCTGACGGCCCTGTGCGACGAGCAGCCCAGGAAGGCCCCGGCGGCGACGCCCAAGGGGATCGAGAACCGGGAACAGATCGAACGGATCGCCCAGGCCCTCAACCGGAGCGAGCGTCCGGTCCTGCTCATCGGCGGCGGCGTGAAACTGGGGGATGCCTGCGAGAAGATGACCGAACTCGTCCAGAAGGGTCAGCTCCCCTTTGTCACGACGATGATGGGGATCGGCTCGGTCCAGTCCCCCAACGGATTCAACCTCGGCTTCATCGGCACGCACGGGAACGAACTGGCCAACCGGATGATCCATCAGGCCGATTTCATCCTCGCCCTCGGGGCGCGCTTCACGGAGCGGAGCACCTCCCTCATCGAGGAGTTCGCCCCGCTGGCCACCGTGGCCCAGATCGACATCGATGCGACCTCGATCGGGAAAAACATCCCCGTGGCGCTCCCCTACGTCGGGGACATCGGGGACGCCCTGGCGGAGCTGATCCCCCTGATCGTCCCCCGGGAAAGGGCCCCCTGGATGGAGCGGATCCGGACGGAGAGGCAGGCTCAGGAGGAAAAACTCGTCGACGGCGGCTGCGGCCAGGCGGGCGACCTCATCCGGAAGGTCCAGAAAGCCATGGCCCGGGACGCGATCGTCATCCCCGACGTGGGCCTCAACCAAATCTGGACGGTGCGCACCTGGAAGCCCCGTTCGCCCCGGAGCCTGCTGACGAGCGGCGGGATGGGGACGATGGGCTTCTCGGTCCCGGCGGCCATCGGCGCCAAGGTGGGCGCACCCGAACGCGACGTGGTCGTCATCTGCGGCGACGGGGGCTTCTACATGAACATCCAGGAGCTGGCCACGATCAGCAACTACCGCCTCCCCATCAAGATCGTCGTGATCAACAACGGCCACCTGGGGATGATCCGGCAGATCCAGGATCTCTTCTACGAATCCCGTTTCGCCGAGAGCCACCTGGGCGACCGGGTCGATCTGGTGGCGGTGGCCAAGGGCTTCGGCGTCCCGGCCGAACGGGTCGCCGTGGACGAGGACCCGGCCGAGGCCATCGCCCGGATGAGTGCCGCCGACGGCCCCTACATGATCGAGGCGATGGTCGATCCGGACAACTACGTCTATCCGATCATCCCGCCGGGCTGCTCGAACGTGGAGATGATCTGCGGGAAATGAGGAAGCGCCAGGAGACGTCTCCTGACGCTTGTTGGGAAAAGACTGTCTCTGGTTGCAGCCAAAGCAGAGGCTTGGGGAGACGGACTTCGGGAGGAGCGAACTTTTTCCCGGCAGCGCAGCGAGGATGATCCTGGTCGAAACAAGATCCTGAACCCCGGTGAAGGACCGGCTTCCCAATCCGTGATGTAACGGAGGTTGGAAGAAAAAAGACTGAAAGGAAGATCAATATGGCCATTAAGGAACACACCATATCCCTGCTGGTGAACAACCAGCCTGGGGTCCTCTCCCGGATTGCCGGCGTCTTCAGCAGCCGGGGCTACAATATCCGGAGCCTCTGCGTCGCCGAGACGACCAACCCCGAGGTCTCCCGGATCACCCTGACGAGCCGCGCCGAGAGCGACTTCACCGAGAAGATCAAGAAACAGCTCGACAAGCTCATCGACGTCATCTCCGTAACGGATTTCACCGACGCCCCGGCTGTCCAGCGTGAACTGATGCTCATCAGCCTGCGCCTCACCGAGGCCAATCGGACCGAGGTCCTTCGGGCGATCGACCTCTTCGGCTGCCGGGTCGTGGCCATGTCCGAAGACCAGCTCACCATGGAGATCACGGCCAACAAGGACAAGACGGCAGCAATTTTGAAGTATTTCGATGCCTTCGGCGTAGAGGAGATGAACCGGACCGGGGCGATCGCCGTCTTTCGGCAGAAACAGGACGGATAGGTTTTAACGGGGTCGGATGGCCTCGTCACAGCAAGGACCGGGCAGACTGGTCCCGTTGCATACATTAAAAAGGAGAGCAATATGGCAAAGATTAATTTCGGCGGTGTCTGGGAAGAGGTGGTGACCTCGGAGGAATTCCCCCTGAGCAAGGCCCAGGAGATCCTGAAGGACGAGACCGTGGCGGTCCTCGGCTACGGCGTCCAGGGGCCGGGGCAGGCCCTGAACCTCCGCGACAACGGCATTCGAGTGATCGTGGGGCAGCGCGAGGGCGGCAGGACCTGGGACAAGGCCGTCCAGGACGGGTTCGTTCCGGGCAAGACCCTCTTCCCCATCGAGGAAGCCGCCAAGCGGGCGACGGTGATCCAGTACTTGCTGTCCGACGCCGGCCAGACGCAGATGTGGCCCACGATCAAACCCTACCTGACCAAGGGGAAGACCCTCTACTTCTCCCACGGCTTTTCCATCACCTACCGGGATCAGACCCAGGTCATCCCGCCCAAGGAGATCGACGTCATCCTCGTCGCCCCCAAGGGGTCGGGCCGGTCGCTCCGGACCAACTTCCTCGACGGGAGCGGGATCAACTCGAGCTACGCGATCTTCCAGGATTACTCCGGCAAGGCCAAGGAGAAGACCCTTGCCCTGGGCGTGGCGATCGGCTCGGGCTACCTCTTCCCAACGACCTTCGAGATGGAGGTCTACAGCGACCTGACCGGTGAGCGGGGCATCCTGATGGGGGCCCTGGCCGGGGTCATGGAGGCCCAGTACAACGTCCTGCGCAAGCACGGCCACAGCCCCAGCGAGGCCTTCAACGAGACGGTGGAAGAGCTGACCCAGAGCCTGATCCGGCTCGTGGCGGAAAACGGGATGGACTGGATGTACGCCAACTGCAGCACCACGGCCCAGCGGGGGGCCCTGGACTGGAAGGGTCCCTTCAGGGAGGCCGTCGACCCGGTCTTCGACAAGCTCTACGAGTCGGTCCGGTCCGGTGAAGAGACCCGGATCGTCCTTGCGGTGAACAACGCCCCCGACTACCGGGAAAAGCTCAACGCCGAGCTGGATGCCATGAGAAACACCGAGATGTGGCAGGCCGGCGCCGCCGTCCGGGCCCTCCGGCCGGAAAACCGCAAGCGCTGACGCAAACGCCGGACCCTACCCCGCTTGGGGAACCAGCCCTTTGATCCCTGCCCCGTCCGGGGCAGGGATCAGGGCCTTTTTCTCCATCCGGTCACCCGACCGTCTTGACCGCTTCCTTGTTCTGCTCCTCGGGGACGATCATCGCAAGCCCTTCGGCGCTTTATGATGGATTTTCCTTCTTGGGCTCAATGGGCTCGGCAAAGCGTGCCTCCATCAGGATATCCCCCTCCTCATACCGGCTGGATACCCTGTAGGGCAATTTCTTGAATAGCTTGATCATCGTCTTGTTGTCGGGAAAGGTCCTTGCGTAGAGCCCGGCAAAGCCGTTGTGCCTGGCGGCGTCCACGATCTTCATCTGCAGCTTGGAGGCCAGGCCCTTGCCCTGCCACCGGCCGTCCAGCGAATAGGCCACCTCCGCCATGTCCTTCCCCTCGTCGGCGCCGTACATGCCCATGCCGATCACCTTTCCGAGCCCCTCTTCCCCCAGATAGGCGATCACGGAAAACCGATTCTTATAGTCCACCATGAACATGTCCTTGAGTTCGTCCCAGAAGAAATGGAAACGCAGCCCGAAGAAGCGTTTGGTGACGTCCTCCTTGTCCATCTCGTAGAAATGCTCCTGGATCAGCCGGCCGTCGGTCGCCTTGGCCGGCCGGAAGGTGATCCTTGCTCCGCCGATGTCGGCGGATTCCTCCATCCAGGCGGGGTACACCCCCCGGATCGACTCGTCGATCCTCCGCTCCTGGCCGATCAGCCCCATGGCCTTGCCCTCTGCGAAAAGCCCGTCGCGAAACTTCGGATGGGCGATGCTGATCATGGCCATCGCCCGTTCCTGGACGTTCTTGCCGAAGAGATTGACCACGCCGTATTCGCTGACCACGTAGGTCGTGTCCGACGCCGGGACCACGACGGAGCCGGCCGCTATCTCCGGGATGATGTTGCTCGCGCCCTCATCCGGGATCACGGAGGGGATGATCAGGATCGTCTTGCCGCCCGGGGCCATCGAGGCGCCCCTCGTGAAATCGACCATGCCGGCAACGTCGGCAAAATGATTCTGGGGCATGCCGTCTGCGGCCACCTGGCCCTTCAGGTCGATCTTCGTCGCCATCTGGATGGCCGTCATGCGTTGATGGCTGGAGATGACGCGCGGGTTGCTCACGTAATCGGAAGGCCGGAATTCAACGGCCGGATTCTGATCCAGGAATCGGTAGAGCCGTTCATCGGAACCGATGGCGCCCGCCGCGATCATCTTCCCGTCGTTACAGCCCTTTTTCCGGTTCGTGATGACACCCCGGCTGCAGAGGGCCTGAACCGAATCCAGAAGGAACTGGGAATGGATGCCGAGGTCGTTCTTGTCTCCCAGGGCCGCCAGGACCAGCCCGGAGGGCAGCCCCGGCGACAGATGGATCGTCGAGGCGTCTTCCACGAGATTGGAGACGAACCTGGCGATGTTCTCCATCCCCGGAAGATCCGGCAGGGGATAGGTCGTCAGGAGTTCTTCCTCCTTTTCCACAACAATATCGACCTCATCGATATGGAGAATCCCGTAGCCGGGAACCCGGGGCATGCGGGGGTTGACCTGGGCGATCACCACGTCGGCCGCCTGCGCCGCGGCCAGCGTGATGTCCACGGAAACCCCCAGGTTCATCCAGCCGAAATCATCGGGAGGCGAGACCTGCACCAAGGCATAATGAAGCGGCAGGTGCCTCTCGGAAAAAAGGGATGGGACCAGAAAAAAGTTCATGGGGGTCAGGAACCTCTTCGCCGCGGACAGGCCGTCCAGCATCCCGGAGCCCTGATAGATCGACCGGACATGATAGCTGCGGCCCTTGGTTTCATCGGCGGTGAGGCCCATGAGAGACCCTTCGAGGTTCAGGAACCGGATCAATTCGATATCGAAGAAACGATCGGTGTTTTTCAGGAGGGAGGAAACAAGATGCTGGGGCTCCGAACAAAAGGACCCCACGAAGACCCTTTTCCCCTGAGAGATCTTCCCGATGGCTTCTTCCGCACTGGTCAGCTTCTTTCGGTAGGTTTGCGCCACCCTTTCGTTCATAAGCCTCTCCTTCCCGGTTACAGGACGGGTCGACCGGTTATCCAGGTAAATTCCCTGTCAGATCGAATCAGGTTGAGCGTTGTCGGAATTGCGCGGCCTGCGCGGTTTTCGCACAGGACCGATGGTCTGTGAAGCGCGTCGCCTTACAGGGGCGTGAACGGACGGCATGCCTGCTTCCCGCAGAACAATCCCCTCCGTGCGGGAAACATTGACACAAGTGCTAACCGAAGGCAAGGACGGAAAAACAGAAGACCCATCCGACATGCCGTCTGAAAGCCCTTGCGTCCACTGGGGACCAAGGACCTAATTTCTTTGACTCCCGGCCCGTGATCTGATACGCTGCAATTCCATTCTGGCAATTGTAACGCAAACGCACCGGCTTGGAAACCCATCCGGTAAGGCACCGCCATTGGATTCCGCGACGCGAAGCGCATCTCCCGCGTCTCTCGATATCAACCATTAACTGAACCCACTCCGTATGGGCCATTGACGTGGATTGTATCGGGACGCTCCCGGATGGAGAGGAGCCTGTCCCTTGAAAATTCTGGAGGTGACTCGATGAAGATTGACAAGTTCGCCGGAAAGCTCAAAGGGAAAAGCATATGGACAGGGGTGGTGATTTTGGCGATCCTCATCGCAGGGGGGCTCCTTTCCCTGTATTTCCGCTCAGCACAGGGACCTGCACCCGCGACCGTCCAGCCCCCTGTCGTCGTAGAGACAACGCCCGCCCCCCCAGTCGAAGCGGCGCAACCGGCCGGGACCGCATCGGCAGAACCGCCGTCCGGAGAAATCAGGCTTGAAAAGTTACCGACTCCGCCAGTGACCCTTGACCAGAGCGATGTCTGGGTCCGCGGGCGGGCGCAGGGGCTTTCGGTCCATCCCGGGTTTCACGACTGGTTGAAGATCGACCACCTGATTCGCATCATCACGGTCGTTGCCGTGAACATCGCCGAGGGGATAAGCCCGAAACCGCACCTCGGTTTCCTGGCCTTCGAAGCCCCCTTCCTGGTAGAGGAGCGTGCCTCCCGCATCGTTCTGGATCCGAACAGCTACCGTCGCTACGACGGGATCACGGCTATCCTCTCCTCCGTCGACCCCCAGACCGTCGCACGCCTGTTTCATGAGTTGTTGCCGCTTTTTCAGGAAGCCTACCACAACCTGGGCTACCCGAACCAAAACGTCGAACCTGTCTTTATGAAGGCCATCCGCACGGTCCTGCGTGTCCCCCTTGTGGAAGGGGAAATCGAACTGAAGCCAGCTGAAAAGGGGATCAATTACCTGTTTGTCGACGATCGGCTGGAAGGTCTGAACAAGGCGCAGAAGCACTTCATCCGCATGGGTCCGAGAAACCTCCTCATCATTCAGGATAAATTACGGCAGATCGCGATGGCCCTGGGGGTGCCCAAGGAACGGCTCCCGAAAGCCACCCGCTTGCTCCCGAGGGCTGGCCGTCCGTAATCCAAACCAGAAGGCTGACCGGAGTGTCAGGGATTCTCCAGGAACCGACACATTGCCATAAACCGTCGAGGCCAGGGAGCGAGTTTGTCCCGAGGGCCAGTCGACCGGCTTCAGAATTTTTTCGCTTTACGGCGGCGCCAATACCGCTTATAATCCCAGCATTCTGCTGATCCTCTTCAGACCGCTCCCGCTGTCTTCGTTCAACCGCTCTTGAGGCATGCACCCGTTCAGCGTTGGGTTTGCTCCTTCCACACAGTGGTACGTCCTTGAATCTTTGCCGAGGTGATGCCATGGCACAGGACAAAGAGGCGGCCTCCGCGGTCGAGGAACTCGAGATCGGCCGGAAAATCAGGACCCTCCGCGAAAAACAACGATTCACCCTCGAAGACCTCGCCGCCAAGACGGCTCTCCCCAAAACCCTTCTTGCCGACATCGAGAACGGGGATTTCGTCCCCCCCGTCGCGACGCTGCTGAATCTTGCACGCGCCCTTGGTGTGGGGATGGGCCATTTCTTCAAGGACGAGGCACCTGGGGTGCGGATCTCCCTCACCCGCAGCAACGAGCGCGTTCCGATCCGTAAGCGGCCCCACCACCGGGAGGGCGAGGTGGACTACGTCTACGAGGCCCTGGAAACACGCAAGTCCGGCAAGCACATGGAGCCTCTCCTCGTGGAGTTCCAACCCTCTGAGACGGCTGATATGGTCTTCACCAGCCACGAGGGGGAGGAATTTGCCTACCTTCTGGAGGGAAGGCTGGAATTCCGGACGGACAACCGCGTTGAAGTCCTGGATCCCGGCGACACCATCTACTTTGAGTCGGACCTCAACCACAGCTTCCGCTCCCTCGACGGGAAACCGGCGAAGGCGCTGGTTGTGGTCTGGAACCGCACTTAAGGGAGGTCCCATGCTGGAACTCCGTTTTCACGGGCGCGGCGGCCAGGGGACCGTCGTCGCCACCATCCTTCTGGCCAAGGCCTTCTTCCGGGCGGGTTACGAGGTCCAAAGTTTTCCTTTTTTCGGTGTCGAGCGGCGGGGTGCCCCGGTTGAAGCCTACGTCCGTCTGGACAGGGAGAAGATCCTCCTCAGGACAAACGTCACCGCTCCCGATCACGTCGTCGTCCAGGATCGGTCGCTCCCGCAGTCCATCGATGTGACCAGGGGGCTGAAGCCGGGCGGATGGCTCCTCATCAACAGCCCCTCGCCCCCGGAGGAGGCGGATCGGTTCGCCCCTTTCCGGGTGGCCTTTGTGGACGCGAACCGGATCGCTCTGGGTCGGGACCTCGGCACGCGGACCCACCCGATCGTCAACACGGCGATGATCGGCGCTTTCGCCCGTATCCTGGACATGCCACCGCTTTCGGCCATCGCCGAGGCCATACGGGAAGAGATGCCCGCACGGGCCGAGGCCAACATCAGCGCGGCCCAAGAGGCGTTTCAGTCCGTGTCCCTGGCCCCTTTTCCCGGGGGGTC
>JAJFUM010000268.1 GCA_021372415.1 Deltaproteobacteria bacterium
GGGAAAGCGCCGGTTTCAGCCTGGGCATCATTCTCAACTATGCGGAGACCTACAAGGGGGTCCAGTGGGGGCTGGTCAATTACGTGAGCAAGGACTTCTACGGATGGCAGGACGGCCTCGTCAACTACACGGACAACGCCATGAAGGGCTTTCAGTCGGGGGTCGTGAACTGTGCCGGCGTTCTAACGGGTTTTCAACTCGGCGTCGTCAACTACGCCGCCAAGGCAGACTCCGGGCTCCAGATCGGCATTGTGAACGTGATTTCCGAGAACAAGTGGTTCTCGAATTTCCCCAGCGAGCTGGCCACCGGGATGATCATCGTGAACTGGCGTTTCTAGGAACGCGATACCAAGTATCCGGGGCATTCAGGACACAAGAGGGGGTTGCCGCCTGATAAAGGGGTAATCCCCTTTTCCGTTCGGGAATGCCCATCGAAGCTGATTCGTTAACCTTCGGACGTTTCTCACGGAGCGCCCTGATTGCCAGGGGACAGACATCCTCTCCGCCCCCTATCGTTGCCCTTTCTCTCCGTCTCGGCCAGGGTGACACGACGGAAGGGCAGTCCAACCGGTGCGCATCATCGGCAGGGGGTTGTGTCTGGGGATGACTACTTGACCTTCTGGATGTCCTCATCCCGGCCGACAACGACCAGGACCTCGCCATCCTTGATCACGAAGTCCGCCGGGGGGACCATGTGGACCTTTCCGGAGACGACGTCTCGGACGGCGATGACGTTAATGTGGTAGCGGCTTCGGAGCTGTAGCTCGGCGATGGTCTTTCCCAGAAAATCGTTGGGCGGGGCCATCTCGAAGATCGCGTAATCCTCGGAGAGGGGCAGATAGTCGATCACGTTTGGGGAGATGAGGCCCTTGGCCACCTTGTGGGCGATCTCCTTCTCCGGAATCATGACCTCCGTCGCCCCGACCTTTTCCAGAATCAGTTTGTGTTCATCGTTGGGGGCCTTGACGATAATCGTCTTGACCTTCATCTGCCTGAGGTGCAGCGTCGTCAGAGTCGAGGCTGCCAGGTCCTCTCCGAAGGAAACGATGCAGACGTCATCCTCCTGGATCCCGATCTCATCCATGATCTCCTTGTCCGTCCCGTCGGCCACGATCGCTTTGGTGGAGCAGTCTCTCACCCGCTGGACGGCCTCCTTATTTTTGTCGATGGCGATCACCTCGAAGCCACATGCACAGAGCTCCCGGACGATGTTGGACCCGAAGATCCCGAGCCCGATGACGACGACCCGCTTTTGCATGATACGAACCTCCTTGCCGCTTCACACTTTCTCTTTATCCGACCATCACCGACTCTTCCGCGTACGTGATCTCCTTCTTCCCCACGGTGAACCAGGAGAAGGCCAGAGTCAGAGGGCCGACGCGACCGGCGAACATCATCAGGATCACGGCCAGTTTCTGGATATCGTTGAGCTTCGGCGTCACTCCCATGGAGAGGCCCACCGTTCCGAAGGCGGAGACCGTCTCGAAGAGGTATTCTACGAAGAGGTGCCGGCTCTGGTCCGGCGCCCCGGCGCCGGTCCCGGAGGAAAAGAGGAGGACCGACGTGATCAGGACCACCGCGAAGGCCGCCGCGAAGATGATAGCCATCGTCCGGCCGACGATCTCTCTCGGGATCCGCCGGTTCATCACGTTGATATGGTAGCGCCCCCGCATGCGGTTCCAGATGACCAGGAGAAGGATCGTGAAGCTCGTGGTCTTGATCCCGCCACCGGTGGAGCCGGGAGAGGCCCCGATAAACATGAGGAGGATCATCAGGAGGATCGTCGCATTGGTAAGTTTGCCCATCTCCACGGTGTTGAACCCAGCGGTCCTGGCCGTGACCGACTGGAAGAGGGCGTCGAGGAACTGCGCGGACCAGGGGACCCCTTTCAGGATGAAGTTCGCTTCAAAGAGATAGAACAGCAGGGCCCCGGCCAGGATCAGGGC
>JAJFUM010000272.1 GCA_021372415.1 Deltaproteobacteria bacterium
GGGCATTTCACCACCATCGACGACGCCTTCAAGACCCTGTCAACGGGGGGGAAAAGGGGAACTCAAGGGGTTGGGGAAGCCGCCCTCGTAGTCACGGTGGCATCTCCCCCGTGCCTTGAACCCCTCCGTCCGGTCCGCAACGCTGTGGCCCCAGCCCAGTGACGGCGGCGGTGTGTCTTGGAGGCGTCAGACCGGGGAGGGCCTGGCCATTCCCTTCTCACTAGGAGAAGGTGGGAATGGTCGGTCTTCCTGTACGCCGCATGGGCGAAAGGAGGTCGGAATGGTGATGGCCGTTTGGGGGGATCGTCTGGGAGGTAATTCCCCTAGCGGTGGCGGCTGGGGATCCGTTGGATCGTGAGGGAGAACTGTGCCCGAGGCCGTTTGGACTCATCCTGCAGCCCTTCCAGGGGGCTTGGTTCATCGCTGGACGGCGTGAGGCTCCTGGGGTTCCAGGACCGCCTGCAGGCATCGCCGCTGGCCAGGCCGTTCTGACGGGAAGAGCAGCGATGGGAATCCAACCCAAGTTGGAATCCCATCGCTCTTCTCTTAACAGGTGGAAATTTCATGGTCCCGCGTTCCCAGGATCGAGACAATCCCGCGGCGGTGCGGGGGAGAGAGGGGAGTCGGGGACTCAGCGGCCGGAGCCCTTCTCCGTCGCTTTCCTGAAGAACCGTTCCGGGTCGATTCCGTATTTCCGAATCCGGTACATCAGGATCCTACGGGTCGTCCCCAACTGTCTGGCCGCCTGACTCTGGTTGCCACCGGTTCGCTCCAGGGCCGAGATGATGATGTGCTTCTCATAGTCGGCGGTGCTGTTTCTCAATAAGTCTTCGCCGGGATAGGCATAACGATTTTCCATCTCATCACCCCCGATTGTCGGAGCATCCTGCAGGCTCCACTTCAGCCGATGGCCTTCCCGCCCCGTTCCCCGGAGCTGATCCGGACACAGTCGACCAGGTCCAAGACGAAGATCTTTCCGTCCCCTACCTTTCCCGATTCGGTACGGGCCCCTCTGTTGATGGCGGCGATCGTCGGCTCGACGAACTCCTCGTTGACGGCGATGTCGAGCCGGACCTTCCTCAGGAGGCCGCCCACCTCCTTGGCCCCCCGGTAGATCTCAGTGTACCCCTTCTGTCTCCCCTGTCCCAGGACGTTGGAGACGGTCATCAGGTTGACATCCACCGATTCAAGGGCCTGCTTGACCTCCTCCAGCTTGTGCGGCTGGATGATGGCGACGATGTATTTCATGACACTATCCTCCGATCTCTACGGAACCGTGGGACGAGACGTCTGGGTTCCGTTGGTAAGCCCCGTCATTCCACGACGGTGTAGGCTGACTCGCTCTGTTGGGTCAGGTCGAGACCGACGATCTCGTCCTTCTTGTCCACTCGCATGCCGACCATGCCATCGACGGCCTTGAAGATGATCCAGGTCATCACCGCCGCGAAGATGGGCGCGATGACGACCAGGAGCAACTGGACCAGGAACTGCTTGGGGTTCCCGAAGAAGAGGCCGTCTGCGCCGGCGGCGTTGACCGCCTTTTCGGCGAAAAGCCCCGTGGCCAGGGTGCCCCAGATGCCGCCCACGCCGTGGACGCCGAAGGCGTCGAGGGAGTCGTCGTAACCCAGGTGGGATTTAATCAGAACCACGGCGATGTAGCAGAACAGGGCGACCAGGATTCCGATAAAGATCGCATTCATGGGGTTGACGAAACCACAGGCCGGGGTGATGGCCACCAGCCCGGCGACGGCCCCCGTCGCGGCCCCCAGGACCGTGGGTGCCCCATGGTGCCACCATTCGATGAGGGCCCAGGTCAATCCCGCCGCGGCCGTGGCGACATGGGTTGTCACGAAGGCGTTGGCAGCCAGCTCATTGGCGCCCAGGGCGCTGCCGGCGTTGAAGCCGAACCACCCGAACCAGAGAAGCGCCGCCCCCAGGACCGTGAAGGGGAGATTATGAGGCCGGAAAGGCTGTTGGGCATAACCGCAACGTTTTCCCAGGAGGACCGCCAGGGTCAGGGCCGAGATCCCGGAACTGACATGGACGACGATCCCGCCGGCGAAGTCCAGGGCCCCCAGGTTCCGGAGCCAACCCCCCATGCCCCAGACCCAGTGAGCCAGGGGATCGTAGACCAGGGTTGCCCAGAGGACCGTGAAGATCAGGAAGGCTGAGAACTTCATCCGCTCCGCGAAGGCGCCGATGATCAGCGCCGGTGTGATGACAGCGAACATTGCCTGAAAGATCATAAAGACCTGGTGGGGGATCGTCGCCGCATAGTCGGCGTTGGGCGCCCCTCCGACGAAGTTAAGGCCGGCCCATTTCATGCTTCCGATGATCCCCATTCCGGTATCGGGCCCGAAGGCCAGCGAATAACCGAAGAGGACCCACTGCAGGCTGATAACGCAGGCGATGATGAAGCACTGCATGAGGATGGACAGGACGTTCTTCCTCCTCACCAGCCCCCCGTAGAAGAAAGCCAGGCCGGGGATCGTCATCCCCAGGACCAGGACCGCCGAGGTCAAAACCCAAGCTGTGTCTCCCGTATTCATGGTCGTATACCTCCACCGCTGATGTTTCGGGAGTCCCTATCGCGGCACCTTCCGGTACAGGGATGGCGGATGCCGCCTTTGGGTGCGTTCCCGTTTACTCGACAGAAGAGCAATGGCGATGCCAACAGGGTGAAATATTTACAACATGATGGATATATTAAGATATTCTTGTTCTGCAGGAGACCGGGCGTCGAGAAGGGAAGGACAAAATTGTACCGTCTTTCTTGGGCTCTGACGAAATTGTTGTTCCGGTTCGGCCTGGATCTCGGTGGTCGGACGATGGGGCCATGAAAAAACCGGACGGCCGCATCCGGCTTTTTCATGGCTGTTGAAGACCCCTATCTTTCGGGGACGAAGAGATAGTCGATGGTCCGGTTGAGCATCTTGGCCCCTTTGATTTCCGTCTCCAGGAGCGGCAGGATCGCCCGGACCCGATCCCCGAAGATCTCCCAGATTTCCTTCATGTGTTCCTCCTGCATCTGAATTCGGTTCCGGACGAATTCGGTGGTGTCGGCGCCGGCCTGCTCCTTCTGGATCAGACCGTTGACAATGACGCCCCCGACAGGAATCCCGAATTCGTGGAACCAGTTGATGAACCGGGTGATCACAGCGATGGGGAGGCTCTCCGGAAGGGTGACGAAGAAAAAGGCGGTGAGGGCCTCGTCCTTCAGGAGCTCCGCGGCCTTTCCCATCCGGTCCTTGAAGGACAGAAGGTCATCCATAAGGGGGTCCGCCTCCTTCTTCTTCGTGTAGGAGAGGAGCTCCCTCAGGGACTTCGCCTCGCTTCTGCTCTTGAGCATCTTGTCCACCCAGAGGGAGTAGACCTTCGACATCCCCAGGAGGCGGCGGGCGTTGGCCGTAGGGGCCGTGTCGAAGACGTAGAAGTCGTATTCGTCCTTGAACATCAGATCGACCATGTTCTCGAACATGGCCGACTCCTCGAAGGCCGGGTTCATCGTGGCCGACTCGACGAAGTCGTCGGCTTTGGTTGTGATGTCGGCGAACTTCAGGAACCAGTTCATCTTCCGACGTATTTCCTCCTTGGACTTCTCGATCGTATCCTTGGTGTCGATCTCGAAGGCGAAACAGTTCTGCTCGTCGCAGACCACGGCCGCCTTCCCGAAGACATCCTGCTCCAGAAGCGACGATAGGCTGTGGACGGGATTGGTCGAGGCCAGAAGGGTCCTTTTTCCCTGTTTGGCGGCCCAGAGCGCCGCAGTCCCGGCCATGACGGTCTTGCCCACACCCCCTTTGCCGCCGAAGAAGATGTACTTCATGCGCGGGTGGTTCTTCAGGTACTGGGTCATGCTGAGAGTGATCTGGTCCACGCTTATCCTCCTTGCGCTCATGCCTGGGGTTAAAAGTCTCCGAACATCCCCTTGGCCACCTTCTCGATCATATCGATACCGGTGACGTCCCGTTCCATTTCGGAGACCCTGGCGAGGATATCCTTGCCAAACCGGTTGTCGATGACCTTGAGGTAATGCTCCTGCATGGCCATCCGGTTCTTGAGGTACTCGGGGATGTTCTGATCCTTGAGCTCTGCGGGCAGGACCCGGTTGATGATGTAGCCCGAGAGCGGCACGTCGAACTTGGCGAAGAGCTCGGCGGCCTTGAGCGTGTCGTTGATGATCATCTCCTCGGCGGTCAGGACGAAGAAAAAGGCGGTCATCTTCTTGTCCGTGAGGATCCTCGAGGACTTGTTGATCCGGTCCTTGATGTAGAGCAGCTCGTTGAGGATCGCGTCTTCGTCGAGTTCCTCCTTGTCCCTGCGGATCACGGCGGCGACCTGGTCGTACTCACGCATCTGTTGCCGGAGACCCGTGATGTTGTCGATCCAGTTGTCGTAGACCGAGGCCATGCTGAGGTAATAGAGGGCGTGTCCCAGGGGGACCAGGTCGTAGATGTAATAGTCGTAGCCGCCCTTGACGACGATGTCCACCACCTCGTCGAAGATCGCGCTTTCCTCCATTGCCGGCTCCGCCGCCGCGGCCTGGATATAGCTCTCGATCTCCTCGGGGATCTGCTGCATCCCGTACATATCGAGGATCTTCTGCCGGATTTCGTTCTGGTAGGCCTTTACCCTTTTATCCGCGTCGATCTCCTGGGCGTAGAGGTTGGGGATAATCTCCGTAGGCCCCTTGCCGAAGATGTCCTTCTTGAAGATGTCACTCAGGGAGGCCTGGGGATCGACGGAGAAGACCAGGACCTTCTTTCCCTGCTTGGCCAAGTAGTAGGCCGTGGCCGCTGAAAAGGTGGTCTTGCCGAGGCCTCCCTTGCCTCCGAACATGATGTAGCGTCGGTCAGGGTACTGATCGAATATCGTGGTGAGCGATATGATAACCACCTCCTTGTCTTATAAAAGTTGTTCCATCCACTGGACCCCGTCACGCCAGGGCATCTGTCAGGTCCTTCTCCCGGAGCATCCGGCGTTTCCAGGTGGAGATCTGGGGGACCACATAGGGCAGAAGCCTCAGCGAATAGTAGGGCGGGAGGATCGGGACGCCGAGCATGTCGCCCATCGTGATCAGGATAAACAGGTGCTCCATGCTGGCCCGGGATTTCAGGGCGAAGCGGGCGGAATCGTGGGCGGCGACTCCGTAGACGAATTCCTTGATGGCCTGAAAGAGCCCTCCTTTTTTCTTTTCTTCCGACATAGGTTGCTTTCTCCTTCGAGGTTGATCCGCCATTCCATTCACGACCTCCCGACGCGGGTGTCTCTCTCTGCGGCTGCCCCGGCTGGTACGATAGCAGGAGATGGCGGTCGATTAATGGGTCCGCCGCCTTTCAATGGCTTCCTACCGTTGAAAGGCGGCGGACGGGTAAAACGGTCGTTATGCCTTGGCCGGTGCGCCTTCGGCTTTCAAGGTCCGCAGGCGCTTGAAGGCCATGATTCCCTCGTAACCGAGGATCAGGGCGCAGATGACCAGGAAGAACCCCACGACCCCCATCAGGAGGTTCCCCACAAAAGCCTCGCCTTTGACACCCCCGGCGAAGACCTTCTGGAGCAGACCATAGGAGGTGAACAGGAGCGCCGCGACGGTCGTGATAAACATGAAGATCATCGGATAGAGGGTCCAGGCGTAGCTTTTGCCTTCCGACATCAGCCATGCGGTGATCAGCATCAGGGCCAGGGAGGCCATGAGCTGGTTGGCCCCGCCGAAGAGGACCCAGAGGTACTGCCACCATCCGGTCAGGACGAGGATGATCCCCAGGATGCTGGCGATGAAGGTCCCGACATGGGCGTTGCGGAAGACCGGGTGGATGTCGCTGAGGAGCTCCGAGGTTGCCACGCGCATGAAGCGGACGACGAGTTGCATGATCGTGATCGCGAGCACGATCATCATGACGCTCCCGTAGGATCGGCCGATGTCGGCCGGCATCCCCAGGGCGCCCAGGAATTTGGAGACTCCCGCCGCGAAGACCGCCCCCGGTCCCGCCTTGATCGCGGCACCGTAGTCGGCCGGAGAGGCGTAGAGGGTCCCGGCGATGATGAGCGCGAAGATGGCCAGGAGCATCTCCACGAACATGACCCCGCCGGCGACGGGCCTGGCGTCGAGTTCATTCTCCAACTGCCGGGCCGTGCCCGAACTGGAGACGATGCTGTGCCAGCCCGAAATCGCCCCGCAAGCGATGGTCACGAACATGATCGGCCAGATCGGACCGATGGCGATGGAGAAGCTGGTGGTGGCCGGAAGCGTGAAGTCGGGACGGAGGACCAGGATTCCGATGATCCCGAAGAAGAGGCCCAGGAAGACGATATAGGAGGCGACGTAGTTGATCGGCAGGGCGAAACGCCAGATCGGGAGGACCGCGGCGAAATAGCAGAAGACGAAGGCCACGACCGCCCAGATGGGCCGGCTGCTGGCGATGTCCACCCCGAGGACCTTGTCGGAGGGAGCGACGGTTCCGAGCCAGATGCCGGCCAGGGCGATGACCACGGTCACGATGGTCGTCAGGATGATGTCCTTACGCCACTTGTAGATCATCTGGCCGGCCAGGATCCCGCCGATCGTCAGGAATAGCCAAGCCATCGGGGCCGCCTTAAGCCCCGTGGCCGTGCTCACCACCACGTTTCCAAAGGCCCCGGCGATGAGCAGGAGGTAGAAGTAGATGAAAGACAGCAGGATGATGCGGGCCCGCGACGAGATCAGCTTGTGGCTCAGGCCGCCGAAGGAGGCCCCCTCGTTGCGCATTGCGATGACGGCGCTGGAGTAATCCTGGACCCAGCCGATGAAGAAGGCCCCGGCCAGGATCCAGATCAGTGCGGGGAGCCATCCCCACTGGATCGCGATGATCGGTCCGATGATCGGCGCGGCCCCTGCGATGGACTTGAATTGGTAGCCGAACAGGACGTTCTTGTTCGTGGGCATGAATTCCACCCCGTCCATATACATCTTCGCCGGGGTGGCCCGTTTGGGGTCGGATTTGACGACCTTCGCGTCGATGTACCGTGCATAGACGCGATAACCGAGGAAAGCGACAACAAAACCTAGGATTAAAACGATGACTGAATTCATCTTTCTCTCTCCTTTCCTGATTTAAACGGTCAAGGGGAGCAGCCTCCTCGCCGTCCTGACGCCAGTTAAAGGAAATGAAACGATGAAATGGATGCCGGGTATGAGAATGACAGCCCTACTGGCGAGCGCGCGTGAGGCAAGATGATCCACATGATGTGGCAGCATAGCGACGAAAACCCACCCCCCTTTGCACGAGCATCCGTCCGAATGTAGTGGAAATATAAGATCATGGGTTTCGGGAAGTCAAGGGAAAACTGCGGCCGGGCCCTCTTTCCCGGGAATTGACACACAACTATCCGTTGTTCTTAATAAATAAGGCTCCGGCATGTAGCCCGCCCCGAGATGAGCGGAGGAAAACCGTAAAGAGCCACCGGATTGTCCACCAGGACCGACCGGCGGGTTGTTTCATCGGGGCTCTATTCTGCCGGGCTGTCCAGAAGATCCGACTCGTCGTGCTTGTCCTCCACCGGCGGGTGAGGCCAGTTGTTCCCCCATTTGCGCACGACGGAAACGGATCAAGGTGAAGGATTGACAAAAAAAACAACAATATGGGATGATGATTCCTCAACCGATAAACGGACAATCAGGCTTTCGGTTGCAGAGGCGATCTTTCAGGGAAAGGAGTTGGGATATGCGCATGGCCGTGATAGGGCTCGGGGGGGTAGGGGGATATTTCGGCGGGATGCTTGCCCGGCGGTATGCCGGATCAAGAGAGCACAGCGTGGTCTTCATCGCCCGCGGGGCGCACTTGGATGCGATCCGCAGGGACGGCCTGTGCCTCAAGACGGTGGAAGGAGAATACCGGATTGCGCCCGACCTGGCCACGGACCGGCCGACCGAGGCCGGGCCCTGTGACTTGGTGCTCCTCTGCGTCAAGGGCTACGACCTGGAGGCGACTGCCGCGGCCATCGTCCCTCTCCTGCATGACGGGACGGTTGTCCTGCCGGTCCTGAACGGCGTCGACATTGCCGAACGGCTCCGTGCGTTCCTCCCCATGGGCATTGTGCTGAGCGGGGGCGTCTATATCTCCGCCTTCATCGAGAGCCCCGGTGTCGTCCGCCAGGTGGGGGGGAGCTGTCAGCTCATCTTCGGTCCCGACGATGGGCAAAGCGAGCCATACCGGCCGCTGGAATCCCTCCTCCGGGAGGCCGGGATCAAGGCGGAGTTGTCGGCCGAAATCGCCGTCCCCCTCTGGACGAAATACCTCTTCGTCAGCCCGATGGCCGGTCTGACGTCGCTCACGGGTCTCTGTTTCGGCGATGTGATGGCGGATCCGAAGCTCAGGGACAGGGTCCGGGGGCTGATGGCGGAGATCGACCGCCTCGCCCGGGCCAAGGGGGTCCGGCTTCCGGCCGACAGCGTGGAAAAGGGGATCGCGATCGTCGAACGCTTTCCCCCTGAGACCAAATCGTCGCTGCAACTCGACTTCGCCAAAGGGGGGCGGACGGAACTCGACCTTTTCACCGGTTATGCCGTCCGGGCCGGCCGATTCCTCGGGGTCCCGATCCCCCTGCACGAGGAACTCCATGCCGCCCTGACTGGGGGCAGATCCTGAGTCCCATGACGGACTGGCCGACGAGCCGGATGTGGAAGGGCTTCGGGGGCTCAGGCCTCCCGGTAGAGGGAGTTCTTGATGACGTAGTGGCGAACCTCGTCGGGGACCAGGTATTGAATGGCCTTGCCCTCCTTGGCCCGCTGGCGGATCTTGCTGGATGATATGTCCAGGAACGTGACCTCGCGGAAATAGATTGCCTTTCCCGTGGGTCCACGGAACCCCCTGATCGATTCGTCGTAGGTGAACCGGGAGGCGAATGCCTCTGTGAGGATCGCCCCCAAACCTTGGTTGTCGTAACCCGGACGGGTCATCACGGTGAAGTTGCACAGGACAAGCAGGCGCTCCCAGTCCTTCCAGGTCCGGATGGCGTGAAAGGCATCCTGGCCGAGGATGAAGTAGAGGTCGAGATTTTCCAGGCGGTACTTGTCCAGGACGTACTCCACCGTTTCCACGGAGTAGGAGGTTCCCCCCCTCCGGTTTTCCACGTCGGAGAAGGAGAAGCTCGGGTTCCCCTCGATGGCCAGACGGATCATCTGTTCACGATGGTAGAAGGGGGTGATCGCGGCGTTGATCTTGTGCGGCGGCCGGGCGGCCGGGACGAAGACGATCCGGTTCAGGTCGAAAAGTTCAATCATCTCCTCGGCGCATCGCAGATGCCCGATATGGATGGGATCAAAAGTCCCCCCGAATAAACCCCATTTCATGTTCTCATGCCCCCGTTAGATTCGAAAACAAGAATTAGGACGGTCGGGTTTGAAGTCCGCAGACGCTGTGCCCGAACCGTCACATCCTCACCTGCCCATTTCCGTAGATGACGAATTTGGACGTTGTCAGTTCTTCGAGCCCCATCGGTCCGAAGGCGTGGAGCTTGGTCGTGCTGATGCCGATTTCGGCCCCCAGCCCCAGCTCGAATCCGTCGCTAAAGCGGGTGGAGGCGTTGACCAGGACCGTCGAGGAGTTGACCTCGGCCAGGAAACGCTGCGCCCGTTCGTAATGGGTGGTCACGATCGCCTCGGTATGGAGCGAGCCGTACCGTTCAATGTGGCCGATCGCCTCGTCCAGATCGCGCACGACCCTCACCGACAGGATCAGCTCCAGGTACTCCCGGGACCAGTCTTCCTCCGTGGCGGTCTCGATATCGGACAGGATCGCGCGTGTCCGCTCGCAACCCCTCAGGACGACGCCCGCCTTTCCCAGTTCGGCGGCCACTTTCGGCAGGAACGCAGCGGCGACGGCCTCGTGGACCAGGAGCGTCTCCATGGCGTTGCACACCCCGGGCCGCTGGGTCTTGGCGTTCATGCAGATCCGGACGGCCATGTCCAGATCTGCGCTTTCGTCGACAAAGACGTGACAGACTCCCTTGTAATGCTTGATCACCGGGATCCTGGAGTCCCTGACAACGGTGCGGATCAGTTCCTCCCCGCCGCGGGGGATGATCACGTCGATGAACTCCTCGAGTTGGAGCATCTCGTGGACGGCTTCCCGATCGGTCGTATCGACGATCTGGATCGCCATCTGGGGCAGGGCCAGATCCCTGAGGACCTCTTGGAGGATCGCGCCGATGGCGAGATTCGAATGGATCGCCTCGGAACCTCCCCGGAGGATCACGGCATTGCCGGATTTAAGACAGAGGGACGCCGCGTCGGCGGTGACGTTCGGTCGGGATTCGTAGATGATGCCGATCACCCCGAGGGGAATCCGCATCCGGCCGACGAGCAGGCCGTTGGGACGACGCTCCATGGAGGTGATCCTCCCCGTCGGATCGGGCAGGGCAGCCACCTCGCGAAGGCCGCGCGCGATCCCGGCGATGGTGGCTTCGGTGAGCGTGAGGCGGTCGATCATGGCCTTGGAGAGACCTTGCTCGCGGGCCGCAGCAAGGTCTCTGGCGTTCTCCCGGATGAGCAGATCCTTCCGGGCGGCCAGTTCGTCCGCCATACCCAACAGGGCCCTGTTCTTGAGATCGGTCGGGGTACGGGCCAGGGTCCTGGAGGCCTCCCGGGCTTCCTGCCCCATCCGAATCATCTTGGACCGCATATCCATAATTCAGAACCTTCGGTTCGATGATGGGCCTTCGGTGCCCGGCCTCCAGGCCATCTTAGACGTTGACAAATTGAGCGATATTTGTATAAGAACCGCCATCTCCAAGGCGGTGGGCTAGGGTAATCTACAAGACGGGCGGGACCCTGTCAAGGCCATTTGCAGGGGGCTCGCCGGCGCAGGGGCTGTTTCCAGGTTGTGGCGAGGTGGTTCCCGCCATGGGAAAGGGGAGCATGGAGAACATCCGCGTCAGGGCCGGCCGGAAGGCCTATGAGATCATCCGGGACGGCGGCTTTAACCTGGACGGCATCGGGACCTATTTCGGCCCTGCGGGAGGACCCCGCTGGCTGGTGGCAAGCGGCTTTGATCGGACCCTGCTGAAGGAGGAGATCCTGGGCAGGACCTATCCGGTCTGGCTGGTCGGTGCCTCGGCAGGCGCCTGGCGTTTTGCCGCCTGGCTTCAGCCGGAAGCCCTCAAGAGCTACGACACCCTCGTCGAGGCCTATATCGGGGCGACCTACGGACGGATGGACACCCCGGAAACGGTCCTCCAGTCCCTGATCGGGATCGTCAACGCCTACATCGAGGACGACGCCCTCCCCTTTGCCCTATCCAGCAAGCGGTACCGCCTGGCGGTCCTCACCTGCCGGACCGGACACCTGCTTGCCTCCAGGCATCCCTCGATTCAGAGGGCAGGGTTCCTTCTCTGCTTCCTGGCCAACGGGATACATCCCTCGCTGATCCACCGTTTTGCCGAGCGCGTTGTTTTCTTCTATGGGCCCCACCCCCCCGAATTCTGCCTGGTCAAAGGGTTCCGCGGACGCTTCATCGCCCTGTCCGAGGCCAACTTCAAGTCCGCCGTGATCGCTTCCGGTGCCATCCCCATTGCGGTCGAGGGTGTCCGCGACATCTTCGGCGCCCCGGACGGGATCTACCGTGACGGGGGGTTGATCGACTATCACATCAACCAGGATTACGGGACGCGCACCGGAGGGCTGACGCTCTTTTTTCACCACCAGGATCGGATCGTGCCCGGCTGGATGGACAAGAAGCTCAAGAGGCGGCGCCCCCCGGAGTCGGCCCTCGATTCGGTTGTCATGGTTTATCCGTCCGATGCCTTTTTGGAGAAGCTTCCCGGCGGCCGGATACCGGACCGGGGCGATTTTGAGACGTTCATCGATGATCCGGCCACCAGGATCGCGAATTGGCGCCGGACCGTGGAACTGGCGGCCCCGTTGGGAGAGGAGTTTCTGGACCTGATCGCCAGCGGCCGCCTTAAGGATGTGGTCGATCGAATCTGAGACCGGATGAACTCCCTCTGCGGGCCTGAAATGAGACACCACCGTGGATGGAATGGCCTTGACATGCCTGGGTATCCTTTGTAGAGAACAGGCCAAGAGGAGAGGCGTCTCATGCAGGTGTCGGAGTGGGGCCGAAGGATCGGGTTTCTCAAGAAGTCCCTGGAGCGGTGCGTTCTTTGCCCCCAAATGTGCTGTGTGGACCGGACGATCGATGGAAAGGGGTTCTGCCGTCTGGGCGGGGGGATGGTGGTGAATTCGGCCCTGCCCCACCACGGCGAGGAACCGCCCCTCTCGGGACGGCGCGGCGCAGGGACGATCTTCTTTTCCTCCTGCAATCTGAAATGCGTCTACTGTCAGAATCATCAGATCAGCCATAGCCCAGCGGGGCGCCCCGTTTCCGAGGAGGAACTCGCCGGTATCATGCTGGAGCTCCAGGAGATGGGCTGCCACAACATCGAACCGGTCACGCCGACCCCCCACCTGCCGGGGATCATGGCGGCGCTTAGGATCGCCCGTGAGAGGGGACTTCGCCTTCCCCTGGTCTTCAATTGCGGGGGGTATGAGCGGGAGAAGATCCTCCGTCTCGTCGAAGGGATGGTCGACATCTACCTGCCCGATTTCAAATACGGCTTCGTTGAGGCGGGCCGGGAGCTGTCCGGGGCGTCGGACTACCCCCGCCATGCCTTGAGTGCTCTCAAGGAGATGGTCCGCCAGGTCGGCGACACCCTCGAGATCGAGGACGGCGTCGCCAGGCGGGGGATCCTGGTCCGTCACCTCGTCCTGCCGGGCATGACGGACAGCTCCCTGGCGGTCCTCCGGGCGATCCGGGAGGCCGTTTCCCCGTCCGTTCCCCTGAGCCTGATGGCCCAGTACACGCCGACCCCGGCCGTCTTGGGCCATCCTCTCCTCGGCCGGCGGGTCAGCCGAAGGGAGTACGAGCGTGTGGTCAACGCCGCCGTCGAGATGGGGTTCGAGGAACTCTACACCCAGGAGGTCGACGAGAGGGCCCTCACGCCGGACTTCGCCAGGGAGCGGCCGTTCAACTGGGAGGAGTCGTGATGTTCGATCCGTCCCATCTGGGCAGGTTTCTCATCGTTGTCGGTCTTGTCGTCGTCGGTCTCGGCCTGATCCTGGTCTTTGCCGGGAAGATCCCCTGGATCGGGCGGCTGCCCGGCGACTTTCTCTGGCGGGGGAAGAACGTGACCTTCTATTTTCCCCTGATGACCTCCCTGATCATCAGTGTGGTTCTCTCGGTGATTCTCTGGCTGATCAACCGCCGATGATGGATCGGTTCTGTGCCTGGTGAAGGATCGGTGATGAAAGGATTCCGTAGCTCGTCCCTGCCTCTGTGTTTCCTGCTTTTCCTGCGGGGGATCGTTTCCGCTGCCGAGTTGAGTCCGACCTACACCGAATCCGTGCAGATCGCACAGGACCATGCCATCAGCCCCACCGGATGGACGGCCCCCTCGCTCTTCACAATCCCTGATCCTGCAGGGACCGAGGGGTTGACCTACAGCGGGGGGATGCTGATCGTCAGGACGGCCACGAAGTCGAGGAACTTCAAGACGAACTACGTCGGTCAGGCCGGTTACAAGATCTACGGACCGGCGACGACGGAGGCCAGTTGGGTGACGACGGGCAACGACGCAACCAACTTCCTGCGGGCCCACGGGGCGACCGGCGCCAACATTACGACCCTCCTCGAGCGGGGGCTTGGGATGGATGCGACGGGGACCCACGACGCCATCGTCGAGTTTGCCGTGGACACCCAGTACCTCCTGCGCCCGACGCGCAATCCAGACATCACCCAGTATCTTCCGTCGGCGTACGGTGATTCGGCCCCTTTCGTGAAGCCGGCGGGGATGAGCGACACCGCCTTCGAGAACTTCAAGGCCTACTATGAAAACTGGAAAAAGAGCGCCTACGGGTCCTATCCCTTCCCCTGGACCCAGCTGGGATATACCTTCTTCTGGGGCAACGGCCACGCCCTCTCGGACATCACCGGGATGAGCGAATTCATCCTCCTGGGGCAGACCCCGGTCGCCATCTACGGCATCTACGCCACACAGTCCTATCTCTACACGCTCAACAAGAACGGTGCCTTCAGCAGCGACAGCGACGCCCAGTACGGGAACGGATTCGCCAGCTTCAAGATCGACGGGTCCTGCGACACCGTCTGGGCCGGCCATCGCTTCCAAAGCCGGGTGAGTTCCAATACCGCCGACGGCAGCCGCAACGAGATCCGCATCGAGGACGGCGGCTCCGTCTCCGGTGGCCAGGGGATCCTCATCTGGTCGCTCAACTACGATCTGACCAACCGCGGTGTGATCTCCGGCGCAACGTCCGACAAATTCGGCATCGCCGGGACGGCGAATGTCGCCGTTCTCTTCAAGGGCGATACGGGAACCGGTTACGGCACCCCCGTGACGACAGGGGTCAACCGCGTCGTCAATTCGGGGACCATCTCGAGCCCCGGAACGGCCATCAAGGCGGAGGCAGGGGATACGCTCATCACCAACCAGCCCGGAGGCATCATCTCCGGGGGGAACTATGCCGTTCAGACCGGTTCCGGCAACGACACGGTCACCGTCCAGGGCGGCCGGATCGCTGGGGACATTGATCTGGGTGCGGGGACGGACAGTCTCACCGTGACGGGTGCGGACGATGCCCGGTTGACCTTCACCCTGAACCGGGACACCGCCGCCTCGGCCCGGATCGCCAACGTGGAGACGGTAAGCATGGCGGACCGCACGACACTGGCCGTCCAGGTCGCCGGGGACAAGCCGATCCGGAACAACGAGAGCTTCCTGATCGTGGATGCCGCCGCACTCACCGTCGACGCGGAGAAGCTCACCATCCAGAACGACAGCGCCGTCCCCATGGTCACCTTTGCTGCCCAGCGGGAGGGAAACAGCCTGTCGCTCGTGGCCGCACGCGATGCTACCTTCTATGCGAGGAACGGCGGCAACACTTCGCTCGGGACGGTGCTTGACGGCCTCGTTGACACCGCCACGGGGGATATGGCCTCGGTGCTGGCGGCCCTGGACCGCTCCGGTGATGCCGGCAATGCGCGAAGATTGGAACCCACCGTGGATGGAGGGGCGATCCAGGCCGGTTACGAGACAGCCGATCAGTTCGCCCGTGCCATCGTCGGCCGCATCGACCAAGTCCTGACAGGCCGCCCTTCCGGCCCCGGGACCGGCGACGCCTCGGCCGGCGGGGGAGCCGAGGGAGATGGGGTATGGGCGCAGGCCTCCGGGGCCTATCTGTACCAGGGGGCCAGGGGGGCGAGCGGCGGAACCGTCACGGACCTGAAAGGAGGGACCTTCGGTTATGACCGTCCCGTCGGCGGGTATGGAATGATGGGATTCGGCGGCATGGTTGCGCGCAGCCGGGTCCGGGGTCTGGATTCGGGAGCCAAGACCGATGCAGACCACTATCAAGGCGGTCTCTACGGCAGCTTCTCCAGGGACGCTTACCACCTTGGAGCCATCCTGTCATACGCCCATCACCGCTACGATGCCTCCAGGGCGATCGGATTCGGGACGATCGGCCGTACGGCGATGGGCGATTATGCGGGCCGGCATTATTCGGGCTACTTGGAGGGGGGCTATACCCTCCGGCATGACGGGTATCTTCTCCAGCCGATCCTTTCGCTGCATTACCTGCGGATGCATCTGAACGGCTATACTGAAAGGGGAGCCGACGCCCTGAACCTCACCGTGGAAGACCAGACCTACAACCGGTTCCAGACGGGCCTGGGCGTCAGGATCTCGCGTCCGATCCGGGCCGGGAATGCCCGCATCATCCCTGAGATCAACGCGAAGTGGCGCTACGATTTCATAGGCGACCGCCAGGAGGCCATCGCGCAGATGGCGGGGGGCGGCGCGTCCTTCACCACCAGGGGATTCGATCCACCGCAATCGGGCTACTCTGTCGGTGCGAAGATTGCCTGGATGACCACGGACCGCATGGCCATGATATTAAACTATGACTTCGGGATGAAAGAGGATTTTTACAGTCATGGGGCCTCTCTCCAGTTGCGGTACCTTTTCTAGCAGGAGGGCGTGCTTCCCGTGGGCGTTTTTATTAAAAAGTTCTTGTTTTCCGAGGGCATCTGGTGTAAAAAAATAGCTGGGTTGCAGCCGCCCGTTTAGGGGCGTCCATCAATGAGGAGACTGGAAAGCGTTACATGACAACCAAGACAATCCCCTTTTCGCACCAACAGCTTGAATCTATTGCCGAGCAGTACCCCACCCCCTTCCATCTCTATGTGGAGAAGGGGATACGGGAAAATGCCCGCGCTCTGTCGCGGGCTTTTTCGTGGAACCCGGGATTCAAGGAATTCTTTGCCGTCAAGGCGACCCCGAACCCATTCCTGCTCAAGATCCTGCGAGCCGAAGGTTGCGGGGCCGACTGCAGTTCGCTTCCGGAGTTGCTGCTCGCCGAAAGGACTGGCATGACCGGCGAGGCGATCATGTTTACGTCGAACGATACGCCGCCGGAGGAATTTCAAGAGGCCAGGAGGCTGGGGGCCATCATCAACCTGGATGACATCAGCCATATCGAATTTCTGGAACGAAGCGCAGGCCTGCCCGAATTCATCTCCTGTCGGTACAACCCGGGCCCTCTGAAGAGCGGCAACGCGATCATCGGTCACCCGGAGGAGGCCAAGTATGGTTTCACCCGCGAGCAACTCTTCGAGGGTTACCGGATCCTGCGCGACAAGGGGATCGGGCGCTTCGGCATCCACACCATGGTGGCTTCCAACGAATTGGATCCGAAATATTTCGTCGAGACTGCGCGGATCCTCTTTGAACTCGTGGTGGAGATCTCCCGGAAGCTGGGGATCCGCTTCGAATTCGCCAATATCGGCGGCGGGGTGGGGATTCCCTACCGGCCAGAACAGGGGGTCATCGATCTGGGGGTCATCGGCGAAGGGATTCGGGAGAGCTACGAGGCGACCATCGGTGCCGGTTCCATCGGACCTCTCAAGGTGTTCATGGAATGCGGCCGGTACATCACCGGACCCTGCGGATACCTTGTGGCCCGCGTTCGCCATCTCAAGAAGACTTACCGGAATTTCGCGGGCCTCGATGCCTGCATGGCCAATCTGATGCGTCCGGCGATCTACGGCGCCTATCACCACATCACCGTCATGGGGAAAGAGGACCGGCCGGCCGATACCCTCTACGACGTTACAGGGTCGCTGTGCGAAAACAACGATAAATTCGCCATCAACCGCCCGCTTCCCAGGTTGGACGTAGGGGACCTCCTCGTGATCCACGACGCAGGTGCCCACGGCCACGCTATGGGATTCAACTACAACGGCAAGCTGCGCTCGGCGGAACTGCTCCTGCGGGAGAACGGGGATGTCGAGATGATCCGGAGACCGGAGACCATCGAAGACCTTTTCGCGACGCTCGATTGGGGGAAGATGGCGGGCTTCAGGACCTGAGGGAAAAACTGGGAGGGGTGGGTGATCATGGCGAGGAAGGCCCTGATCGAAAAGCAATCCTGGAAGCCGGGGAACCTGCTGTCCCCTGCGCCGGCACTCTTGGTCAGCTGTGGCGGGGTCGGGGGATACGAACCGAACCTGATCACCATCGCCTGGGCGGGAAATGTCTGCAGCGAACCTCCCCTGGTATCGATCTCCGTCCGTCCTGAGCGTTATTCCTACGCCATCATCTCCAAGACCCGTCAGTTCGTGGTGAACGTTCCCTCTCTCAGAGAGTCCAGGGCCGTGGACTGGTGCGGCGTGATCTCCGGCGGCACGGTGGACAAGTTTGCCGGCGCGTCTCTCACGCCGGCCCCCGCCCTGAAGGTGGGCTGTCCGATTGTCCTGGAATGTCCGATCAACATCGAATGCCGGGTGCGGCAATCGGTTGAATTGGGGTCCCATACGCTGTTCATCGGGGAGGTCCTCGCCGTGCAGGTTTCCTCTGCCCTGGTCGATGCCAGGGGCAGGCTCCGGCTGGAGAAGGGAGGTTTGCTGGCCTTTGCCCATGGCCAATATTTCGCGTTGGGGCGTTGTATCGGGCGGTTCGGTTTTTCCGTGCAGAGAAGAAAGGGCCGTACCCGCCGCTGATCCGAATGCGGGGTTGCACGGTCGGCACGGAGGCTTGACGGGTTATGTCGGATGAGGTAATGAATCTTCTGAGCGGTTTCGATGGTGAATTGTGGCGTAATATCGGTCCTAATGAAAGTTTCTGGGGGGGAACTTTCCCGCTTGACCAGATGTCATTATTATGCGAATAAGCCCGATCAAGAGTTGATGGACGGGAAACGTATTGACCGATCAACTGAGTGATCTAAGATGGAACCGATGCAGCCTCCGAAACTGAAACTGCCGAAGTCCTACAAGAAGACGCCCAACGGTCTTTATGTCAAAGTGGGGATCGGACTGATCGTTGTGCTCTTCATCCTCAATGCCGTTCTCCTGGTTCTCTTTTTGAAGGAGGCCAAAAGCAACGGAAACACCCGGCGGGTGATTCAGGAGATCAGCAGGAGCCTGGTCCTGCTCCAGGATTCCTTATCCAAGATGGACATGCAGAAGGCCTTTGTCCATCTGGCTGACGCGAGGAATCAGATCGCTACCCTGTCGCAGCCGGGTGCGGCCCCGCCCGTGAAGACGGCGGCCGCGCCGAAGCCCCAGCCGGAAACGCCCGTGAAGACGGCGGCCGAACCCCCCAAGGAGAAGCCGGCACCGCCGCAGGTCGCGGAACAGAAGGCCCCTGCTGCCGCCCCCGCCGCTCCTGCGCCGATCAAGCCAGCGGATTTCAAGGTCCCTCCCGGGGAGACTCCGGAATCCCTCCTGCTGGGCGTCAACGGGGAGTACATGCTCATCTGCGAGAAGGAGAACAGGCTCCTTCATCTGTTCAGGTATCAGGATGACCGGTTCACCCTCGTCAAATCCTATCCCTGCATCATCGGGGCGAATGGCAGCGACAAGAAAAAGGCCGGAGACTTCGCAACGCCGAAGGGGAGTTATTTTACCCTGCGCTACATCCCGCGAAGCGCCCTGACCGAGATCTACGGAGAGGGGGCCTTTGTCCTGAACTATCCAAACTACCTGGATCGCAAGGACAGCAAGAACGGCACTCGGATCTGGATTCACGGTCACGCGTCCGGGAAAACCATTGGGACAGGGGACCTCGTGAATACGAAGGGCTGCATCGCCGTCTCCAACGACGTCATCAGGGAACTTAAGGGACTTCTCAAGCCAAGCGGAACTCACGTTTCCATCGTCGACAAGATCCATTTCGTCAAGGATTCAAGCCGCAAGGAGTCGCTCCAGGGAATCCGCGGTTTCATGGAGGATTGGCGCAAGGACTGGGAAAGCCGGGATATGGGCAAGTTCGTGAGCCATTATGCAAAGGATTTTGTCAACAGCGAGGGGATGAACCTGGAGGCCTACAAGCGGCAGAAGGAGCGGGTCAATCAGGGCAAGAAGTTCATCCGGGTGAAGACCGACCAGATGGCCGTCGTCCTCCTGCAGGAGCGCGAGGGACAGGTCGCCGTGGTGAGGTTCGTCCAGAGGTATCGCTCCAACAACTTCGATAGCGATTCAGGCAAGCTTTTCTATCTGAAAAAGGGACAAAAGGGATGGGCCATTTTTGGCGAGTCTGTCTTCTAGCCGTTGCGGTTCCCCTCCTCGTTGGCCCTGGATCATTCTGCCTGGCCTCTGAAAAGGTCCAGGCCCAGCCTGAGCCCGAGAGCCACACCAAAACCTACTTCTCTAAGTCACGACAGGAATTTGCCGTCCATTATCGCTACGGTTCTGAGGCGGGGCCGACGCTCCTGATTGTCGCGGGGATCCACGGTGACGAGGCCGGCGGATACCTGGCGGCGGAGCGTTACACTCACATCAATCCCGTCAAGGGGAACCTGATCGTCGTCCCCCGCCTGAACAGGGCGGCGATCAATGCCAGAAGACGACATGGCCTCGGCGGCGACATGAACCGCCTGTTCAACCTACCGGCCAGCAGCCGGAATCCCGATATCCGGGTCGTCAACTTGGTCAAGCAACTGATCCGACAGTCCGACTATGTCCTCAACCTCCATCAGGGCTACGACTTCTACAACCCCCGCTGGATCTCCAAGACGAGAAATCCCACCAAATGGGGGCAGTGCAACGTCATCGACACGGCGACGTACCACCTGCCGAGCGGACGGAAACTGGAATTGGGCCAATACGCCACTCAGGTCGTCCACCGGGCCAACCGGAGCATCGAGAACGGGGATTACCACTTTGAAGTCAACAACACCAACACGGCGGTCAAATGGACACGTCACCGGGAGCAGCGGGGTTCTCTGACCTATTACAGCCTGTACAACCAGCAGAAGATCGCCGTCGGGTTGGAAGTGACGAAGAACTGCTCCCTGGCCGAGGCCGTTTCCTATCTGACGATCGCCATCAACGCCGCCATCGAAGAGGCGGGAATCCAGGTGGATTCCCTTCCCTCCGAATCCGTTCAGGCGATGGCCCATCTGGCGGAGGCCAAGGTCAAGCCAATCTCCAGGGCCAAACGCAAAGGCTAATCAGCCCCGCTTCCACCCCATACCGCAGAAAAGGTGGTTTCATGCAGCGCGATTGAAAGGTTTTTCGGGCCCCCTGCCACCGCAGCGGAGCGGCCGCCGGGAAAACTGTCTGAGCGCGGAGCGCGAGTTTTTTCCCGGCAGTGCAGCGAGGATGCGCAGGGTCGGAAAAGCTTTCTGAGCGAAAATGAAAGCCACTTTTCCAAACCCCTCTAACCCCAGTACACCAGGCCCGTCTCCTGCTTTGTGGCGAGGTGCGGGTGGTGGGGAAGCGCGCGGATCCCGTAAGCGTAGGAGCCATTCTGCCGGACCGTGTAGGAGACACCGAAGGTGATGCCCTTCCGGTTCCGCCGTTCGGTGATCGCCAGGGGGATACATTCGGGCTGCCCGACGAAACCGTGGCCGTCGCGCTTGCCGATGATCAACTCCACCAGCAGTTCTTCGGGTTCCATCTTTCCAGGGTCGATGCGGACGGTGACGGTGAGCGGCTTTTCGACGAGGATCGTATCGCCGCGGACGCCCTCGACACTGACCTCGATCAGACGCAGCGATGAGAAGCGCATCGGCAGCTTCCGCTTCCAATCGGCCAGTTCACGGGCCATCCGATAGGATTCGCCGTAAAGATCGTGTTCCCTTCTGGCCGTGGGAAGGTAGAGGTCGTGGTAGTAGTCCAGGAGCATCCGTTCGGTGTTGAAACGGGGCATGAGGCTCTGCATAGACCGCTTGATCAGGGCGATCCATTTTTCGGGGATGCCGGTCATCTCGCGGTCGTAGAACATGGGGATCACGCTGTTCTCGAGCAGCAGATACAGGGACTGAGCGTCTTCCTCGTCGGTGTTGGCCGGTTCTTCCGTGGGAAGCCCCTTGACGATTGGACCGATGTTCCAGCCGTTCGTCCCGTCGAATCCCTCGGCCCACCAACCGTCGGAAATGCTCAGGTTGATCACGCCGTTGGCGACCACTTTCTCACCACTGGTGCCGCTCGCCTCCAGGGGGCGGCGCGGGTTGTTCAGCCAGACGTCCACCCCCTGGACGAGGTGGCGGGCCACCCGGATGTCGTAACCCTCGAGGAAGAAGATCTTTCCCCGGAACCGCTCGTCCTTGCAGATTCCGATCACCTTGCGGATCAGGTCCTTTCCCATCTGGTCATTCGGGTGGGCCTTGCCGGCGAAGATCAGGTGGACCGGCCGGATGGGATGGTTCAGTATCCTGTCAAGGCGGTCCAGGTCGGAGAAGATCAGATCGGCCCGCTTGTAGGGGGCAAAGCGCCTGGAGAATCCGATCATCAGGGCCGCCGGATTGATCCTCGAGAAGAGTTCCTCCTGCCAGGTCTTTGAGTAGCCGAACTTCATCCAGTTTCGGGAGAGGTCGTCCCTGAGAAAGTCGATCAGCTTCTGCTTCAACTCGTATCGGGTCCGCCACAGAACCGTGTCGGGGACATCCTGGATCCGCGCCCAACGTTCGAGGTCGGTGAGGTGCCGGTCCCAGTCGAGTCCGAGATAGGTGTCCAGCAACGACTTCATCCGGGGAGAGATGTAGGAGAGCACATGGGCCCCGTTCGTGACGTGGCCGATGGGGATGTCCGATTCATCGAACCCTTTCCAGACATCCCGCCACATCCTTCTGGAAACCTGCCCGTGGATGCGGCTGACGGCGTTGTTCTTGTGGGCGGTCTTGAGGGCCAGGACCGTCAGGAAGAAGGGTTTCCCATCGCCGCTTTCCTTCCTCCCGAGCTCCCAGAATTGGGACCAGGAGATCCCCGTCCAGCGGACGAAGTTTGCGAAGTAGTGTTCGATCAGCTCCTTGCTGAACCGCTCGTTTCCCGCCTCCACCGGCGTGTGGGTCGTGAAGACGGTGCTGCCCCGGACGATCTCGCTGGCCTCGTCGAAGGAGAGTCCTTCTTCAGTCATCAGTGATCCGATCCGTTCGAAGAGGAGGAAGGCCGAATGGCCCTCGTTGATGTGATAGACCCGGGGGCGGATCCCCAATCGCTTGAGGACCCGGACGCCCCCCATCCCCAAGAGGATCTCCTGCTCGATCCGCGTGCGCGGTTCCGCGCAGTAGAGCCTATCCGTGATCCTCCGGTCCTGAGGGGTGTTCCGCTGGACATCGGTTTCCATGAGGTACAGCGAGACGCGGCCCACATGGACCTCCCAGATGTTGGCGAAGAGCGTCCTTCCCGGCAGCTCCAGGGAAATCTGCACAGCCTCCCCCCGGTCGTTCCGAACGATCTCCATGGGCATGCTGGAGAAGTCGTTCTCCGGGTACTCCTCCGTCTGGGAGCCGGTCCGGTCGATGACCTGCTTGAAGAAGCCGTGCTTGTAGAGCAGACCGATGCCGACCATCGGGATGTTCAGGTCGCTGGCCGTCTTCAGATGATCCCCGGAAAGGGTGCCCAGGCCGCCGGAATAGATGGGCAGGCTCTCGTGGAGGCCGTATTCGGTGGAGAAATAGGCGACGGGTGAGGGCCATTTCAGGCCGTTGAGTGGTCCGACCTTCGGGGAAGGGGTCCTGTCGGCCATGTAGTCGTCGAACTGCTGGAAGATCTGCCCGTATAGGTTGAGGTAGCTGGCATTCTCCGAGGCCTCCTGGAGCCGCTCGGCCGAAACGGTCTCCAGCATCCGGACGGGGTTGTTGCCCATGACCGCCCAGAGCTTTGGGTCCAGGGCGGAGAAGAGTTCCCGGGCGCGCGGATTCCATGTCCACCAAAGGTTGTAGGCCAGTTCCCTCAGACGGGAGACCTTGGGGGGAAGGTTCGCCACCGCCATGAAGGTCCTGAAGTGAGGGGATACGGAGACCGCCCCGGGGAAGATGTGTCTCAGCTCGGCCTGGAGATCCTCTTCAGTCCGCTTCGCCGAGCGGGCCAGGGAGGCAGCCAGGGCCCGTTGGTACGCCTCTTCGTAGCTCCTGAAAAAATCGCCCCAATTCGCCCGTGCGGCCACGGAGCGGGCGTCTACCCGCATGCGCTGCCGCTCCACCTCCGTAAGGTTGAGGAATTTCTGGAAGATCGCGTGAAGGTGATCGGTGGTTGCTGCTTCCGGCTGTCCCAGGCGCTTGAGGAGGATGACCCCGGTGCTGTTGGTGGCTGTGTGCTGCGCCCAGATACCGAAACCGGCCTGATCGGTGGTGATGGTCGGCACAGCGTAAGCCGCGCTCTCCAGGGGGGTGTACCCCCAGGGTTCGTAGTTGGAGGGGAAGACCCCGAGGTCGCATCCAGCGAGGGCCTCGTAGTAAGGCATGTTGAGCAGCCCGTCGTGCCCGTTGAGATAGGCCGGGATGAAGACCACCTGGACCCGGTTCTGGGGAAGATTCTTGAGACCGAATCGCTCGCAGGCCTGGAGGATCGGATCAGAGGCCTCGTTCTGCAGACGGTGGGTGGAGATGGGTGGATTTCCATGCTCGGGCTGGCCGCCGCCGCTCTTGAGGGAGGGCATCAGATCCGTGTAGCCGCTCAGCACGAAGAGGTAGACCAGGACGGTCTGCTCCGGCCCCATCTCGTCGTTGAGCCGGCCGAGGGCCTCGAGGAAGATATCGACCCCCTTGTTGTGGAACTCGCCCCGTCCCGAGATGACCATGATCCGGGTGTCGGCCGGGAAGTCGCGGCGGAGGAAGCGGGAGGCCGCTGCCAGGAGCCTTTCCCGCGACTTCAGGGCAGGCGAACGGTTGGCGGCCAGGTCGGGGATGTTCTC
>JAJFUM010000273.1 GCA_021372415.1 Deltaproteobacteria bacterium
GTGATGGCCCTGGGGATGGAGCACGCCGCAGGCCCCTACCGGATTCCCCACACCCTGATCGAAGGCTGGTGCCTCTATACGAACCACCCCGTGGCCGGGGCCATGCGGGGCTTTGGCGTGGCGCAGGTGAGCTTCGCCTTCGAGCGGATGATGGACCTGCTCGCCGGGAGACTGGGGCGGGACCCCCTGGCCCTGCGCCTTCAGAACGCCCTCAGGCAGGGCGACACAAACGGCGCCGGCGTGAAGATGACCCAGGCCACGGGGATCGCCGCCTGCCTCAAGGCCGTTCAAAGGCACCCCCTCTGGCGCGGCCGCAAGAAATGGATCGCCGCCGCAGGCCCCTTCAAGAAGCGGGGCGTCGGCCTGGCGGCCGTCTCCAACGCCATGGGCTACGGTCGGGGGCTTCCCGACTCGGCAATCGCCAAGATCGAACTCACGAAGGACGGCCGGCTCCGGCTCTACTCGGGCGTCTCCGATATGGGGCAGGGAAACACCACGGCCTTTCTCCAGATAGCCGGCCAGATCCTCCGGCAGGAGGAGACCGCCTTCGAGATCGTCCAGCCGGACACGGACCGGAGTCTCCCTTCGGGCTCTGCTTCGGCCAGCCGGACGACCTACACCTACGGAAACGCGCTGATCAAGGCCTGCGGGGAACTCCGGCAGCGGATTGTGGGCCGGGCGGCCATGGGCCTCCTGGTGGACACCCTTGAGGACCTAGAACTCGTTCCCGGAAAGGTCCGCCATCCCGCCACGGGGAGGGAGGTCCCCATCGCGGCCCTCGCTGCGACGATGACGGAGCATGAGCGGATCTGCATCAGCCAATTCCTCATGCCGGTGGTGAAGGAGCGTCCCGATACGGGCAAGGCCTTCGTCATCGGCTTCCCCCATCTGCTTTTCTCCTACGCCGCCCACATGGCCTGTGTGGAGGTGGACGAATTGACGGGGTCTGTCGGCATCTGCGCCTATCTGGCGGCGACGGAGGCCGGGCGGGTCCTCAACCCCGAGGGGTTCGAGCAGCAGGTCCAGGGCGCAATCGCCCAGGGAATCGGCTACGCCCTGACCGAGGAGGTAAAGCTCGACCGGGGACGGATCGCGACCCCGGACCTTTCCACCTACATCATCCCGGGGGCTCAGGACATCCCGGAGACGATCTCTCTGGCCGTCGAAGCCGACGAGGCATCCGGGCCTTACGGCATGAAGGGAGTCGGCGAAGTAGGGATCAACGGCCCGCTGCCGGCCATCGCCAACGCCCTGGCGGACGCCTGCGGGATCGCGATCACCCGAGCGCCGCTCACGGCCGAGCGGATCCTGGAGGCCTTGGGACGGCACAGGGATCGGGAAAGGGGGAAAAACCCCTGAGGGAAAGAGACGCCATGGAGATCCGTTTCATCCTCAACGGCCAGCCTGTCTCGGTCGACGCCACCCCTGCAAGACGCGCCATCGACCTCATCCGGGAGGATCTTGGAATCACCGGAACGAAGGAGGGGTGCGGCAGTGGGGAATGCGGGGCCTGCACGATCCTCGTGGACGGGGAAAACCGCCTCGCCTGCCTGATGCTCGCCGCCCAGTTGGAGGGAAGGCAGGTGACCACCGTCGAGGGGCTGGCGGAAGTCGGGACCCTCCGCCCCCTCCAGGAGGCCTTCGTCCGCTGCGGCGCGGTCCAGTGCGGCTTCTGCTCGCCCGGGATGATCCTGGCTGCGGAGGCCCTGCTCGTCCGGAATCCCGCCCCTTCGCGGGAGGAGATCCGGGAGGGGCTGAGCGGGAACCTCTGCCGCTGCACGGGATACGGGAAGATCGTCGATGCCGTGGAGACCGCCTCCGGCCCGACGAGGGAACGGGGGCCGCTGCAGCCTTCCGCCGGAGAGGACGGGGAAAACAACCATGCGGCCCCCTTCCCAACCGCCTCAAGGATCGGGCCAAGCCGTCCCACTCCGATGGCGGTCCCGACGGGGAGGGTCTTCTTCCCCCGGAATCTTCCCGAACTCTGGGACCGCCTGAAGGAGGAGCCGGAGGCCCTGCTCTTCGCAGGAGGGACCGATCTCTTCGTACGGCTGCGCAAGGAGCGGGAAGCCCCGCCCACCCTCATCGGACTGGAACGGATCGCGGAACTGCAGGGGGTCCGCCGGGAGAACGACCGCCTCTGGATCGGCGCCGGCATGTCTCACAGCCGACTGATCGGAAATCCCATGATCGGACGCCATCTTCCCGTCCTGATCAGGGCCCTGGAAAGCCTGGGCTCGCCTCCGGTCCGCAACATGGGGACCCTTGGCGGAAACATCTGCACCGCCTCGCCCGCCGGTGATACCCTGCCCCCCCTCTATGCCCTCGATGCGGAGGTGGAGCTCCGTTCGGCAAAGGGCAGGCGGGTCATGCCGATCGCCGCCTTCATCACCGGTCCGGGAAGAACGGGACTGGAGCAGGGGGAGATCCTCGCCGCCGTCGGCGTGCAGACTCCCGTGGCGTACGGAACCCACCATTTCGAAAAGATCGGACAGCGCAAGGCCCTGGCCTGCTCCGTCGCCAGCCTAGCGGCCCTTCTCCGGATCTCCCCCGCCGGGGTGATCGAAGCGGCCCGCCTCGCCTGGGGGAGCGTCGGCCCGACCGTCGTCACGGCGCCGGAGGTAGAGGCCGCGCTCGTCGGCCAGCGGCTCACGCCGGCCCTTCTGCAGGAGGCCGCCCGGATCGCCCGGCAGGCCGTTTCGCCCATCGACGACCTGCGGGCCACGGCAGGCTACCGGCGGGAGGTGTCCGGTAACCTCCTCCTGCGGCTGGCCGCCCAGCCGCTCAAAGGACGCAGGGACGGGGAATCGCCGAAGCGCCGACAAAAAAAGGGTCGGTCGCGGCGGCCGACCCTTCGGGGAATACCCGAATAAAATTATAGGTCCTTGAAATCCTTTGTAAATTCCAAACGGCCCGCCTTGACCAAGGCGGCCTTGCTCCCCTCGACCCACTCCCGAAGCACCTCGTCCCGCTTCTGTCTGAGCAGATAGGCGGCAATGGCCTGCTTCTGGGTGGCGAACTCCGCATCGTTCGCCTTGGATCTCTCCTTAAAGCGGACGATCACGTAATCCCCGTCGACCCAATACACCTTCTCCGGATAGGGCTTTTTCTCCGAGAGCAGGAAGAGGGCCTCCGCCAACTCCGCCGAGGACCCAAGCTTGGGAACGGCGCTGCTTGGATGGAAGAGGCCTGTTTCCGTGACCTTGAGCCCTTTCTGGCTGGCCAGGGCCCCAAGGGCCTCCCCCTTCTTCAGACGGCCCAGAAGGGCCTCAGCCTCCTGCTGGGCCAGCCGCTTGGCCTCCTGATCGCGGTAAAGCCGGGCCACCTCGGTCTCAATCTCTTTGAAGGCGGGGACATAGGGGGCCTTCCGGTCGGTCACCATGAGGAGGTAGTACCCCTTCTCACCCTGCAGGACCCGGCTGACCTCGTTTTTCTGCAGGCTCGATACGATCTTGACGAAATCCGCCATCGACCGGAATTCCTCGGGCGGCTGGTTGAGGCGGAAGAGCCCGGTGGTCCGGACCGTCAGTTTCTTCTGGGCGGCGTAGGCGTCGAAGTTTTCTTCCTGGTAGATCGTGTCATGGGCCTTCTTGGCCTCGTCGGACGCGGCGTACATCCCCTTGATCGCCGCCAGTTCCGCCACGATCTTCTCCCTGACCTCGGCCAGGGGCTGAACCTTCTTGTCCTTGGTCCACTGCCCCTTGTTCCGGTCGTAATAATCGGCCACATCGTCATCGGAAATCTTGGCGCCCGCTGCATAATCCCGGCCCATGAAGGCCAGGTACTTGAGTTGCACCTGCTCGGGGACACGGAACTGCCCCTCGTGGGCTTTCAGATAGCCCTCCAGATCGGCCGGCGAGGCCTTGACCGCCCCCAGAAAACCCTTCGGGGCAACCTGGAGAAAGTCGATGTTGATCTTCTCGCTCTGCATCCGGAAGAGCTCGTAGACCTCCTGGTCCGATACCCGAATCCCGTCCTGGATCAGTTCGTCCAGCCTCAGGGT
>JAJFUM010000117.1 GCA_021372415.1 Deltaproteobacteria bacterium
TTGAGCTCCTCGATGGCGGTGATCTTCTTCTTCGTCCAGAGCCCGGCGCCGGGCCAGGGGGCGATGTAGAGGATCTTCTGGCTCCACCTCGCGGCGCTCTTGTCGAAGGCAGGCCGTGAGACATCGATCAGAAGCTTCAGCTCATCGAAATTGCGGACGAGGAAGGGCAGCGTGACGATCTGGAAGAGCTTCTCGTCGCCGGCCACACCGCTGATCAGCATATCGGACAGGGGGACCAGCCCGTCCCGAACGGCCTTCAGGAGGTCGGGCCCCTTGTACCCCAGGGCGCCCCCCGTGCTCACAACGATGTCGAGATCGCCGTTGGTGGCCTTCTTCACCTTCTCGGCAAACTCCGTGAGCCCCACACTGTGGAGGTTCTTCGGGGGCCACACGGAATTGGCATTCCAACTCGTCTTGCCCCAAACGGGGGCAACCCACACCCCCACCGCAAACACGATGACCATCAGGATCCGGAACAGATTCTTCATATGCACATTCCCCCTTGTTGTGATTTTCAAGAACAGGTGCCCCATCCGAGCCGCAGAGGGCTTCCGCGGCCCCTGAGAGGCTTGGATGTCCAATGCCTGGCTGGGTGGATTTTGCTTCCGACTACGGGCGCCATGATACACCCAAATGGGATATATGCCAACGTCTTTTCCTCCCCCTCGGGACAATCTCCCGGGCCGCTCACCCCAGGGCCAGGCAGATCAGGCCGATCGTCATGGCTGCCGCCCCGATGAGGCGGTGATGGCCGACCCCCTCGGCCAGGAGTCTCTTCCCCAGGACAGCGGCGATCAGGATGCTGATCTCGCGCGCCGGCGCCACGTAGCTCACCGGGGTCACGGTCAGGGCGAAGAGGATCAGGACATAGTTCAGGGGGCTCAGGACCCCGACGCCGATCGCCTCCCTTCGGTACCGCCGCCAGACCTCCCTCACCTCCACTCGGTGACGCAGGGCATAGGGGGTGAGGATCACGCCGCGGACCACCTGGTTGAACCAGAGGTAGAAGACCGGCGGCACCATCAGAAGGCCCAGACAGTACTTGTCCCAGACCGTATAGGTGGCGGTGAAGACGGCCGGGACCAAGGCGGAGGCGACGGCCAACCAAGCCCCCCTCCCATGGGCCGCTCCCCTCCTCCCCAGACCGGAGATCTGGAAGATCCCCAGGACGAGCAGGGCGATCCCTGCCAGGGCGGTCAGCCCCGGCCTCTCCCCGAGGACCAGGACAGCTCCGAGGGTCGCCAGGAGCGGGCCAGTCCCCCGGGCGATCGGGTAGACCAGGGAGAGGTCCCCGATCCGATAGGCCCGCTGCAGACTGAGACAGTAACAGATGTGGATGATGCCGCTCAGGGCGATGAAGGCGAACGTGACGGCCGTGATTGCCGGTCTCAGGAGGACCAGGCTCCCGATGGCAAAAGGGGCGAAGGCCACCATGCTCACAAAGTTTCCCAGACAGACAAAGGCCGTGCTGTCGGCAGCGCCCGCCCGCTTGGCCAGGAGGTTGAAACTGGCATGGATCGAGGCGGCCGCAAGAACGAGCGCGAGGGCGAATCCCGTCATGCCGTTCCCCCTTTCACTCACAATCGTCGCAGGCGTGCGGACACGCCCGCCCGGGACTATCCACCAAAGCCCCCCTTCTGTCAAGGGCAACAAACCCCTGCATTATTAGAACGGCAAGCAAATGTGGCAATAAATATATAACGATAGGGGGCCGAGGGTCTATTCGATGGGTTGATGGATCGGCCGCCGATCCCGAAGAGCTTTCCCACTGAGACGCCGCCTGAGTTTCGGGAAAAGGTGATCGCTCTTTCACTGAAGCCTCCCACCTGGGGTCCGATGAAGGTCTCCGACCAGCTTCGTCTGGAGAACGTGAGCGTATCGCCAAGCACGGTCAGGAACCTCTGGATCAAGGAATCGATGGAGACCCGGTACAAGCGCCTGCTCCGCATGGAGGAGGAGAAGGGGGATGTAGAGCTGACGGAGGAGCAGATCCCTCTTCTGGAGAAGGCCAATCCCTGCTTCCGAGAGCACCATGTGGAGAGCCCCTTGCTTTGCCAGGACACTTTCATGGTGGGTTCTTTGAAAGGCATCGGCCGGGTTTACCTGCAGGCGGTGGTGGACACCTTCGGTTCCTTTGCCTTCGGCAAGCTCTATACCTCGAAGCTGCCGGAGACGGCGGTGGACGTTCTTTACAACCGGGTACTGCCCTTTTACGAGGTCCAGGGGCTGAAGATCGAGCACGTCCTGACGGACAATGGCCGGGAGTACTGCGGCAAACCGATGATCCATCCCTATCAGATCTTCCTGGAGCTCTATGACATCGAGCATCGACGGACCAAGGTGGCCAGGCCCAGGACCAACGGCTTCGTCGAGCGTTTCAACCGGACCGTGCTGGACGAGTTCTTCCGTGAGGCCTTCCGGAAAGAGTTTTATCCTTCCGTAGAAAAGCTTCAGAAGGCCCTGGATCTGTGGCTCCACCATTACAACTATGAAAGGCCACATCGAGGCTACCGGAACATGGGCAGCAGACCCATTGAAACCATCGAGGCTGGAAAGGTTATCTAAAGAGCAGGTAACGACCCAACAGGCGGCTTAAACATCGCCACCGAAGAAAGACTGACTGTCTGGGAGGCGAATAATTTTTTCACGCTTTGCATGTCATTCTCCTTTCTTCCAAGTCAATCTCTCGGACGATATCAGATAGTTGTGGTCAATCTATGGGCTAGAGATCTCAACATAATTTGTATGATGGCATTTCTCTTTAATTATACTTTTTTTGACATATTCCCTTGCGGTTAAAGATTTGCATCATCTTCCTCCACTTCGATCAATACTAATTTTTCCTTAATGAATTCCTTCCGCGAGGCAGACTTCCTTGGAGTGAAGCATCGGATAAAATGAAATTCCACGGCAGCAAAAAAATCTGGGGCTGCGGATCTTGTGCCCTCTATTACAATCACTTTCATTTACAATTCACACCAACCGCTACTA
>JAJFUM010000290.1 GCA_021372415.1 Deltaproteobacteria bacterium
GCCCTCTTCCTGGCCGACTTCTCGGATCTGGGCCTCCCGAAGTGGGGGGTCTTCTCCGTCCATCTCGTGAACTTCTTCATGGTCTCCATGGTCTGCCATGGGGAGATCGCCCGGACAAGGCCTGCGGCGGGACACCTGACGGTCTTCTATCTCTGGATCTCCGTCGGCGGCGTTCTCGGCGGCATCTTCAATTCCCTTGTCGCGCCGGTGGTCTTTCCGGCCCTCTTCGAATATCCCGTGGTCTTGGTCCTGGCGGCCCTGCTCGTTCCGGCCGGACGGAGGGCGAGGCCGGCAGCCATACGGCTCACCTGGAAGGAACCCGCCCTGTATCTCGGGACGCCGCTCGTCCTGGCACCGCTCGTCCATCACCTCACGACGGACATCTCCGTGGCGCACGCCCTCCACACATTTCTGATCGGTCTTCCCTTTTCCTGGAAGACCTTCAGCATGATCGTGAATTTCGGCTTTCCCGCCCTGGCCTGCGCGGGGCTTCTCTTCCTGAAGCGGCCGCTTCTCTTCGGCATCGGATTCGCCGCGATCTTCGTGACCATGACCGTTCAGAAGGACCTCGAGCTGGACATCGTCCACCGGCAGAGGAACTTCTTCGGCGTCCTGACCGTGTCGCGGTCGTTTGACGGCTCTTTCATGAACCTCTCCCACGGCACGACGCTGCACGGCAAACAGTGGCTGAGCCCCTTCCATCGCCGTGAGCCGGCCTCCTATTACCACCGGCATGGTCCGGCCGGGGAGGTCTTTGCCGAGTTCGATGGGACAAGGAAGAAAAAACGGATCGCCGTCACGGGACTGGGTGCCGGGACGCTGGCCGCATACGCGGGTACCGGGCAGGAGATTGATTTCTACGAGATCAACCCGATGGTCAAGAGGATCGCCACCGACGCCAAGTACTTCACCTATCTGAGCGATTGCCGGGCCCGCTGGAGGATCATCCTGGGGGATGCCCGGCTCACCCTGGCCCAGGCGCCCTCCGGCCGCTATGGCCTGGTGGTCCTGGATGCCTTCAGCTCCGATTCCATCCCGGTCCATCTGCTGACCCGGGAGGCAGTGGCCCTCTATCTTTCGAAGATCGAGCCGTCCGGGGTCCTGCTCGTCCATATCACAAACCGGTACGTGGACCTTGCCCCGGTCCTGGCGAGACTGGCCCAAGAGCAGGGGTTCGCCTGCAGGCTCCGCGACGACGAAAGGGAATTTGAAACAGGCAAGGACGGTTCGACCTGGGTTGTGATCGCCCGGTCCGAGAGGGATCTCGGCGGCCTTGCCCGGAACGGCGCCTGGAAGAAGATGGCGCCGCGCCCCGGGATCGGCGTCTGGACCGACGACTTTTCGAATCTGCTGTCCGTCTTCAAATGGTGAGAATTATTTCTTGTCGCCCTTCTTCGCGGGGGTCCTCGGGGTCATCCATTCCTTCAGGACGATGACGCCGTCACTATCCCTGTCGGCGGCCTTGAAATAGGCCAAGCAGTAAGCCGTGTACTCCTGGGGGGAGACTTTCCCGTCCTGGTCGGTATCCATCACCTTCACCTGAGCCACGAAAAAGGCGCTCCATTCCTCCAGGCTCGTCTTGCCGTCGCCGTTGGTGTCCATCCCAGGCGTGGCGTACTCGTCCTTCGTGATGAAGCCGTCGCCGTTCTTGTCGAGCATCTTGAACCGGGCCGTGTAGTAGACGGTCAGGGTCTCCACGGAGACGTTCCCCTGATCGTCTTTCTTCAGCCTGGAGAAGGCGCCCTCGTAAAAGGCCATGAACTCCTCCCGGGTGACCTGTCCGTCGCCGTTCTTGTCCATCTCGTGGAAGAGGCTGGCCTTGGAGGCCTTGGCTTCGTTTTTCGGTGTCTGCGCCTGGGCGGCAGGACTCCACAGGAACAGGACCGCCGCCAGGGCGATCCCCGTGATATTCTTGAACCGTGCCATCGAACAACCTCCCTCTGCCTCGCGACCCGTCCGGTCCCCCTGACGGAATCGAAGCGGTCCTGGATTCGTGGGACTGAGGATAGGGAAAGACGCGGAGACTGTCAAGGGGGTTCCCCTTCCATAAGGGTCTTCCTCCCGGCGCCAGGAAAAAGGTTGATTTCCACTCTCCCTCGGGTATGATCCCGGCAGGACGAACCCTATGACGCAATCATCCCTTCCGCCGCCCGACCTTTTCGAGCGCCCCCTCTTTGACGGTCTGATCAAAGGGGCCTTTGTCCATCGGCCGAACCGTTTCGTGATCCATTGCGCCGTCGAGGGAGGGACTCTGGAGGCCTATCTGCCGAATCCGGGCCGGCTCTGGGAGCTCCTCCTTCCCGGCCGGACCGTTTACCTTGTCCCGCGGGCGCCGGGGGGAGCGGGGACCCTGAGCCACACCGCGGTGGCCGTGGAGCGGGAGGGGACTCCCCTGCTCCTGCACACCCACGCCAACAACGCCGTGGCTGCCGCCCTGCTCCAGGCGAGGCGGATCCCTGGCCTGGAAGATGCGACCGTCGTCCGGCCTGAGGTGAGGGTGGGGCACAGCCGCTTCGATTTTCTCCTGGAACGGAACGGCAGGCCTTTCTACCTGGAGGTCAAGTCCTGCACCCTCGTCGGCCGCTCCATCGCCATGTTTCCCGATGCCGTGACAGCCCGCGGGAGAAGGCACCTGGAGGAGCTGGCCGACATGGGCCGCAGAGGGACCCCCTGCGGGGTCCTCTTCCTGATCCACTGGCCCCGGGCCCGTTACTTCCTCCCCGACTACCACACCGACCTGGAATTCGCCCGGACCTTCGTGTCGGTCCGGAGGGACCTGGCGATCAAGGTCGTGGCCCTTGGCTGGCGGCCGGACCTCAGCCTCGCCCCCGACCTCCGGGAGGTGGCGATCCCCTGGGACCTGATCGACCGGGAGGCGAAGGACTCGGGGAGCTATCTGTTCTGGATGCGCATCCCCCGCATGGTGAAGGCCACGGTGGGGAGCCTGGGAGAGGTCCCCTTCGCGGCGGGTCATTATCTCTACGTGGGGTCGGGCCGGCGTGCCCTGACGAAGCGGCTGGAGCGGCACCTGCGGAGAGGAGGAACCCTGCACTGGCATATCGACTATCTGAAGGGTCACGCCGACCGGTGCGTGGCCATCCCCGTCCGGTCCAGCGTGCCCCTGGAGCACGAACTGGCGTCGGCGGTCGGGGCGATCGCCGACGAGTGCGTGGCGGGATTCGGTGCTTCCGACTGCGGCTGCCCGGGCCATCTCTTCCGGTTTTCACAGGACCCCTTCAAGATGCCGGCCTTCATCGACCTCCTCCAGGCCTTCCGGATCGACCGCCTGGAAGGGATGATGGGACGGCCGGAAATAGCGGCGTCACGCTTTCATCGTCGGGCGGATGGTCCTGTGTCGGAGGAATAGCGGTCCCGAGTCCCCTGGTGGAGGCCAGGGAGATCTTGATGCAGGAAAGGGCGGGTGATGGACGTTTTTGAAACCCCGGCGGTTCGTGGGACGGATTCCCAACGCTCCGTAACTTCCGTTGCGGCGGCTGGCCGAGACCGACGTCCCCACTGGGCGCCGGACCTCCTGGCCTTTTTCATCCGCCGGAAGATCCTCGGGCAGAGGATTCCCCTCTTTGCCAGCTTCAAGCTCACCTACCGGTGCAACCTGGCCTGCCGCGCCTGCCCCTTCCACCTGCGTGGAGGCGGGCAGGGGGCCAGCATCGCCTGGGATGCTGCCGTCCGGGCCCTGGAGGAGCTCAAAAGGCGGGGGACGCGGATCGTCGTCTTCGAGGGAGGGGAGCCTTTTCTGTGGCGTGACGGCGGCCGCGGTCTGGGCGATTTGGTGGAATACGCGAAGCGACAGTTCCTCCGGGTGGCCGTGACGACGAACGGGACCTTTCCCCTCGACACCCCGGCCGACGTCCTCTGGGTCAGTGTCGATGGCACGAAGGATATCCACGACCGCCTGAGGAGCGGTTCGTTCGCGCGGATCTGGTCGAATCTGGAGGCGGCCGGTGGGCGGCGGAACGGGGCGCGGATCCTGGTCCACTTCACGATGAACCGCCTCAACTGGCGGGACCTGGAGGCCCTGGCGGAAAAGCTCGCAGGGCTCCCGGCCGTGAAGGGGATCACCCTGCAGCTCTTCTATGCCTACGGCCAGGGGGAGGATCCCCTGGCCCTCTCCGCCGGGGAACGCAGGGCGGCCCTTGAGGAGGCGATCCGCCTCAAGAGGGTCTACCCCATTCTCAACTCCGAACGTTGTCTGAGGGAGATGATTCTGAACGACTGGACCTGTCGGGACGACCTTCTGATCAATGTGGACCCCGACGGCCGGATCACCCAGGGCTGCTACGTCAAGAACCGGGGCCGGGTGGACTGCCGCGGCTGCGGATTCACGCCGGTGGCCGAGGCCTCGGCCGCCCTGGACCTCCGTCCCGGATCGATCTTGGCGGGCTGGCGGGCCTACCTGTCCTGAGCCGCTCCCCAGACTGGGGATCAGCGAGAGGAAGCCTTCTCGCGTCGTTGATTATTACCTGAAAAAGGCATAAAATGACGATAAGTAAGATGGCTGTCGAGGGAGACAGAGATGAAACGATTCCTCTGGGCGGTGTTTCTTAGCTGCCTCCTCTGTACAGGGGGTGCGACCGGATCGGCGGCCGCGACGCCGGTCGTCGCGTTGAGCGACAAGACCCCAAGGATCGAAATCGCCAGACATGCCGAGTACTACCTGGACACCTCCGGCACCCTCCGTTACGAGGATGTCCTGGCAGGCAGGGTTCCCTTTCGAAGCCACACCGGACCCTCCTTTCAGTTCAGCTTCCGAAAGGCCGTGCTCTGGATCCACTGTCGCCTGGCCTCTCCGCCCGGATCCGAAAAGGGCTTGGAATGCTTTGTAACCCAGCTGGTCTTCGACAACGCGACCCTGGGT
>JAJFUM010000298.1 GCA_021372415.1 Deltaproteobacteria bacterium
CCACCTTCCCCGACGTCCCCACCAACCACTGGGCGTACGGATACATCGAGGCAGCCGCCCAACGCGGGCTGCTGAAGGGATTCCCAGACGGCCGTTTCCTTCCCGAAGATCCGGTCAGCAAACCACAGATCGCCAAGATCATTGGACAGGAAAACGCTTGGACAGCCAGCCCGGAATCTCCTACTTTTCAAGATATCGGTAAAGATCACTGGGCTTTCCCCTATGTGGAAGGAGATTTTGCGCACGGGGTTCTACAGAATCCTGACCCGAACTTGAACAGCACGGGGACGACATTGGGGGATTTCCCTGCTACCCGTGCTCAGGCCTGCGTAATGGTTTACCGCATGATGGAGGCGACGGGAGCCTTTACCCCGGCTACACCCACCCCAACATCGAGCCCCAGCCCCACGAGCGCGGCCTTGCGCATCACCAAGGCTAGCATTTGCACTCAACTGGATGCCGACAACCAGCCGGTTGACCCTGGGACCACTTTCTCTGCCTCCAGTACGACGAAGCTGTATTGTTGGCTTTCCTACACCGGAGGGACTCCCGGAAAGTCGGAGCTGATGGTGACGTGGTTCTACGAAGGGGAATCGATCACCGACCCCACTACCGTACAGATCAAACAGGCCAACGGCACAGCCGCTTTCCACATCGAGATGGCCGAAGCGGGAAGCACCTTTCCCGCCGGGTCCTACAAGGCGGAACTCTATGCCGATGGGAAACTGGCAATGACCGCGGAGTTCCAATTGAACTGAGCCCTGACGGGATAGATCGTGATTTTTTAATGGATCCGGCTGGCGAAGTAGCTGCGGCTTATATACCAAACATAAGCCGCAGCTACAGGGAAAGGCTTATGGACTCTGTATGATAGGAACCAGGCCGAGATCCGCTTTCAACTGGCGAATTCGCTCGAAGGACTGGACGATGCGAATTTTAGAGATCTTCCCCGCCTGCACGGCCTGATAAAGCGTCTCAATCGCCCTGGCCGCCACTCCGTCGTCATAACTGGAACCGTTGTTGGAGAGTATCAGTAGATCGCAGCCGGCGTTCACCGCCTGGATGAGAGCCTCTTCAAAACCGTAATTCTGGGTGATGGCTCCCATCTCCAGGTCGTCGGAGATCACTGGACCCTTGAAAAGCAACTGCTTGCGCAGGATCGGCTCGATAAAGTTGTTGGAGAGAGTGGCGGGGAAGTCCGGGTCGATCTCCTGATTGATGACATGGGCCGTCATCACTGCGTCGGCCAATCCCTGCTGAATCAGGTCGCGATAGGGGATCAGCTCGGTGGTGCGCCAGGTACTGGTGACATCCACCATCCCCAGATGACTGTCGGCGGTGGAACTGCCGTGCCCCGGGAAATGTTTCAGGCAGGCGATGATGCGCTGGCTGTGCAAGCCCTGGACGAAAGCGCCGGCGCAAGAGACGACCGTGGCGGGGTCATCCGAGAAAGAACGTCCGAGGGCGCCGATGACCGGGTTGTCGGGGTTGATGTTGAGATCGACGACCGGCGCGAAATCGAAGTTGATGCCCAAGTCAGCCAGCTCGCGTGCCAAGTCCGTGGCGATCTGCCGGGTTTTTTCGGGCCCCAGCTTACCCATCTCCGCCGCGCTGGGGAGCTCGGGGAAGCCATACTTGGGTTTCAGTCGATTCACCTTCCCTCCCTCGATGTCAGCGGCGACCAATAGAGGAGTTGTTGCGGATCGCTGTAAATCGGCGATTAGCTGGCGTGTCTGTTCGGGATCCACGATGTTGCGGGGAAACGTGCGCCCGGAAGGGACATCGATATCGTAAAGGATGACCCCGCCCAGATGAAGATCCTTCACATTACGGGCAATGGTGGAAGTCTCGCTCGCTTCCGTGCCGCGAAAACCGACCAAAAGCATCTGACCAAGCTGCTGGCGCAGCTCCTGGTCGGAAAGCCGGGGTTGGTTCAGGTAGTAATAGACCATGTAAGCGCCCAGGGCGACAACCACAATGCACGCCAAAATCAAGATGGGCGTGCGCTGCGGCACAACCTTCCGTTGTGTATTTTTCTGCTGCATGACCTTTATTGTAACGCCTTGGAACGTGAAAAAGTGGTGCGGCCGGGAGGCGATTCGCCAGGATATCGGGCTCGGGAT
>JAJFUM010000308.1 GCA_021372415.1 Deltaproteobacteria bacterium
TGCACGGCCCTTTCCGCCCGCTTGCGCTTAGTGATATCCCGGATATTACACTGGATAACTTTTGTGTGGTCAACCAAATATACATTGCTGACAAACTCTACGTCGATACGTCTTCCATCTTTCGTTTCCAGCTGCAGATCCTCGTAACGGATATATTGGTTATTCTGCAATTCTGCAAACGCGAATTTGCTTTTCTCAATATCCTTGAAGGTTCCGATCTCCCAGAGTTTTCTCCCTATCAATTCCTCTTTTGAATAATTCAGCATATCCAGTAAAAATGGGTTCACATCGTCTATTTGCCCCGTCTCTGCATTAACGATCAATATTCCATCTTGGGCTGCCTCAAAAAGTCTCCTATAACGAACCTCGGAATCTTGAAGTGTTTCTTCCGTCCGTCTGCGTTCCGTAATATCATCAAAAATGATATAGACCTGATGGGGTTTATCCTCCCCTGGCTGGAAGAGGGGCACGGCGCGGACAGTGATCCAGCGATAGTCCTTCTTACATGGGTTGTACACACCCATAACTTCATCCCGCGATTCCCGCCCGGTACGGAGTGCCACCATGGATGGGTGATCACATGCCTGGAGCAGCGAACCATCTGCACGAAGTGTCGGGTGTTCCCCACTATCCGATGCGTGGCCCAGAAATTCCTTTGGATTTCTACCGAGAATGCGCACGGCAGCCGGGTTCATCGAAATAATCTTCCCTGCGGCGTCCTGATATATTACTCCTTGGAGAATAGTTTCATGGAGAAGTCTGTAGCGTAGCTCGGTCTTCTGGAGTTCCGCTTCTGCCTTCCTACGTTCGGTGATGTTCAATACCACGATGCGGCATTCCCGGCCATCTTCGGTGACGTTCGCCTGGATGTGTACATAAGACCGCTGACTGCCTTCCTTGCTCAGTGATACCTCGCAGGTATGTTTCATCCGGTTCGAGAAGACCTTTTCCAGGAAGGCTTTGAAAGCGGGGCGGTCGATCAGGGAAACGAAGGATCCGAACTGCACATTCGTCAATCGGGAGCGCTCCACCCCGAGTAGCGCAGCCCCGGTGAGGTTCGCCTGAAGGATGATCCCGCCACTATCCAGGGTAAAGTAGCCCACAGGGGCGAAATCGTAAAGTTCGGTGTAGTGATCCCTCTCACTCTCCATCCCATTTCGCGTCTCCAGCAGTTCCTCGGTTCCAACCTGCCGTTTTTTACTGTTCTGTGCCAAACGGGATTTCACTCGTGTGCGCAAACCGGTTGCATCTGTATGCCGATCCAGTGTCTTCTTCATGAGCGGCTCATGACTGCTGACAAGGAACCTGCCATTCCTTAAAGAGAAGCGGCTTTTGTCTGCCGGTCCATAATTCCTGTCAGCACGGTTAGAGGGAATGCAACCTACTCAACATAGCGTAGTTACTATCACCATTTCGATTTAAAATCTACTATATCATGCAAATTTGCCGGCCTAACGAGGAAGAAACGAGAACCGCTAAATTCAAAAAAATATTCTTGACACTCCAAAAAATACGTGCCATATGAATTACGCATAGCATAATGTTATTACGCGGAGCGTAACAATTTATGAAGCCGAAAACAGACTTGCCTGATAACAATCGATATTTCATACAAGCGCTGTCAAAAGGGCTGCTCCTGCTCAAGCACATTGCCGCCGCTGAACGACCCCTAAGCCGGACGGAGATCGCTGAAAAGCTCGAGACCAACAAGGCGACGGCCACGCGGTTTTGTTACACGCTGGTCAAACTCGGGTATCTGCAGCGCATGGACAATAAGCTGTACGACCTGACCCCCAACGTCCTGGAACTGGGCTATTCGGCCATCTGCCGTACCGATTGGCACAAAATGACGACCTATTTCCTCCAGGAACTTTTTCGCCAGTTGGACGAGACGGTCAGCGCCGCCATCCTGGTGGAAACGGATATCCTGTACACCATTCGCATCATCAAGAAAAAGATCCTGGATATGGACATCCAGGTGGGATCCCGGTTGCCGGCCCACTGTACGGCTATGGGCAAACTCCTTCTGGCTTTTGCCCCACCGGAAAAGCTCCGGGAGCTGCTCCCCAAAATAGACTTCACAAGGATGAACGAGAAGACCATCGGCTCGCTGCCGAGATTCAAGGAGGAACTGGAAGCGGTCCGGCGGATGGGGTACGCCATTTCCGACGAGGAGGTTGCCGTGGGAAACCGTTCCATCGGGGCGCCGCTGCTTGACGAAGACGGTTATGCCTTCGCCGCCATTTCCGTAGCGACTCCCTCGGAAAGGTACAGCGTCGAACGCCTGATAAAGGAGATGGCGCCGCCACTGACGGAGTGTGCGCAAAAGATCAGTGCCGCCATGAAGCAGGTCCGGCAGAAGACGGGCATGCCTTGAGGCCCGCCGTCGCGTCGGGTGAATGACGGCGGGATACAGGCCGGGGACGCCACGCCGCCGAGAATCGAAAGAATGGTTCTACCATTACCCATAGAAGGAGATAGGAGGAATTCATGGAACCCGAAGCACTGATTGGCACGTCCACAATGAGTTGGGGAAGGACGATCTCAGAGGCTGAGTTCACTCTGCTGACGGACCTCACATGGCTTGTCGCGGCACTTCACACGGACGAAGAGTATATGAAAGCGACGCCCTTCGGCACCCGCATCCTGGCTGCGCCCCTTGTCCTGGCCCTGACCCTGGGATTGGCCGTGAGCACCGGGGTGAGGCAGAAGATGCTCTCCCTGGACTGGACCCTCAAAGCCATCGTGGGGCTCGAGAACGTCCGTTTTCTCGGTCCGCTGAAGATAGGCGACACGCTGACAGTCGAGACGAAATTCAAGGAATGGCGGGCCACTTCCAAGGAACACCGCCGGATTCTGGTCATGCAGCAAACCGGAAGGAATCAGAACGGGCAGGATTTGATCGATTATCAGCAACTGGTCCTCTTTGAGAAACATCAATAGGCCGCTGGACGATCCGACGACCCACTGTTTAAGAAAGAAGGAATCTCTATGGATATCCAGCAGCATCCGTTGCACAAGCTCTTCAATCCCGAACATATCGCCGTCATCGGCGCCGGCGACGACCTGACGACCGTCAACGGCCGCAGCCTGATGCTGATGTTGAGGCATTGCACCAAGGCGAAACTCTATCCCGTGAATCCCAAGCGCGATCAGGTGCAGGGGATGACCTGCTATAAGCAGATCGCCGATATTCCCGTCGTTCCCGACGTGGCGGTCCTGGTCATCGCCCAGCGCCTCGTGGCCGAAACCTTGACCGCCCTGGGAGAAAAGGGCTGTGCTTTTGCAGTGGTCACCGCCAGCGGTTACGCCGAATCGGGCGAGGCGGGGCGGAAGGAACAGCAACAGATCGAACAGATCGCGCATCGTTACGGCATGCATCTCGTCGGACCCAACTGCGTGGGCCTGGTCAACCTGAACGGCCCGATGGTCATGAGCTGGGTATCGACCCTGACCCGGCCTCAGGGGGATCTTCTCTACGGGGATGTGGCGCTCGTCTCCCAGAGCGGCGCCATGCTCAGTTCCCTCTGGGACCGGGCGATCGACTTCGGGTTGGGGTATTCCAAGGTGATCTCGTCGGGCAACGAGGCGGACCTCGGACTGGCCGAATACCTCGACTACCTGGCCCTGGACCCGGAGACGAAAGTCATCAGCGCTTACATCGAGGGGATCAAGAATCCGGAGCGCCTCGTCCGATCCCTGGAGCTTCTGAGAGAAAAGGGGAAGACGCTCGTCGCCTTCAAGGTGGGGCAGACCGAGGAGGCGAGCCGCGCGGCCGCCTCGCATACCGGCTCCCTCACCGGTTCGAAGGACACCTTCGACGCCCTGTGCAGGGCCTACGGCGTCGTTCAGGTCCAGAACCTGGACGACCTGCTTTCGGTCCCGTTCGCCCTTCGGGCCATGCCGCCGGCCAAGGGTCCCCGTCTCGGGGTCTTCTCCAGCTCCGGCGGCGCCGGCGGCGTGATCGCGGACAAGGCGGGCGGAAAGGGCCTGGTCCTTGCAAAACCCGGCCAGGAGCTGGAACGGGACCTCGCCGAGATCGTGAAATTCCCGCCTCCCCACAATCCCCTGGATTTCGTGAAGGCCCCCCTCAAGTCGCTGGACGTGATCACCAGGGCCTTGGCCCGGTTCCTGGCGGACGAATCGGTCGATATCATGATCGTCTTCGTCAACGTGATCTATTTCCAGGAAATGGGAGCCGATTATATCTTGGCTGGCCTGCCGGAAAAGCGGGAGAAACCGGTATTGGCCTGCTGGATGGGTGGAAGCCTCGCCAAGGAGGCCACCAGGAAAATGAACCAGGGGGGCATCCCCACTTACAACGACCTGGAATCCTGCCTGGAGGCGGCCAGGGCTCTGTACGAGGTGGGTTGCCACCAGAAGCGCCACGAAAGGCGGACCCTCTCCCAGGCGTCCCCCGAGGGCGCCCGGTCAAAGGCCCTTGCCATTATTGAGGAGTGCGGCGGCCGTCTTGACGAGGCCTCCAGCAAGGACATCCTGAAACTCTACGGCATTTCCTGTCCGCCCGGCCGCCTCTGCAGAAGCCTCGACCAGGCCCATGCCGCTGCCGAAGCCATCGGCGGCTATCCCCTCGTGGCCAAGGGGGTGACGCCGGACATCCTCCACAAGACCGAGGCCGGCCTGGTCCATCTGAACATCCGTGATGCCGCGTCGCTGAAAAAAGCATGGGCCGATATCGAAAATAAAATCAAAGCATCAGGCGCCGAAGCCCATTTCCGGGGGGTCTTGATCGAGAGAATGGCGCCGTCGCCCCTTCTGGAGGTTATCGTGGGGGCCGTCTACGATGCGCCTTTCCATAAGATCATGTTCGGTCTGGGGGGGATCTGGGTCGAGGCGCTTAAGGATACGAGCACGCGCCTGGCGCCGCTGAACGCCGATGATGCCGAAGAGATGCTCTCCGAGATCAAAGCGGCCAAGCTTCTCCGGGGGCTGAGGGGGAAGCCCGCAGCCGACCGGGAAAATTTGATTCGGACCTTGCTTGCGGTTTCGTGCATGGTGTCGGATTTGTCGGATCGGATAGCCGAGGTGGACTTGAATCCGCTGATGGTTTATCCCCGGGGGGTCTGTGCCGTCGATGCCCTGATCACGATAAAATGATCCGCATGTCAGGGGTGGTTATGGGGTTTTTTCAAAGCATGTTCCATAGAACCTTAGGAGGCAGGGATTCATGAAGAAGGAAGTGGATGGATTGAAAGGGAAGGGGAGTTGTCGGAGCTGGGGTTTGTTTTTGGCAATGGTTTTGGCGGTGGGGGTATTGATGTGTCCGGTTTTCGGGCAGGCCGAGGACAAGTATCCGAGCAGGCCCATTAACCTTGTCGTGGGTTACGCCCCGGGCGGTGCGTCGGACATCGTGGTGCGCGGGCTGGCCAATTCCGCGAGCAAGATTCTGGGGCAGCCGGTGGTGGTGGTTAACAAGCCGGGCGGATCTTCCGCGGTGTCCCTGACGAGCCTCAAGAATGAAAAGCCTGATGGCTATACGATTGCCCTGCTGGCCACGGGCGGCGTCATCTCCCAGCATTTCCGCAAGGTGGCTTACGATTCGGCCAGGGACTTCACCCCGATCATGCAGCACGCGGTCTTCCACGAGGGT
>JAJFUM010000312.1 GCA_021372415.1 Deltaproteobacteria bacterium
TAATGACCAAGCCCCTGAAAAGGAAAAGGGGGCTAACCCAACTTCCGAGCTAACCCCCCGTTTTTCTTATGGTGCCGAAGCCGGGATTTGAACCCGGACAGGCGTACGCCCACTAGACCCTGAACCTAGCGCGTCTACCAATTCCGCCACTTCGGCAATGTCCCCGAATACGGAACTCGGCGGTTATCTACACTGACCCTCCGATGGTTGTCAAGGAAAATCGACGACAGGAGCGGCGATGCGAATTGTGCTTGAAATTGATGGGATTGATGCTATGGTAGCGCCGAAATCAGGGAGATTGGACGGTTTGCTATGGATGTCATCAGGGGGATCGAAAACATTCCCATCGGCTTGAGAGGGGCTTTCGTAACCATCGGCAACTTCGACGGGGTCCACCTCGGCCACCGGCACATCTTCAGGCGGCTCGTCGAGGAGGCGGGCGCCAAGGGGCGGCCGCCGGTGGTAATCAGCTTCGATCCCCATCCCAAGCAGGTCCTCCACCCGGAACGGCGTCCCTTCTACCTGATTACCTCTCTCGAGGAGAAAATCCGCCTCATCGGCGAGACCGGGATCGGCACCCTCATTCTGATCCCTTTCACCCTCGAATACGCCCGGACAACCGCCGAGGCCTTCATCCGCACCGTCCTGTGGGAAAAGCTCCGGATCGGAAAGATCCTCATCGGGCACGATTACACCTTCGGCCGGGGGAAGGAGGGAAACGCGACCTTCCTGGCCGAATTCGGCCGCCAGTTGGGATTCACGGTCGAGGTAATGGACGCCTTCCAGATGGACGGTCAGACGGTCAGCAGCACCCGGGTCCGGGAGGCCATCCTGGAGGGGGGGGTCAGCATCGCCGCCAATCTCCTGGGGAGGCCTTACAATCTCCGCGGGAAGGTGGTCCCGGGCCGCCACCGCGGCGTCGGACTGGGCTTCCCCACAGCCAACATCCACCCGGAAAAGGAACTGCTCCCTCCCCGCGGCGTCTATGCGGCCCGCGCCATGCTCAAGGAGAAACGCCTCGAAGGGGTCGTCAACATCGGCTTCAATCCGACCTTTGCCGACAAGACCCTCTCCATCGAGGTCCACCTCTTCGATTTCAAAGAGGATATCTACGGGGAAACCCTGGATGTCCTGTTCATCGAGCGGCTTCGGGATGAAATCCGCTTCGCGAGCCCCGAGGCGCTCATCGCCCAGATCGACCGGGACATCGCCCGGGCGCGGGAGATTCTCCAAAGGGCCCTTTAGGGGCGCAGGCCCCCTCCCCATGAAAGGAGGGGGAAGGAGAGAAGCCGCTAGGATCGGCGTTCCCGATCGACACCGTAGCGGTACATGGCCGCCAGGACCTCTGCGGCCATCTCAGCCGTCGAATAGACGGGGATTCCCGCCTTTTCCATCTGGATCACGTCGGCCATCATGAACTCCTTGCAGGCCACGCAGCAGAGGATCGGTTTGCCGCAGGGGTCGATCCTCCTGAGGACCTCCACGAAAGACCCCAGGATCTCCCCCTGGATCACCACGATGAAGCTGCCAACGTCTGCACTCTCCACGCCGATCTCAATGGTCCTCACGAGCTGATCGGGCTCCATGCTGAAGGAGTAGTCCACGGGGTTCAGGGTCTTGACGTAATCGGGGATGATCCGCTCGAGGCGGCTCTTCAGTGCCGGCTCGAGGTCGGCCAGCCGCAGGCCGTTCAGGTAGAGTGTATCGGTGGCGGCCACCCCGAGCGAGCCGGTGTAGGTCACCACCAGGACGCCGTCGCCCTTGGGCAGCGGCTGCTTGGCGAAGGCCTTCATCAAGCCGAACAGGTGTTCGTTGTCCCTCGCCCGGATGATCCCGGCCTGACGGAAGGCGGCGCTGTTGATCGCATCGTTTCCGGCCAGGGAAGCCGTGTGAGAGGAGACGGCCTTCTTGCCCGCCTCGGTCCGCCCGGACTTCAGGACCAGGACCGGCTTTTTCCCGCTCACCTGGCGGGCCACGTCGACGAACCGCCGGCCGCTGCGGACGTCCTCCATGTACATGGCAATCACGTCGATGTTTCCGTCGTTCCCCAGAAACTCGAGGATCTCGGTCTCGCTGATGTCCATCTTGTTGCCGATGGTCGCCACGATCCCGAAGTCCATGACGTTGCGCAGCCCCGTCAGGATACCGGCCGCATAGACCCCTGCCTGGGCGATCAGCCCGATGTTTCCCCGTCCCAGGTCGTCCATCAGGCCGATGGACTGGACCATCCGGTGGTGGGTGTTGATCACGCCGGAACAGTTGGGGCCGAGGATGCGGCAACCCTTTGCCCGGATCATCTCCAGGATTCTGGTCTGCGCCTTGGCCCCCTCCCCGCCCGTTTCGGCAAAACCCGCCGTCTCCACGACGAGGAAGGGGACCCCCTTGTCGCAGCACTCGGCGACCGCAGCAGGGGCCGACTCTGCGGGGACGATGACGATGGCCAGATCGACCGGACCCGGCACCTCGGCGATACTCCGGTAGGCCTTGATCCCCTGGACCTCGGGGCTCTTCGGATTGATCGGATAGATGCTGCCTGCAAAGCCGTGGGACAGGAGGTTGCTCATCACGTTGTAACCCAGTTTCCCCTGGGTACCCGAGGCACCCAGAACCGCGATGCTCCGGGGGTAAAAGAAACCCTTCAGATCCACAGCCTTGGTGACGGCGGCTTTTTCCTCCACTTCACCGATGAAGATCCGGGCGTCCACGACCCGGTTGCCCTCGGGATAGAGAAAGACGGGGTTGAGATCGAGTTCGCGGATCTCGGGGAAGGTCGAGACGATCTCCGAGATCTGCAGCAGGAGGCGTTTCAGGGCGGGCAGGTCCACCGACCGGCCACGGTACCCTGCCAGGAGGGCATAGCCCTTGATCTCCGAGACCATCTCCTCCACGTCCCGTTCGGTCACGGGGAGGATCCGGAAAGTCACGTCCCTGAGGACCTCCACGAAGACGCCCCCCAGGCCGAACATCAGGACCGGCCCGAAGCTCGGATCCCGGGTCACGCCGATGATCGCCTCCACCCCCGGGGCGGCCATCTTCTGGACGGAGACGCCGACCACATGCTGGCAGCGGTAGGCCCCGAGGATCTCCCGGTAGGCGCTGCGGACCTCTTCGGCGCGCTTCAGATCCAGGCGGACACCGCCGGAGTCCGATTTATGGACCACATCGGGCGAGACGATCTTCAGGGCGATCGGATAGCCGACCCTCCGGGCCATCTCCACCGCCTCATCCTCGGAACCGGCAACGAGATAGCCTGTGGTGGCGATCCCCATCCCCTCAAGGAGCTCCTTGCACTCATGCTCCATGAGGTAGCTCCGGTTCTCCCTCTGGGCCTGAGCCAGGATTTCGCGGAATCCCTCCCGAGGCACCCGGTCCCGCCCCTGAACGTGCTCCTCCTCCATCACCACCGGCGTGACCGGTGAAACGATCACCTCCTGAAGCGCCGTAGCCACCTGAGAAATCTCCCGTCTCGTCATCCTCTTCCCCCTTGGGGGCCCAAGCGGCCCTAACGATTTCGATCCTGCGTTTTCCGGATTGTCGATTGGGGAGACTAGTACGGTCGAAGGGATGATCCTATCGGGGGGACTCTGAATTTCGCGTCGGACGGTTGCCCGGATTTCTGACGGTGTTTGTCTGACAAAAGGGAATCGCACATCACCCGAAGGGGGCCATGGAGCAGTCGACCAGGTTGTTCTGGACCGCATAGAGGGTCAGTTCGGCGTTCTTCTTCATGTTCATCTTTTCCATCACCCTGGTCCGATAGGTGCTGATCGTCTTGACGCTGAGGCAGAGCTCGTCGGCGATCTCCTTGACCGATTTTCCAGAGGCCAGCATGAGCATGACCTGGTATTCCCGGTCGGAGAGGGCCTCGTGGGGGGGTCTGGTCGCATCCGTGTCCAGTTCGCGGGCGAGTTTCTCGGCCAGGGAGGCACTCACGTATTTCCGGCCGCAGGAGACCTTCCGGATCGCCCCGATCAGCTCGTCCGGGGCGCCGGCCTTGGTCAGATAACCGGAGGCGCCGGCCCGAAGGGCGCGGACGGCATACTGTTCCTCGGCATGCATGCTGAGGATCGGGACAGGCAGCCGGGGATGTTCGGCCTTGATCTCCTTGAGGATCTCCAGGCCGCTCCGGCCCGGCATGGAGATGTCCAAGAGGACCACGTCGAAGACGTCGGAACGGATCTTGGCCAGGGCCTCCTGACCGCTGGCCGCCTCGGCCCGGACAGCCATGTCGTTGACCTCTCCGAGGATCTGCTTGAGTCCCTCGCGGACGATGGTGTGATCGTCGGCCACCAGAATCCGGATCATCGTTGCCCCTCCTCCCTGGACCCGGGCGCCGGTTGCCTCATCGGGATGCTGACCCGGACCGTCGTGCCTTCCCCGCGGCTCCCCGAGATACGGAGATCCCCGCCCCAGAGGTGGGCCCGCTCCCGCATCCCGATGATCCCGAAGGACTGGCCGTCGTCAATCTGTTTTTTGGTGATCCCCCGGCCGTTGTCGGTCACGGTCAGGATGATCCGCTCCCCATCCCGATCCAGAAGGACCCCGACACGGGACGCCGCAGCATGGCGGGCGATGTTCGTCAGGGTCTCCTGGAAGATCCTGAAGAGGGCCGTGGCCAGGTCACGGTGCAGCTCCATTTCGCCCGCCTCCAGCCGCGCCTCGCAGGCGATGCCGGAGCGGTTCTGGAAATCCTCGGCCTGCCATTCGATGGCCGCCGCCAGTCCCAGGTCGTCCAGGAGCCCCGGCCTGAGCTCCGTGGAGATGCGGCGGACCGCCTCGATCGTCGTGTCGGCGAGCTGCTCCATCTGGCGCGCCTTCAGGTGCAGGGGCTTGAGGGCAGGAGGCAGACGGTTCTTGAGCCACGAGAGGTCCATCTTCAGGGCCGTCAGGGACTGCCCCAGTTCGTCATGGATCTCCCGGGCGATCCGCGTCCGTTCCTCCTCGCGGACGGTCTGCTGGTGCACGGAAAGGTTCCGGAGCTCCTCCCGGGACGCCTCCAGTTCCCTTTCGGCCTGGGTCCGCTCGGTGATGTCCTCGTAGGTCACGACGATCCGCCGTTCCCGGAGCGTCTCCCCGATTCTGGAGGCGCGGACCATGCAGAGGATGTCCACGCCGTCCCGCCGGCGGCAGGGGAACTTGGTGCTGAAGGTCCGCTGCTTCTCCAGGGCGGTATAGAAAAGACGGGCGATTTCTTCGTAATCCTCGTCGCGGCGGTAGAGGAGGCGGACACTCTTGCCGATCAGTTCCTCGGGACGCCAGCCGAAGACTGCCTTGACGGCGTTGTTGGCGAAATTGAAGATGCGGTTGTGCAGCCCGATGACCGCATGGGGAATCGCGTCGAGGATCGACGACTCCAGGGCTTCGAGCTCCTCGAGGCGGTTGCGGGCCTCCTTCTGCTCGGTGATGTTCATGGAATTCCCCAGGACCGCCCGCCGCCCCCGGTAGCTGATCGACGTCACCGTCTCCAGGATCCACTTCGTCCGGCCGTCGCTGGTGATGATCCGAAATTCGTAAGGGGAGAAGCGCTGTCCCTTGAGCATGCGGACGGCGTTCCTGCGCGCCGACATCCGATCCACGGGATGGATGAGGCTGATGGAATCCATCCCCAGCATCGCCTTCTCGGCATAACCGGCATACTCCTGGATATGGGGGTTGGCGAACTGGAATTTCCCGTCCTGAAGGATGTAGACGCCGGCCTGCGAGCTGTTGGCCAGCGTTCGGTAGAGATCCTCGTCAAAGGGGCGTGAGTGGCTCATCACGGGAAGATTCTCCGGGGCCGGGATAATTTCGATTCATTCAACCACAGTCGCCAGGAAAAAGAAACTCCTTTCCCTGCCGTTGCTTCACAAAACGCAGCCGCAAGGGTATGATTTCCCAAGGAACCCAAATGCCCGGAGAGGAGAGATGAAGACCGACAGGATTCACCGCTGGGATGTGAACTATCAGGAGGCCGTGGCCCTCCAGGAGGAACTGAGGGAGGGGCTGATCCTGACCGAAGACTCCTTGAGGGAGCCCCCGCGATGGGTGGCAGGGGCCGATATTTCTTACGAAAGAGGGAGCGACCTCTTCCATGCGGCGGTCATCCTGCTGCGATACGCGGATCTTACCCCCATCGAGGAGGCCACCGTGTCGGCCCGCGTCTTTTTCCCTTACATCCCTGGGCTTCTCACCTTCCGGGAAGGCCCCCCGCTGCTGGCGGCATTTGAAAGGCTGCATCGGAGGCCCGACCTGGTCCTTTTCGACGGTCAGGGAATCGCCCACCCACGCGGGTTCGGCCTGGCCGCCCATCTGGGCCTCCTGCTCGACCTGCCGGCCATCGGCTGCGCCAAATCACTCCTGGTGGGTTCGCACGGGGACGTGGGGGAAAAGCGGGGGAGTTGGACGGAGCTCCTCTACCGGACCAGGCGCGTGGGTGCCGCCGTCCGGACAAGAGACCACGTTCGCCCCGTCTATGTCTCGCAGGGCCACCGGATCACCCTGGAGAGGGCCGTGGCGCTGGTTCTTGGCTGCTGCCGGGGCTACCGGATTCCCGAACCGGTCCGCCTGGCCCATTTGGCCGTCAACCGCCTCCGCCTGGAGGGGCGTTGCGGTAACGGGCCATGATCTCCGTTCGTGTCAGGACGGCATCCACCCTCTCGCAACGGGCCAGGATGTTCTCCCGTCCACCCTCCTCGCGGTCGATGAGGGCGATGACCCGGTCGACCAGAAGGCCGAATTCCTGGGCCCGCTCGATGGCGGTAATCGTGGAGCCGCCGGTGGTGATCACGTCGTCGAGGATCGCGACCCTTTCCCCGGGCCGGACGTTTCCCTCCACGGCGTTCTTGATGCCGTGATCCTTGACGTCCTTTCGCACGATGAAAGACTTGATGGGTCTCCCCTTCTGGAAAGAGATGACCGACAAGGCGTTGGCGATCGGGTCCGCCCCGAGGGTCAGACCGCCGGCGGCGGTCACGGTGGAGCCGGCCAGCATGGCAAAGACGAGCTCCCCGATGAGGTTCATCCCCTCCGGATCGAGCGTCGTCGGTTTGCAGTTGAAATAGTAATTGCTCTTCCGCCCCGAGACGAGCGTAAAGGGCGGATTGTCACTGTACTTGAAGGATCTCTCAAGAATGATTCCGATCAGCCTTTCCTTCAGGGACTCGATCGCCATTTTCCCCTCCTGGTCTTTTCGGTGAGCGCCCACGGGAAACCAACAAACCAACGGCTTTCCCTTAGCACAACGCCCCGGCAAAGGCCAGAGAAAACCCCGGCCGCCCCTCCCCGGCCGAGGCCGGACGCGGGGAATCCGAATGGTTCGGATTTTCCCTTGTTTGCCGATCCGCTTCTTGATACATTGAACATCAACACGGCCGACAGAGGGCAGCGGGGCAACGATCGTCCCCTGCCTGACGACACCGTTTCACAGGAGGTTCTTTCTATGGAAGCGAGATTATTCGATCTGAAGAAGCTGGCCCGGTTCGACGCGGCGCCGCAGAGGATTCCCGTCTATACCAGCGACAAGACCCTGGGGGCCATGTGGTGCCTGGAACCGGGGCAGGAGGTGTTCCTGCACCGCCACCCCAACGCCGACGATATCTGGATCTGCCTGGAGGGGGACGAGGGAACCTATTTCGCAGGCGGAGGACAGGAGATCCGGATCCGCGAGGGGATGGCCGTTCTCGCCCGCCCGGGCGAGACCCACGGCATGAAGAACACGGGTACCAAGCGGTTCGTCTTCATCGGAATCGCCGCCCCGCTCCCCGTGGAAACGGAAAAGCTCTAGGATAAAAAGGTGGGGGATATCCGCCCTGCCGGGGATATCCCCCACCGGGTTATTTCATGAAATCCCCGACCTTCCGGGCGACCCGATCCCCCATCTCCTTCGTCCCGACGATCTTCGCCCCTGCCTGACGGATGTCCTCCGTCCGGAAGCCCTCCTTCAGGACGACCCGGACGGCCTTTTCGACCGTACCGGCCGCATCGGCCATCCCGAGGGAGTGGCGGAGCATCATCGCCGCCGAGAGGATCGTGGCCAGGGGGTTGGCGATCCCCTTGCCGGCAATATCCGGCGCGGACCCGTGGCTCGGTTCGTACAGGGCCGTCTTCGGCCCCTGGCTGGCGGAGGGAAGCATCCCCAGGGACCCGGTCAGCATCGATGCCTCATCGCTGAGGATGTCGCCGAACATGTTCGTCGTCACGATCACATCGAACTGGACGGGATTCCGGATGAGCTGCATCGCGCAGTTGTCCACGTACATGTGCTGGAGCTCGACGTCCGGGTAATCGCGGCC
>JAJFUM010000326.1 GCA_021372415.1 Deltaproteobacteria bacterium
GCGAGATCGAGGGCGTCCCGGTCAGGCGCTCGATCCAGGAGGTGGATGACGAAATCGACTTGGCCGTCATCACGATCCCTGCGCGTTTCGTCTTTGACTCCATCCAGGAGTTGTGCCGCGTCAAAGTCAAAAACGCCATCATCATCTCGGCGGGCTTTTAGGAGATCGGAAATCTCGAAGAAGAGCGGAAAATCACGGATTATGCCAACGAGCATGGCGTGCGCATCCTCGGCCCGAACGTCTTCGGGATCTATTCCTCCGCATCGGCCCTCAATGCGACCTTCGTCGCCGGCGACATCCCCCGCGGGCATCTGGCCATGATTACGCAGAGCGGTGCGCTGGGGCTGACGCTGGTGGGACAGGCCGCGGTGGAACGCATCGGCATTTCCGCCATGGTATCCGTCGGCAACAAATCGGACATCGACGAATCGGACCTTCTGGCCTATCTGCAGGGTCATGACGACACGCACGTGATCCTCCTGTACATCGAGGGCGTCCGCAACGGCGAGAAATTCATCGACGCTCTGAAGACGACCAGCCGCGTAAAGCCCGTCGTCATCATCAAGTCCGGGCGCTCCCAGCGGGGGGCCATGGCGGCGGCTTCCCATACCGGCTCGCTCGCCGGGTCCGACGGCCTCTTCGATGCTATCGCCCGCCAGTGCGGGGCATTGCGCGCGGAAAGCACCAAGGAGGCCTTCAACTGGTGCAAATTCATCACCTGCAACCCCCTCCCCAGGGGCGAGAGCACCGTGATCATCACCAACGGCGGGGGCGCGGGGGTGATGGCGACGGATGCCTGCGAGAAATATGCCGTTCCCCTTTACGACGATGCACAGGACCTCAAGCAGACCTTCACGCCCGTCATTCCCACAATCGGCTCTGCAAAGAATCCCGTGGATGTGACCGGGGGGGCGACGCCTGCAAACTATAACAAGGCCTTCGACGCCGCCCTGCAATCCGACCCCATCGACACCATCATCGGCATCTATTGCGAAAACGCGACCTTTACCGCCGACCATCTGAAGGAAATGGTCGAAACGAACGTCGAGCGCTTCCGGCAGAACGGAAAGCTCCTTCTCTTTTCCCTCCTTGGCGGTGAGGAGACGGACGGATACCTTGTGGAGGCCCGCCGCCGCGGCGTTCCCGTGGGCGATGACGTTTACGATGTGGTTTCGACGCTGGGCGCAGTCTACCGCTATTGCCGCTATCGCAACGATGCGCCGGACGAGGACGCCGACGCGACCATGGACTTTGCCGCCATCGATAAGATCGTCGCCCAGGCCGTGGCCGCCAAACGCTATTTCCTGCTGGCCCACGAAGCCCAGAAGATCATGGAGATCGCCAATATCGCCGTTCCCAAAAGCATGAATGCCCCGACGCTGGAGGCGGCCATGAAGGCGGCAGAGTCGATCGGCTATCCCGTGGTCATGAAGGTCATTTCCAAGGACATCATCCACAAGAGCGATGCAGGCGGGATCGCCCTGGATCTGGTCAACAGCAAGGAGGTGGTCGACGCCTACGAGGCGATCATGCGGAACTGCCGGAAACATGTCCCCCACGCCGTGATCGAGGGGGTCTCGCTGTCGGAGATGGTCCAGCCGGGCGTCGAGATGATCATCGGCGCGCGCCGAGACGCCATCTTCGGGCCCACGATCATGGCCGGCCTTGGCGGGATCTACGTCGAGGTGATGAAGGACGTCGCCTTCCGGGCCCTTCCCCTGGACCGGAAGGAGATCCAGACGATGCTCAAGGAAGTCCGTTCCTACCCCCTTCTCCTGGGAGTCCGCGGGGAGGGGATGAAGGATATGGACAAACTGGTGGATGCGATCATCAAGGTCGGGGCCATCGTCCGCAGGTGCAAGGGCATCACGGATATCGAGATCAATCCCCTGGTCGTCTACGAAAAAGGGATGGGCGCCAAGGCGGTGGATGTGCGCATCCTTCTTGCCAAAGGTTGAAGGCAGCGTGACGAAATTTGGAGGTGAACGTTCATGAACAGGTATGTCATTACATCCATGCGTCCCAGTGCAGGGAAAACGAGCCTCATCATCGGGCTCGCCAAGGCCCTGGGAGGAGACGTCGGCTACATCAAACCTTTCGGCGAACGCTTCATCTATTTCAAGAAGAAACTCTGGGACTACGACGCCGCCCTCATGGCGGGTCTCTTCCACCTGGATGAGGAGCCCGAGGACCTGAGCATCGGCTTCCACCACGCCAAGCTCAGCTTCATGCTCGACGAGCAAGCGACGCGGGAAAAGATCGGCGATCTGATCACCAGGGTCGGTGCGGGGAAAGACCAGTTTTTCATCGAGGCCGGCCAGGACATCTCCTACGGAGGCGCCGTCCATCTGGACGCCTTTTCCCTGGCCGAGTACGCCGACGCCAGGCTGATCGTCCTTTTGTCAGGAGACGAGGGCCAGATTCTGGACGACGCCGTCCTGCTGAAGCGCTGCGGCTGCCTTGAGACGGGCCGCCTTCAGGGTGTCATCGTCAGCAAGGTGCCCGATGCCGAGGACTTTGCCCAGACCTTCCTTCCCAGGATCCAGGCCCTGGGCATCAACGTCCTGGGCATCATCCCTTACTGTGCCGAGCTTTGCCTTTTCACGGTGCGCTATCTGGCCAATCGCCTTTTCGCGGACATCGTCACCGGCGAATCCCAGCTCGACCGGCCTGTCAAGAGCATCGTCATCGGCGCGATGCCGGCCAGCTCCGCCCAGAAACATCCCCTCTTCCAGGAGGAACAGAAGGTGGTCATCACGAGCGGCGACCGGAGCGACATGATCCTCGCCGCCCTGGAGAGCAAGACCGCGGCGGTGATCCTCACCAACAACATCATGCCGCCCGCGAATCTGGTCGCGAGGGCCTCTAGACAGCAGGTCCCCATGCTGCTCGTTCCGACGGACACCTATGCGGTGGCCAAGAAGATTGACTCCCTGGAGCCGCTGCCCACCCGGGAAGACACCGACAAGATCGCCCTGATCGAGCAGTTGATCGCCAAGCATGTCCAGGTGAAGGAGTTCGGGAACGGCCGCTCTTAACCAGGAGCCCGCGTCCGTTCTTAAGCGTGTTCAGGAGGAAGGCTGCGGCCTTCCTCCTTTTTTTCTTGATTTTCTCCGGCGGACCCGGACCCGGTCCCAACCCCTCCTCACCAAAGCGGTCAGTTCGACGGGCATCCACTCCTTCAACTGATCATCCCTGAAGGATCATCTTGACTTTATCAGGAGTGAGGCGCATTCTTAAAACCAATCGAATTAATCCTTGTTATCGATAAATAGCCGATTTAAACCCTTTTCTTCAGGGGTGGTGCCATGGAGCGGTGAGAGAGACCCTGTTTCTAATCGAGGCAGGGTTTTTGAGTTTTTTGAACCGGATCGATAGGGGATCCCGGCCTGGGTAATCCAAGTTTGGAACAACAAAAGAGAGAGGAGAATGACTATGCCGGTAGAGAAGCTTAAGAAATTTCTTGATGAGCATGGCGTCCGGTATGTTTCAGTCGTCCACTCCCCCACCTACACCGCTCAGGAAGTCGCTGCCCGCGTTCACATCCGCGGCCAGCTGCTCGCGAAAACCGTGATCGTCAAAATGGACGGCAGGATGGCGATGGCGGTCCTCCCCGCCAGCCGTCAGATCGATTTCGATTACCTGAGAAAGGAAACCGGCTCATCAAAGGTGGAACTCGCCAGGGAGGAGGAGTTTATGGACCTGTTTCCCGGATGCGAGGTCGGCGCCATGCCGCCGTTTGGAAACCTTTACGGGATGGATGTCTTCACGGACCAGACCTTGAACAAAGACGATGAGATTGCTTTCAGCGCTGGTACGCATTCCGAGCTGATCAAGCTGCCTTTCGAAGACTTCAAGCGCCTGGTCCAACCCAAGATGGTCAGGATCACGTAAGCGGCATCTGGCGTATGGACTGCCTTTAGTAAGGAGGGGGCACCATGTCCAAACTGAATTTAACGCCTGAAGAAGAACAAAAGGTTGTGGAGATCCTTGAGAGATATCTTCCGGAGCTGGAGAGCGAAACCGTCCATACAGACAACAGGGAGCTCCGCAAGTTTTTCATGGAACGTAAGGCCTTCATGCAGGAGTTGCTACGGCGTCTGAAAAGCTGAAGGTCTTTTCTGAAGACGCATTCCTGAATAGCGTCAGGTCCGCCCCTGTCTCGGGGAGTTCCGCCCGCATCCGCGGGGGGGGGCTGTGAAGGTAGGCCTCGGGGTGGGGCATGAGTCCGAAGATCCGGACTGTTCGATAGTTGAGGAGTCAACCCATGATCAGAACATTCAGCGGCAAAGGCCCCAGGGTAGCCGTTTCCTCTTTCGTCAGTGAGACGGCCTATGTGGTCGGGGATGTGGAAATTGGCGAAGAGGCCAATATCTGGCCTGGCGCGGTCATCCGTGGAGACATTGCCAAGATCACGATCGGAAAGAACGTCAGCATCGAAGACAATTGTGTCGTGCACAGTGCGACTGATCTCAGCATCGGGGACAACACGATTGTGGGGCACGGCGCTGTCCTCCACTGCAGGAAGATCGGCCATCACGTGCTGATCGGCAACCAAGCAACGGTTTTGGACAACGTGGAGATCGGAGAATACTGCGTTATCGGGGCCGGCTCCGTGGTGGCCCCGGGGACGAAAGTGGCTGCAGAGTCATTGGTCCTGGGTGTGCCCGCCCAAGTCAAAGGCGAGGTATCTCAAGAGCAGAAAGACTATATCGACGCAGGCGTTGTCTTCAATATCAAGCTGGCCCGGGAATACAAGAAGCAGGGGCTTTGAATTTTTTTATTCCGACGGATCGAGTGTTCACTTGATTATCTGGAGTGAGATCGGAGAAACCCCGCCGCATTCCTGAATAGCGCCAAGCCTGCGCCCTCCTCCGGGAGGTCCTCCCGCGTCCAGCGGGGGTGGTTGGTCCGGTGGAGAAAGGCCTCGGGGTGGGGCATGAGTCCGAAGATCCGTCCCGTGGCGTCCGAGATCCCGGCGATGGCATCGACGGAGCCGTTGGGGTTGGCGGGGTAGGACTGCGTGGGCTGGCCCTGGCCGTCGGCGTAGCGCAGACTGATGAGGTGCCCGTCCTGAAGGCGCTTGAGCGTCGCGGGGTCCTGGGCGATGAATTTTCCCTCGCCGTGGCGTACCGGAAGCGACAGGCCGGAAATGCCGCGGGTGAAGATGCAGGGCGAGGCGGGATCGGCCGTAAGGCGCACCCATCGGTCCTCGAAGCGGCCCGAGTCATTGTAGGTGAGGGTCACGGACTGGCGGTCGTAGCGGCTGTCGAAGCCGGGGAGCATGCCGAGCTTCACGAGGAGTTGGAAGCCGTTGCAGACGCCGAGGATCAGCTTCCCCTGGCCGATGAAGCGGGTGAACTGGGCAAAGAGGAGTTCATTCGTCCCGGCCACGGGGGCGTGAAGGATCCGGTTGGCCCCGGCCTTGGCCGAGCCCAGGTCGTCGCCGTCGAGGAAGCCGCCGGGCAGGTTCAGGAAGTCGTAGTCGTCGAGCTTCTTGGTCCCGCAGAGCAGTTCGCTGATGTGAACGATCTCAACCTGGTCGAAGCCTGCGAGCCTGCAGGCGTGGGCCATCTCCATTTCGCAGTTCGTGCCGTTTCCCGTGATGACGATCGCCCTGATTGCCTTTGCCATGTTCTCTCCCGAATTTTCTTTTGCCTTTAATCCTAGAAGGCCAGGGGCTTTAGCCAGGCGGCCTTCAGCTCCGTGAGCTTCGCATCGCAGATCCGCTTTCCCTCAAGGCCGTTGATCGCGAGCACCTCCTCCGGCTGCACCGTGCCGATCCGGGCGAAGACATGGCCCGCAAGGATCGCCTCGAAGGCTTCCCGGTTCCCGGGGGAGACCGTGACGACGAAGCGGCTCTGGGATTCGGAAAAGAGAATCTCGTCGTTGCGGAGCCTCTCCTCCGTGGGCACGGCCGCCAGGTCGATCTCGATGCCCAGGCCTCCGGCAAAGGCCGTCTCGGCCAGGGCCACAGCCATACCGCCGTCGGAGCAGTCGTGGCAGGAGGCGACAAGGCCCTTCTGAATGGCCTTCTCCAGCGCCCGGTAGAGGGGCAGGGCCGTCCCTGGCCGGACCCGGGGGACCGAGTTGCCGATGGCCCGGTTCTGGGCGTACCACTCCGAGCCGCCCAGTTCCTTGTAAGTCTTCCCCAGGACGTAGACGATGTCGCCGGGCTTTTTCACGTCCATGGTCACGGCCCTGCGGACGTCCGCGATCTTCCCCAGGGTCGAAAAGAGGAGCGTCGGCGGGATCGAGATCCGCAGGTCCCCGATCTGGTAGTCGTTCTTCATGCTGTCCTTGCCGGAGATGCAGGGGACGCCGTAGGCGGTCGTCAGGTCGTAGAGGGCCTCGTTCGCCCGCACGAGCTGGGCGAGCTTGTATTCGCCGTCCTGGTTCTTCTCCGAGCGGACCGGGTCGCACCAGCAGAAGTTGTCCAGGCCCGCCAGGTGCTCCAGGGATGCGCCGACGGCCACGGCGTTCCGCACCGCCTCGTCGATGGCGCAGGCCGCCATGGCGTAGGCGTCGATGTCGCTGTAGCGGGGGCAGATGCCGTTGGCCACGACCACGCCGGCGAAGGAGTCGAGCACCGGCCGGATGACCGCGGCATCTGACGGGCCGTCGTCGGTGACGCCCGTGAGGGGCTTGACGACGCTGCCGCCCTGGACCTCGTGGTCATACTGGCGCACCACCGACTCCTTGCTGCAGATGTTGAGGCGGCCAAGCATGCTCTTGAGCGCCGCATTGTAGTCCGCGGGCTCGGGAATTGCGGGCTCGGGATGGTGCGGCGGCTGCCAGGTCGCCTTGAGCGCCATCTGGGGCAGGCCGTCGTGGAGAAAGTCCATGTCGATATAGGCCACGGTCTGGTCGTTGTAGCGGATGTGGAACCAGCCGGTGTCGGTGTAGGTCCCGAGCACCGTGGCCTCGCAGTCCATCTTTTTGGCGAGGCACAGGAACGCATCGATGTGCTCGGGCGGCACGGCCAGCGTCATCCGCTCCTGGGACTCGGAGATGAGGATCTCCCAGGGGTTCAGGCCCGGGTACTTGAGGGGCGCCTTGGCAAGGTCCATCTCGCAGCCGCCGGAGAGGCGCGCCGTCTCGCCCACGGAGGAGGAGAGTCCTCCCGCGCCGTTGTCGGTGATGGCCCGGTAGAGGCCGCGGTCCCGCGCAGCGAGGAGAAAGTCCGTCATCTTCTTCTGGGTGATCGGGTCGCCGATCTGGACCGCCGTCACAGGCGAGCCCTCGTGGAGCTCCTCGGAAGAGAAGGTGGCCCCGTGGATCCCGTCCTTGCCGATCCGGCCGCCGGTCATGACGATCAGGTCCCCGGGGAGGATCTCTTTGGTGTGGGTGGACTCGCCGTTGATCTTCGCGGGCAGGATGCCGCCGGTCCCGCAGTAGACCAGGGGCTTTCCCAGGTAGCGCTCGTCGAAGACGATGCAGCCGTTCACCGTGGGGATGCCGCTCTTGTTCCCGCCGTGCTCCACCCCCTCGCGCACCCCCTCGTAGATCCGCCGCGGATGGAGGACCCGCGGGGGCAGGGGTTTGTCGTAATTCGGCGGGGCGAAGCAGAAGACGTCGGTGTTGAAGATCAGCTTCGCCCCCTTGCCGCAGCCGAAGGGGTCGCGGTTGACGCCCACGATCCCGGTGAGGGCCCCGCCGTAGGGGTCCAGGGCCGAGGGGGAGTTGTGGGTTTCCACCTTGAAGACGAGGTTCCAGTCGTCGGTGAACCGGATGATCCCGGCATTGTCCGAAAAGACGGAGAGGCACCAGTCGGCGGCACCCATGCGCGCCCGGATCTCTTTGGTGGATTTCTTGATGCAGGAGGAAAAGAGCGAGTCGATCTCCCGGGTCTCGCTGCCATCGTTGTAGGTGACTTTCGCGTTGAATATCTTGTGCTTGCAGTGCTCGGACCAGGTCTGGGCGAGGCATTCGAGCTCCGCGTCGGTCATCTGGGCGCCGAGGCCCACTTTCTTGCGGGCGGAAAGGACCTTGTCGCTTTTCAGGTAGTCGCGCAGGATTCGCATTTCCTCAAGGGTCAGGGCCAGGACCCGCTCCTGGCTGATCTTGAGAAGGGCCTCGTCGGGGATGGCCAGGTCGATGAGTTCCGTGTGGGGACGACCCTCGCCGGTGACCCGCGGGACATAGGGGACGATCCCCTTGACCGGGTCCCAGGTGCCCCCATCGACGATCTCGAAGCGCTGGATCAGTTCGTTGGCCAGGAGTTCCGAGGCGATCCGCTGGGCGTCGTTCCGGGTAAGGGCGTCCAGGGTGCACCGGCCGCGGACGGCCTGGATCGCGTACTGGCGGGAGGTGTAGACCCGGACCTTCTTCCCGGTCAAAAGGGCGATCGCCTCGCTGGCGGTCTTCCCCACATTGTCCGTGACGCCGGGGCGGAAGCCCACCTCGATGAGCCAGTCGAAGCCCGAGGCCAGGGGGCGGTCGACGGCGTATTCCTGGATCACCGGGTCGCAGAGGGGCCCCCGGGCTGCGGCATCGATCTCCTCCGGGGTCAGAGGGCCGTCCAGGGTGTACACCTCGAAGGTCCTTACCGAATCCACAGGGATGCGGAGGTGATCGATGATCCTCCCCTTGATCTTCTCGCCCAGGGCGTCCCTGATCCCCGCCCTGAAACCGATTTCGATGCGATTGGCCATGTCCTTACCCCGATGGTCTCCTAGGTTGGTGGGTTTCTCTGACGTGATGGCTGTTCATAACAGATGGCGCCGAAAAAAACAACCTGAAGGGGGGGCGCAAAGGACTTTTCCCCGGCCCGTTTCGGCGCCCTGGCAACCCTCCAGGCCCCCTCAGGGGGCCTGGTTCCCCCAATTAAGCGTTGACAGTCCCTTTTGTTTCCCCGTATACTCCTGCGCAGTAAAGGATCATTCATTGAGGGAACGGTAACGGTGAACGAGTTGTTGCGATTCTTCACACCCCTAATATGAGGTGATGACAGAGAACCCGGGCGGTTCTCCAGAATGCGTCGTCCTGCCGTCTCTCCCCCGCCGATCGATTAGCCCCCTCTCGGGCCGTGCCGTGGAGATCACGGCATGGCGCGGTCAGGAGGCATCATTGGTTCAATCCCATATAACTTTTACAGGATGTTCCCGCAGTACCGGAGTGATCCAGCGTAGGGCCTCGTCTTTACGGCCCGATGGACTTGGGTCCCCTGTCCCTGCCGCCCGATGGCCGGGCAGCAATGCCCGGCCAGAGACGGACAAAAGAGCCTGGTCTTGCCCGAGAAGCGGCAGGCTTTTCATCAAATTCCTATTGCTCATGAAAGGAGGCTTGGATGGAGTCGATTAAGAACGTCTTTGCGGGGCGCTGGGGGATCATCGGCGCCGGGATCCTGATCGGTGTCCTGGCCCCCCTCCTCCAGAAATGGGGGAATCCCCCTAATATGGGGGTCTGCGTCGCCTGTTTCGAGCGGGACATTGCCGGCGCCATCGGTCTCCACCGGGCGGAGGTGGTCCAGTACATCCGGCCGGAGATCATCGGCTTTGTCCTGGGATCGCTGATCGCCGCCTACCTCTTTAGGGAGTTTCGCCCCCGCCTAGGCTCGGCGCCGATCGTCCGGTTCGCCCTCGGCGTTTTCGCCATGATCGGGGCGCTGGTGTTTCTCGGATGTCCCTGGCGTGCGGCCCTGCGCCTGGCCGGCGGCGACGGCAACGCGATCCTCGGCCTGGCCGGGCTTGCGGTCGGTATCTGGATCGGCACCCTTTTCCTGAAGGGCGGCTATAATCTGGGCCGCGCCCAGAAGACCCACACTGCGGCGGGCTGGATACTCCCCCTGGTCATGATCGGCCTGCTGGCCCTGATGCTGTTCTTCCCGCAGGTCGCCAGCGAGGGGAAGAGCGGGGTCCTGTTTTACAGCGTCAAGGGGCCGGGGTCGATGCATGCGCCGCTGGCCGTGTCTCTGGTCGTCGGCCTCGTGATCGGGTTTTTCGCCCAGCGGAGCCGCTTCTGCACCATGGGCGCCATCCGGGACTTCGTTCTCTTCCGGCAGATGCACCTCCTGTCGGGATTCATCGCCCTGATCGTGACCGCCTGGGTGGTCAACCTCGTTCTGGGGCAGTTTAAACCGGGGTTCGAGGGGCAGCCTATCGCCCACACGATGCACCTCTGGAACTTCGCCGGCATGGTCCTGGCGGGCCTGGCCTTCTGCCTGGCCGGCGGCTGTCCCGGCCGGCAGCTTTTCCTGGCCGGCGAGGGGGACGGCGATGCCGCCGTGTTTGTGGTGGGCATGATCGTCGGGGCTGCCATCGCCCATAACTTCGGCCTGGCCAGTTCGGCGACGGGCGTCGGCCCCTACGGCATCCCGGCCGTCGGGATCGGCCTGGTTTTCTGCCTGTTCGTCGGGTTCGCCATGAGAGAGAAAAACGCCTAGCGCAAGGAGGAGGATATGGCTAAAATATTGGACGCACGTGGACTTTCGTGTCCCCAACCGGTCCTGATGACGCTGGAGGAGATCAAGGCCGGCAGGGCGGATGAGATTGTCGTCATGGTCGACAGCGATACCTCGAAGGAGAATGTCTCCCGCGCCGCGACGAGCAAGGGATGGACGGTGGCCGGCATCGGCGAGGAAGACGGGGTGTACCGCATCACGATCAGGAAAGGCTGACGATAGCGCCCGGACCGCGCCGACGACCCAAGGTGCGGAGGTCATCCAGCATAGATGTCCGGCGCTTGTACTATTTATTAAAGATACAGGGGGGCCTTGTGAAGGCTCGTTCCGGCCTGCCGGGAAGGAAGGCATCCATTTGACCCGGGAAGTGGCGGTGGATGCCGCCAGGATCCAAGCCCGGGAGATGGATTTGAAAGTGGAGGAACAGAACGGTTATAATCGATTAGAGGTGAGAGACGATGAAAACGACCGTGGATGCCAGGGGGCTCGCCTGCCCGGAGCCCGTCCTGCGGGCCAAGAAGGCGATTTCGGCGAACGATGAGGTCACCGTGATCGTGGACAACGAAACCGCCGTGGAGAACATCCGCCGCCTGGCCGACAAATCTGGCTGCCGATTTTCGGTGACGGAAAAAGAGGGAGGGGTCCGGGAGATCGTTCTGGTCAGGACGGCGGATGCGGGTCATGCACCGCGAGGGGCCGGCGCGACAGAAGAGGAGATCTCCTGCACCGCCGCCCCGGGGAAACAGGCGGGTTCGCTGGTCGTGGTCCTCTCCGACAATCGCATGGGACGGGGGGATGACACCCTGGGAGACATCCTGATCCGGGCCTTCGCCCATACCCTTAGCCAGCTCAAGCCGTTGCCGGCGACGATCGTCTGTTACAACGCCGGGGTCAAGCTCGCCGTAAACGACTCGGCGGTCCTAGAGGATCTTCAGCAATTGTCGAAGGCCGGTGTGGACATCCTGGTCTGCGGGACCTGCGTGAACTATTTCGGCCTCGGTGACCGGATCGCGGTGGGCCGCATCTCCAACATGTACGACATCCTCGATACGATGGCGGGCGCCGCCCGGCTGGTGCGACCCTGATGGAAGCGCAGAAGTATGCCGTTATTCTGTTTCCCTCCGTCAGCCATGCCCTGAGGGCGGAGAAGATCCTCAAGGAGCAGGGCATTGCCCACAAGCTGATCCCGGTCCCCCGCCAGATCAGCTCGGATTGCGGGGTCTGCCTGCGCGTGGAGATGGGACACTGGGATGCTGCGGCTGCGGCGCTCTCGGGACGGGTGATCTGGGAGAAAACAGCCCTTCTGGACGGGTGAAGCGAAGGGGAAAAATCCATTGACTCGCCGCTTATTATCCGTTAGGAACCCTCTTCATCAAGAATCGAAAGGCTCCTGCCCCCATGTCCTCCAGAGAAAGCGCCCTCACGCACGAAGAGTTTCTCATGCTCCTGAATTTCTCCACGCGGCTTCTGGCCTTGGATCTCAACCAGGAGGCGATCTGCGAGCGGGCCCTCGAGGCCCTTTCTGACTTCAGTGGCTGCAGCATGGCGGGCCTCATGACCCTGGCTCCCGAGGCGGGGATGCTGACGGTCCGAGGGGTCTTCTCGGAAGGCCGGTACCGCAATCCCGGCGGTTCGATCGCCTACCGCGACACCCCCCTGGAAGGCGTCATCCTTGAGAAGCAGTACGGGATCTTCCCGGCGTCGACGGAAGGGATTCCTCTGCCCACCAGCGGGGAAGGTACGGGGACCTGTCTGTGCATCCCGATGGCCGCTTCCGAGACGACAGTCACCGGCGTCGTCACGCTTGAATGGCCTGCCGGGGACCCGCCGGGAATCGGCGATATCCAGACGCTCATCATCCTGACCACCGCCGTCGCCATCTCCCTGGAGAACGCCTCTCTCTTCCATCTGGCCACCCGGGACGGCCTGACGGGCCTCTATGTGAGGACCGTCTTCGACATCCGGCTCAAGGAGGAACTGGCCCGTCTGGACCGCTACGGGGGGAGATTTGCCGTCCTGATCATGGATGTCGATTACTTCAAGGAGGTCAACGACCGATTGGGACACCGGCGGGGGGACGAGGTCCTCCGCGAACTGGCCGGCACGGTCTGCAGGGGCGTCCGCAGCGGCGTCGACATCGTCTGCCGTTACGGCGGCGACGAGTTCATCGTTTTGATGACCGCCTCCGACCTCCAGGAGGCATCGAGGATTGCCGAACGGGTCCGGAACCTGTGCGCGGGCCGGGATCTGCTCCGGGGGGAGGGTGTCGATCCCCTCACGATGAGCATGGGGCTGGTGTCCGTCGAGGCGGGATCTGCCGTTACGGCGGAAGAGGTGGTCGAAAGGGCCGACCGGATGCTCTACCAGGCCAAATCCGGCGGTCGGAACCGGATCTGCTGCTGGTCCTGAGGGTTCGTTCGTACTTCGGCCATCGAGCCGCCGGAGAAGGCCTTCCGTTTTGCCGAAGGGGACCGTCCGAAATTCTCCCTGTCAGGGATTCAGCACCTTCTCCACGACCGAGGCGATCTGGCGGCAGTACCGAGTCGTTTCCTCCTGGGAAGGTCCTTCCACCATGATCCGGCAGAGGTTCTGGGTCCCCGAATAGCGCACCAATACGCGGCCCTGATCGCCAA
>JAJFUM010000334.1 GCA_021372415.1 Deltaproteobacteria bacterium
ATGCGCAATTCCTTCTTTGGCGTCATATCCATCCAACTTTTTGATGTTACCACTGGGTGATCTCCTTTTATATAGCCTATTACTCGTAGCCTAACATATCGCAGATTTTACGTTTCGCCGATAGGTCGGATGTACCGCACAGGGCCTATTTTTTGAGGTTACGAGCGAGTACCCACAGCCGCAGAACAGGGTTTGAAGCCTTCAATCATGCCTTCCGGTCTCGAGGACTCTTAGGCGATATCGCCGCAGCCTGTCGGACGCGTTTAAAGAGGCGCGCCCGGGTCATGCGTTCGCGGAGGCCACCTTCCTCGATGAAGGATTTTCCCAGATGATGTTCTGCTTTCCCGATCGCGCCGCCTGGACCATCTGGTCAACGGTGCGGTCGCGTCTGTCGAGAAAGCGCGCACAAAACCGGACCGTGGCGTCATAGACCACCTCGGCCCGCTGGTAGGACAGCAGGTTGCGGTAGCCCCCGTGAGGGGGAACGAAGCCCTCGGGAATTGGAACTCCTTAAAAAAAGGGACAAAAGAGACCTAAGCGAATACCGAAGACTATTCCCTTTGGTCGCTTATGTCCCTTTTGTCCCTTTTCACTACTCGTTACCCCGCGATCTCCTTCAGGCACTCCTCGACGATCGACAGGCAGGTGTCGATCTCGGCCGCGTCGACCGTCAGGGCCGGGCAGAAGCGGATGCTGTTCTGGCCGCAGCGACAACGGGTTCAATGGCAAAAGGCTTACCGTTCTTCACCATCAGGGTCAAGCAGTGACACCGGCGACGACAAAGCTGTTGACCTGCATAGGGATCCGGATTAGATAGACAGCCCTTCGCAACTCTTTTCCTAGGAGCCCTCTATGGCCGTCAAGGTCAACCGCCGGACCCCGCTCTACCAGGGGCGGGTGTTTCTCATGGTCAGGGAAAACGTGACGCTGGACAACGGGGTGAACACGGATCTGGATTACATCGAGCACCCGGGCGCGGCGGCCATCGTCCCGCTCATCGCCCCCGGCGAGGTCCTGCTGATCAAGCAGTATCGCCACGCACTCAAGCAGTACATCTGGGAGGTCCCGGCCGGCACCCTCGACCCGGGCGAGCCGGTGATGGGCTGCGCCCGGCGCGAACTCATCGAGGAAACGGGGTACGCGGCGGAGGTGTGGCGAAAGCTCGGGGAAATCACGCCCGTGCCCGGCTATTCGGACGAGCGCGTCCATCTCTTCCTGGCGGCTGAGCTGACCGCCGCCCGCCAGGAACTCGATGCCGACGAGGTCCTCGCCGTCCACCGCATGCCCCTGGCCCAGGCCCTGGGCATGATCCCGCGCGGCCAAATCCAGGACGCCAAGTCCATCTGCGCCCTGTTCCTGGCGCAGCAGTGGCTGTCGCATGGCGAGGCTGACGCTTCAGGCGGCTTGACCTTGTAAAGCCCTGGCCGGTCCGTCCCGCGGCAAGGCGCGCCCGTCGATTCGGGCCCCCTTGCCTATCGGGGCGGAAGGATCAAGGGGCGCCGAGGCGTTCGCACCGGCGCGGCGAGACGGACGGGGATCGGCCGGCCGACTTTTTCTGCGGGAGCGGGATGCCGCACCCGGATCATCGGGAGCACCGCGATGATGCCGACGAAAAACCAGAACGGCTCCATGATTCGCACCAGGATGAACGTGTTGGTGCCGAGGGCGTGCACCACGAGCCCGACAAAGCCGGCGGTGAACCCCATGATGAGGCCCTTGAAAAACGGGTCGTCGATCTCTCGGAGGCGCAGGAGGGCCATCCTGAAAACCGAAACCAGGAGGTAGATGAACGCCGAAAGCCCCAGCAGCCCGGTTTCCGTCAATACCCGGGGGAACTGGGCATCGATAAAGGCGTACCCCGTAACACCATGGCCCAGGAAGGGGTGTTTCGAAAAATCACGCACTGCTTCCTGCCAGCTC
>JAJFUM010000344.1 GCA_021372415.1 Deltaproteobacteria bacterium
CGTAAGCGCGGCATGGTGCCTTTCTCGCGGCTGCGGTAAGGCTCCCTTAAGATCAGCCGCAGGGTCGCGCTCTGCCCTTCCCGTGGCAACGGCATATCGAAAGACCTGCCCGGCTATAGTCCTTATCCGGTGCGCCGATTCAAGAGCGCCCCGACTTTCTACTCTGCGAAGGACGGCAAGTAATTCAGGGGCTTTGATTTGATTGATCGGGCGTTTGCCGATCCAGGGAAATAGGTCGCGCTCCAACCGGCTCATGATCGTGACTGCATGTCCTGGTGTCCATGTCGAGGTGAATTTCGCGTGCCATTCCCGGCCGATGACCTCGAACGTTTCAGTTTCTTCTGTTTTTGCCTGCTTCTGCGCTTTTTTGACCGCTCCTGGATCTATACCATGAGCTATCTGCCTTCGTGCTTCATCACGCCTTTGCCTGGCATCGGCAAGACTGATTTCCGGGTAAGTGCCGAGGGCAAGAAGTTTTTCTTTTCCATCAAAGCGATACTTGAAACGCCAGAGCTTGCTTCCATTGGGCGACTTTCTGCCAGGAGGTATCACGAGCAAGAATAAACCATCAAAGTCAAACATTTTCATTTGTTTCGAGACGGGTTTTATGTTGCGAATTTTTAGATCTGTCAAAGCCATGGTCCACCTCTTTAAAGCAGCTTATCTAAAAGGAGCCTGACGAATTGAGCCTCTTCAGTCGTGAGTCGAAGGACGGAACGTCCTTTCCATATTTCAAAGGTCCCGTCAATTACCGCTCGCACAGAAGGTATATCTTGACACTCCATCATTTTCGCCGCATCCTCCCGCGATTTGGACAGCTTTCTAACCGCAGAAGGGTCAATTCCTTGTTTTCTAAGAAGTTGAGCTTCACTACGCTGCAATCTTGCATCCGATAAGGACATCATGGGGTAAGCACCGAATGAAAGTTTTTTTCCTTTCCCCCGAACCGATATTTATAACGCCACAGCTTGCTTCCGTTCGGCATGACCTCAATAAAAAGTCCTCCTCCATCAAATAGCCTTAAAGTCCTTTCGCCAGGGCAAATGTGTTCAATTTGAGAATCGGAAAGAGGAGGTATTCTTTTGGGCATATGCTTATTCTCGTAAAAAATGACCTTTCTGGGGGTATGGACTTTTTGCTGGGGGTATATCATTTAAATCTACCCCCAGAAGTGCCGGATTTTGATGAACCATATAGCACAACACCGGACGAATGGCAATAAAAAAACCCGCTATTTATAACGGGTTTTGTACTTCTTCGGATCATATTGGATCAGGTCTTGGTGGAGGCGGCGGGAGTCGAACCCGCGTCCGGAAATCTTCCACTGCACTTTCTACGTACGTATCTTCCGTTTTGGTTTCGCTCCCAAGGGCTCCCGGAAGCGGGATCCCTCAGTCACTATCCTGTTGAGTTTTTCGCCCCTCTCCCCCCAGGCTTGGAAGAGCGGTTATCCTGCCTGTTTGACGCCCCCAAACCGGCCCGACAGGCGAAGCCGGGGGGACGTTAGCCGACTAAGCGGCTAAGGCGTAATCGTAGTTGTCTGCGATTATGTTTTCCTACCTGTTTAACGAGGCCTGTAGGAACCTCGATACGCTTATGCAGCTTCACATATCCCCGTCGAAACCGTGACGCCCCCATGGAGAAAATGAAGCGATATCAATGAGCCTTCCAACGATAATATAGGCCTTTAGCGCCGGCAAGTCAAGGGGCTTCTCCCCTTCCGGGCCGGCCGGGTGCCCTTGCCTCAACGGATCTCCGGTCCGGCGGGAGCGGGGAAACGCCCGGTCGTCATGAATCCCGGTTTTTCGCCCGGAGCCCTCTCTCTATGGCGCGGCGGTCCTCCTTGAGCCTCAGGTCTTCCCGCTTGTCGTAGAGCTTCTTCCCCCGGCCGACGCCGATCTCCACCTTGACCTTCCCGTTGCGGAAGTACATCTTGAGCGGGACCAGGGTCAGCCCCCGCTCCTGGGACTTTCCATAGAGCCGCTGGATCTCACGCCTGTGCATCAGGAGCTTGCGGACCCTCAGGGGGTTGTGGTTGGCCCTGTTGCCGTGGGAGTAGGGGCTGATGTGGAGGTCGTAGAGGTAGAGTTCGTCGTCCTTGATCAGGGCATAGCTGTCCTTGAGGTTCGCCCGGCCGTCGCGCAGGGCCTTCACCTCGGTCCCCACCAGGACGATCCCCGCCTCATAAGTCTCATCGATGAAGTAGTGGATCCGCGCCTGTTTGTTCGAGCAGATCGGTCTTTCGGCAGTTTCCTTCTTCTTCGCCATGTCCCTTCCCTAATCTTCACCGTGCCGCTGTCCGAATCCGCCTGTCCCTGCCCGGACAAGGCCGCCCGGCATCCCCGGGGCCTCGGCGCCGCCCTTCAGCGGTCTCCGAATTTTCCCGGCAGGTAATCCATCTTCACATGCCCCATCGCCTTCCAGATGTTGTCGCGGACCCTCCGGTTGTCTTTCTCCAGGGTGTGCAGGAGGTCCTTGACGTAGCGCCGCTTCGAGGTGCGGCTCGTGGGGCATCTGTTCTCGATGGCCGGAAAACCGCGTTCGCCGGCATACTTCTTCACCAGATCCTCCCGGATGTACGCCAGGGGCCGGATGATGTGCAACTTCCCCCCGAAAATCCCCTGGTCAGGCACCATCGTGCTGATCTCCCGGCCATAGAAGAGATTGATCAGGAGCGTCTCAATGATGTCGTCCCGGTGATGGGCGAAGGCAATCTTGTTGCACTCCCGTTCGGCCGCGATCTCGAAGATCCGCCTCCGGCGGAGCCGCGAACAGAGGAAGCAGGGATTCTTCCGGTTCACGTCGCTGTGGGACAGGGGGCCGATGTCCGTCTTCTCGATGTGAAAGTCGTGGTCTCCCTCACGCAGATGCTGCTCCAGCCGCCGATACCCGTCATAATCCGGATCAAATCCGGGATCGATATGGACGGCCAGGATCGAAAAAGGAGGGACGTGGACCATCGGGGTGTTGAGCAGATCGAGAAGCGCCATGCTGTCCATGCCGCCGGAAACCCCGACCAGGACCCGGTCCCCCTCGGCGATCATGCCGTAGTCCATGACCGCCTTCTCCAGCCATTTCTTCAGATGAAGGAACAGCCGCGTTCTCTTTTCCTGCTGTGCCATCATTCCATCCCACCCGCCGCGGAACCTGATTTATACTCGAGATCGCCCCCCTTATCAAGGACCTTTCAAGGGATGGGCCGACAAAGGCCCTTGAAAATCGGCCCTGATTGTTATAGTCTTTAAATCTGTTCGGCGGCCGTGAACGCCGCCCATTTCCGACATCGTTCCCCAAGGACATTTCGAGCCATCAAGGAGGTGGTTATGACCGAGATCATCAACATCAATGCCAGGGAAATCTTGGATTCACGCGGCAATCCGACGGTCGAGGCGGAGGTGACCCTCTTTTCCGGGATCACGGGCCGGGCCTCCGTCCCTTCGGGCGCCTCGACAGGGGAGCATGAGATGCTGGAACTGCGGGACGGGGACAAGAAACGGTACCTCGGCAAGGGAGTCCAGAAAGCCGTCTGCAACGTCCTGGACAAGATCGCCCCGGAGATCATCGGCATGGACTGCCAGATGCAGAGGGAGATCGACCGACAGATGATCGCCCTGGACGGGACCGAAAACAAGAGCGCCCTCGGAGCGAACGCGATCCTCAGCGTCTCGCTGGCCTGCGCCAAGGCGGCCGCGGCGGCCCTGGAAGTCCCCCTCTACCGGTACCTGGGAGGCGTCAACGCCCATGACATCCCGGTGCCCATGGCCAACATCCTCAACGGCGGCCAGCACGCCGACAACAACGTGGACATCCAGGAATTCATGATCATGCCCGTGGGGGCCGAATCCTTCAGGGAGGGG
>JAJFUM010000373.1 GCA_021372415.1 Deltaproteobacteria bacterium
CCTCTGCCCCCATGTCAAGTCGATTCTGGACCGGGCCCTGGCCGGCGACCTGCCGCCCCTTGCGGGGATGGTCTTCATGAACAGCTGCGATGCCATGCGACGTCTCCACGATGCCTGGAGCACGGTTCCCGGCAACGCCCCTGCGGTCCTGATCGACCTGCCGGTCACCGCGGACGAGGCATCGAGAGCCTTTTTCACCGGCGAGTTGCGACGCCTCGCCGGGACCCTGGAGACCTGGGGCGGCCGAATGCCCACCGCCGAGGAACTGCAACGGGCGATCGGAGTGTACAACGCCCTGGCGGCGCTCCTGAGGGCCCTGACCAAGCGGGTCGACGGCGGGATGCTGGCAGAAGGCCCGGCCCTGCTCCAGGAGACCTTCAACCGGGCCTCGACGTCCTCCTTCGACGAGACCGCCGCCTTTGTCCAGGGACTGCTCGCCGAACCGGTGCAGAAAGATGCGCCAGACGCCGTTCCCCTTTATCTATTCGGCAATGTCCTGCCGGACCCCGAAGCCTTTCGACTCGTTGCAGCCTGCGGAGCCCGGATCACGGCCTCGGACCTCTGCAGCGGGACCCGCCTGTTTCAGAAGGTCGAGGTTGACGCCGGAGTCGACCCCTACGCGGGGCTGGCCGCGGCCCTCCTGGGTCGGAAACCCTGCGCCCGGACCTTCGATCCGGCTCGACCCGTACGGCTCGCCGAGGAGATCCTCGACCAGGCCCGGGCAGCCGGCGCCAGGGGAGTGATCGGCCATACGGTAAAGTTTTGTGACCCCTACCTGGCCCGTCTGGCTGCTGTTCGCCGGACGCTCCAGGAGGCGGGGATGCCCTTTCTGGTCCTGGAGGGCGATTGCACCCTGCGCTCCATCGGCCAGCAGCGGACGCGGATCGAGGCCTTTGTCGAAATGCTTCGGTAAGCAATCGCTGCGACTACGGGAAATGACCGGATGCGGCGTTGCGCTTCGGTCCTCGCGCGCCTTCCCTCCGGACCATTTTCCGTAGCCGCCATTAGATGGGTGATGGCCAAGAAGGTTATACGATTTAAGAGGGGCTAGTATGATGTTTCAATTCTTTCAGGAGATGGAACGGGGGATCGAGGCCTCGATCCGCGCCAGCGGAGGCCAGGCGAGCCCTCGGAAGCGCTACACCCTGGAAGTGGCCCGCCTGGGCCGCCGCCTCTACTCCGGCCGGGACAAGATGGCCTGGTGCGGCGTCGTCACCCCTTTCGACCTCTTGAACGCCATGGGCGTCACCTCCTGTTTTGTGGAATTCGTCGGAGCCATGCTCGCATCGACGGGGATGGTGGGGGGGTTCATCGAGGCCGCCGACCATCTCGGCTACTCCTCCGACGCCTGCAGTTTCCACCGCTCGGTTCTGGGGGCCGCCATGAAGAATACCATGCCTGTCCCTGACGTCCTCATTGGGACAACGAACCCCTGCAGCGGGGGATTGGCCGTCATTGAGAACCTGGCGCGCCACTTTGCCAAGCCCCTCTTCATCCTTCACATCCCCCAGGACGAATCGGGCGGTAACGTCCCCTACCTGGCCGATCAGATCCGCCGCATGACCCGGTTCGTCACCGACCATACGGGGCTCCCCCTGGATCGGGAACGGCTCCGGCGGGCCATTGAGAACACGAACCGCGTCCATGCCGTCGGCTCGGAGGTGTACGAGCTGGCCCGGCATGTCCCCTCCCCCGCCACGAGCCGGGACCTGAGCAACTTCGGGATCGTCATGTCTCTCTTCCTGGGGGCCGAGGGGGCCGTCGAAGTGGCCGAGGCCTACCGGGACGCTTTCCGGCAGCGGATCGCCTCCGGCAAAGGTGGGGTTCCCGGGGAGAAGGTCCGTCTCCTCTGGATCCAGAACCGGATACAGTTCCGCCATCCCCTGGAGAAGATGCTGGAGGACGAGTACCAGGCCTCCATCGTCATCGACGAGCTCAACGACTTCAACTGGGTCCCCATCGATCCGGACGAGCCCTTCGAGGGGCTGGCCAGGCGTTCGATTGCCATTCCCTTCAACGGGACGATGGAAACTCGGGTGGCGCATCTCCAGAAACTGGCCCGGGATTACAAGGTCCACGGCGCCGTCAACCCGTGCAACTGGGGCTGCCGCCAGGGGACCGGCGCCCGGGGCCTGATCGAGGCGGGGCTCAAGGAGATCGGGGTCCCGGTCCTCAACCTTGAGGTGGACTGCGTGGACGATCGGAAATTCACCGAGGGGCAGGTCCGCACCCGTCTGGAGGCTTTCCTGGAGATGCTGGACGGAAGGCCGCAGTCCCTGCAGGGGTGATCCGTCGGTCAATCTCCCGAGCCGTGATGACGGCGGGGGCGCGGGCATGTCTCCTTCATGAGGGACAGCCAGGCGGAAGACGGGTCCCAAGGTTTCTTGAAACCGCCGGAATGACGGCAAAGGGGATTCATGCGTTATTATTTGGGAATCGACATCGGGAGTCTCTCCTGCGATGCCGTCCTGATCGACGGAAGCGGGAAGGTCGCGGCAAGCGCCGTTGTGCCGACAGGGGCAAAGAACCGGGAGGCGATTGCCCGGGTGACCGACGAGGTCCTCCTGAGGGCGGGGATCGACAGAGCAGTCCTTCGGGGCGTCGTCTCGACGGGCTATGGCCGGGACCGGGTGGAGGGCCGCCTTGTGGCGGTGACAGAGATCACCTGTCACGCCAGGGGGATGCGGTTCTTGAACCCCGCGACGCGGGTCCTCATCGACATCGGCGGCCAGGACAGCAAATGCATCAGCCTGTCCGCCGAGGGGGCCGTCGTCAACTTCGCCATGAACGACAAGTGCGCCGCCGGGACGGGCCGCTTCCTGGAGGCAATGGCCAGGGCCCTGGGCGTCGACATTGACGATCTGGGCTCCCTCGACGACGGGGCGCTGGGGACTCACGCCATCAGCAGCATGTGCAGCAGCATGTGCACCGTCTTTGCCGAGAGCGAGGTTGTCTCGCTCATCGCCGACGGGGTCCCGGTAAACGAGATCGTCCTGGGGCTCCACCGGGCGATTGCCGCCCGGACCGTCTCTCTCCTGAAACGGACGATCCCCGACGCCGACGGTCAGGCCCTGTCCATGTCCGGCGGGGTGGCCAGGAATCGGGGGGTCGTCCGGGCCATGGCCGAGGCCCTTGGCCGTCCGATCTTCGTCCCCGAGCTGCCCGATACGGTAGGCGCCCTGGGGGCGGCGATCATCGCCCGGGAGCGCTGCGAGAGGGCCCCTGCCGTCCCGGAGGCTAGCCTCGCCTGAAGCGCCACTTCAGGACCGGTGGGATCGCCAGCAGGATGGAGAAAAGTCTGAAAAGCTGAAAGCCGAGAACGAAGGCCACATCGGCGCCGAGGGCCAGGGCGGTGACGCCCATCTCGGCGATCCCTCCGGGTGCTGTCCCCAGAAAGGCGGAAAGCAGATCGACGGGGGTCAGAACCGTCAAGCCAAAGGCGATCAGATAGGTGAAGGCCACCAGGAGGACTGCGCCGACAACGGCGTAGGGCAGGACCCTGCCGAGGCGCCTGAGGCTCTCCAGGTCGACGATGATCCCCATGTAGACCCCGAAGAAAAGCTGGGCCGTATGTATGACCGTGCCCGGGACCGGTGGGGCCGGGTTTCCGGCCAGGACCACCGCTGCTGTGGCGAAGATGGGGCCCAGGAGAAAGGGGATCGGCAATTTGATCAGCCATGCCAGCCAGGCGCCAAGAGGTGCGGCCAGGACCGCCGGCAGGGCGGCAAGGGTCCAGGGGGCGGCCGTCCGGATCAACGGGGACAGGCCGCCGTGCGGATGGGCCATTCCATAGGTGGCCACGAAGGGGACGATGAAGATCACCGCCAGGACCCGGATCATCTGCATGAAGGTCACGGCGGTGATGTCCGCGTCCCCGATCTCCTCGCTCAGGATGATCATCTGCGCCAGCCCGCCGGGCATGCTGCCCAGGACGCCGCTCGCCAGGCTGATCCCGGTCCGCTGGTGGGTGACGTAGCCGGTCGCCAGACAGAACAGGACAGTCAGCAGCATCGCAATGGCCATCCCCGGGAGGTTGTCCAGGATCTGATGGGTCGTCTCAACGGTGAGGGTTCTGCCCATGGAATAGCCGATCACGACGAGGGCCGCGTTCCGGAGGTGGATCGGCCAAAGGGCCCGCCGGCCGCTGAGGGCATTGTAAACCAGGGTCGCCGTCAGGGGACCCAGCATCCAGGGCAGGGGGATGTGCAGGAGGTCGAAGAGCAGGCCGCCTGGGATCGCGACCAGCCCAGTGGTGATTATCCTTAACTTTTTCATTCTTCAAGACGCTTCCCGGGGTCGCCGGCGTTTCCTTCCTGTCTCTCCGGAAACTTCCGGAGCCCCTCGGTCGCCCGGCCGCCTGATGGGGATGCGAAGGGCGCAGGCTGTTCCATACACCACCGGGCGGTGCGAAATCAAGACGCCCTTCCCGGTATCTTGATCCTTCGTGGCCGCAACGCGGCGGCCTGTTCCCGGTGACGGGTCCCTCTGGGCCTCGGCGGCGCCATGGCCCCCACCCCTTGTCGATCCCCCGGATCAGGGTTTCTCATTATTATAAGGGAAGCGACCGGTAAGGATAATGAGGATAATAAGGCGAAGAAGGTGTATACTGTCCCTCAAGAAACCCGGTGGAGCTTCGCCCATGGACAAGGCGCTCATGCAGCAGTACAGATCCTTCCTCAAGGACACGATCCGCAAGCGGATCGATTTCTCGAGGACCGACCAGAGCCGGGGGATTGCTCCGCCGCCCATCGAGAAGCCCGCCCCGGCCGGCGGGGCCCGGATCGACCTGGCGGCGGTCGGCGCCTGGAAAGGCATCGCCGACATCGGCCTGGCCGCTGCGATCGGAAATCGCGTGAGCCATCGGACCTACCGCAAAGGGGCCCTCAGCCTGGACGAGCTCTCCTTTCTCCTCTGGGCGACTCAGGGGGTGCGCCAGCGGATTGACAGCGGCCACGCCTACCGGACCGTCCCCTCGGCGGGCTGCCGTCACGCCTTGGAGACCTACCTGTGCGTCCTGTCTGTAGACGGCCTGGAGAGGGGGGTCTACCGCTACCTCCCCCTGGAGCACCAACTCCTCTACGAGTTCACCGAGGAGGACCTGGCCGGGCGGATCGTCCGGGCCGCTTTCGGCCAGCCCTATCCTGGCCAGGCCGCCGTGACCTTTGTTTGGACGGCGATTCCTTACCGGATGGAGTGGCGCTACGGTTTGACGGCGCACAAGGTGATCGCCATCGACGCCGGCCATGTGGGCCAGAACCTCTACCTGGCCTGTCAGGCGATCGGCGCCGGGACCTGCGCCATCGCTGCCTACGATCAGGAGGCAATGGACGGGCTCCTGAGGCTGGACGGCCAGGAGGAGTTCACGATCTACCTTGCGCCTGTGGGCAAGGTCGGACCCTGAAAGGGGCCGTTCGGCCGCTCCAATCACAGGAAAGCTGTCTGGGTCATGGGGCCGCGTCGAGCCGTCATGAATCTTGGATCCCTCATAGGGAACGTTGTCCCGATCGTTTTGGCCATGTCGCTTTTCGGCTGCAACCTACAGGACAGGATGCTTTACTATCCCGAACCGTCGGTCCCCTCCAAGGAGGCACTGGCTGCAAACCACCTCCAGTTCTGGCCCTCCGGGCCGGAGGGTTACCGGGGGTTCATCGGGACGGAAGGGCCAGCCGCGCCCAGGGGCACGATCGTCGTTTTCCACGGCAATGCCGGGACAGCGGCCGACCGGTTCTATTACTTGAAGGCTTTGGAGCCGCTGGGGTACCGCGTCATCCTGGCCGAATATCCCCGGTACGGGAGGCGGGGCGGGGAACTGGGCGAGGGGTCTTTTGTGGCCGACGCCAGGGAATCGATCCGCAGGGCCTCGCAATACGGACGGCCCCTATACCTCTTGGGTGAATCCCTGGGGTGCGCCGTGGCGGCGGGCGTGGCCTCCAACCCGTCGCCACGGATCGATGGGGTCCTGCTGATCACGCCCTGGGACACCCTGAAGGCGGTGGCCAAATCCCATTTCCCCTTTCTGCCCGTGGGCCTCTTTCTCAGGGACCGCTACGACAGCGGGGAGAATCTCAAGACCTTCCCCGGAAGGATTGCCGTCGTGGGGGCCGAACGCGACGAGATCGTTCCCGTGCGCCATGCCGAGGCCCTCTACCGATCCCTCCCCGGCTCCAACAAAAGGATGTGGACCCTCAGGGGGGTCGGTCACAACGACTGGCTGATGGCCGCCGGTCCCGAGATCTGGAGGGAGTTCATGGCCTTCCTCGAGGAAGATGCTGAGGCATCACACCCTCCCCCGTGAATGACCCGGACCAACTCGTCCACGTATTGCTTCATGTTCCGCGCCTGGGCGTTCATCTCCTCGGCGGCACTGGCCGATTCTTCGGAATTGGTGGCATTTTCCTGGACCACCGTGTCCATCTCATGGATGGCTTGGTTGATCTGTTCGATTCCCTGAGCCTGCTCCCCCGAGGCGGTCGCGATTTCGTTGACGAAGTCCGTCACCTTCTTCGCGATATCCCGGTTGTTGGACAGTTCGCCATTGACCGCCACGAAGAGGGAGGAAGCCAGCTGAATCTTCTGCATGGAATCCGCGATCAGGGCTGCGGTGTTCTTGGCCGCCTCCGCCGAGCGCATGGCCAAGTTCCTCACTTCCTGGGCCACGACGGCGAACCCTGCTCCTGTATCGCCGGCCCGGGCCGCCTCGACGGCGGCATTGAGTGCCAGGAGGTTGGTCTGGAAGGCGATTTCATCAATAGTCTTGATGATTTTGGATGTTTCCTCGCTGGCCTTGACGCTGTCACCAATAACCGCCTCCATATCGGCCATCTTCTCGGTAATCGTCTGGTAGCTCTGCCCAGCGTCTCTGGACATCATGCCGCTGGCCTCGCCGGCGCTTTCGGCGTTGCGCTTGGTCATAGAGGACATCTCCTCGATGGACGATGAGGTTTCCTCCATCACCGCGGCCTGTCTCGATGCCCCGTCGGCGAGGCTCTGGCTGGCCGAGGCCACTTGGGCCGAGGCCGCGACCACTTGATCGGCACTTTCGTCGAGGCCGGCAATGACGCGGTTGATCGGTCGGGTGATCATGAGGGGGAAGAAGATTCCGAATCCTACGGTCAGCAAGACGCCGAACATGGTACCAACCGTGGCCAGGAGTTTGATCCGGTCCGCAGCCCGGACAGCGGTGATCTCCTGCTCCCGGGCCTCCTTCAAGTTCAGGGTGATCAACTCGTCAATGTTATTGGTCACCGCAACGGAGCTTTCCCGGAGCCTTCCGTCCGTGAGGACCATGGCCTCCTCGCGTCGGTTGGCTTTCATCAGTTCGAGGTACTGTCGGTAGTCCCGTTTCCATGCCTCCCCGTAACGCGTCACGCTGCTCCAGCGTTCCGCCTGCTCCCGGCCCTTGGGCAGGGCCTCGTAGACCGCCGAGGCCTCTTCCATCTGCTTCCAGGCGCTTTCGGCGTTGGCGAATTGGCGGTTCTTGATCTCCCCATTGCTGGCGAATTCAGGGACCAGGAGGGAACGTTCCACCACGCGCAGTAAGGTCTGAGCCTCCTTCAGGGCTGCCAACGATTTGACGCTCGGCAGGGTGACATTGTTGGTTGCTTTGAGAGCCTCTTCGGTCCGATAGATGCCGTAGGATCCGACCGCCCCGCCGACGATGATGATCAAGGCAATGCAGATGAAACCGGCAATCAATTTGGTGCTTAACTTCATATTTTTCATGGTTTACCCCCAATATCTTCCTGAGTGTTGGAGAACAGCGCAGCTTAAAGATCCCTGACTATGTGTACGATAGCGGACTCCCGGGCTGAGGAATCCTAATCGATGCGGCCGATCCTTACCTGGTGATGTTTTCAAAGATCAGGTGGGGCCTATCCGGAACTAATCTGGCTGTCTATCAAAATCCGTGCCATTTTTGGCTTCGATGGCGGGCTGGTCCTTCGGGACGCGCAGGAAGGGGTTCCGGCTCAGGACCGCAGCCGGTCGCCCAGGAGCGTGTAGCGTTTCTCGGTCCTGTTGTTTTTGACGGCGATCGCCAGGGCCTTCTTCGTCCCGACGATGACGACGAGCCTCTTCCCCCGCGTGACCCCGGTGTAGAGAAGGTTCCGCTGGAGGAGGATGTAGTGCTGGGTCAGGATCGGGATGACCACCGCGGGGTACTCGGAACCCTGGGACTTGTGGATCGAAACGGCATAGGCATGGGTGAGCTCGTCGAGCTCAGAGAAGTCGTAGGGGACTTCCCGGCCGTCGATGGACACCAGGACCTCCTGCCCCTCCGTATCGATACCGGTGATCCGGCCGATGTCCCCGTTGTAGACCTCTTTGTCGTAGTTGTTGGCGACCTGCATGACTTTGTCGCCCGTCCGGTAGAGCCTCCCCATCCGGGCGATCCCCTCCTCGCCGGGATTGAGGGCCTTCTGGAGTTCGGCGTTGAGGTTCAGCCCCCCGACAATCCCCCGGTGCATCGGGGTAAGGACCTGGATGTCGTCGATCGGGTCAAGGCCGAAGCGCTTCGGAATCCGCTCCCTCACCAGGGTGATGATCATCTCCAGGACCTTCTGGGGGTCCTCCTGCTCGACGAAGTAGAAATCGTCGAGCCGCTCCTGGCTGCTGACGAGGTTCGGCATCAAACCCTCGTTGATCCGGTGGGCATTGACGATGATCGAGCTCTCCCGGGCCTGGCGGAAGATCTCGGAGAGCTCCACGACCGGGACCGCCCCGGAGTCGATGACGTCCCTCAGGACGTTCCCCGCCCCGACGGAGGGCAACTGGTTCACGTCCCCCACCATCACGAAGGTCGCCCGGGGAGGGACCGCCTTCATCAGGTGGTGCATCAGAAGGGTGTCGATCATCGAGGCCTCATCCACGATCAGAAGGTCACAGTCCAAAGGCGAGTTCTCGTTCTTCTGGAATCCCCCCTTCTGGAAGCTGTACTCCAACAGGCGGTGGATCGTCTTGGCCTCCTGGCCCGTCGCTTCGGTCATCCTCTTGGCGGCCCGGCCCGTCGGAGCCGCCAGAAGGACCTTGGTCCGGATTCCTGAGAAGATGCGGATGAGGGCGTTGATGATCGTGGTCTTACCCGTCCCGGGTCCCCCGGTGATCACCATCACCTTGTGGTCGGCGGCGGAGCGGATCGCCTCGAACTGCTTTTCGGCCAGGGTGATCGCGAGCTTCTCCTGGATCCAGGGGATCACCTTTTCGGCGTCGATCCGCCGGCCGGTCCGGGGGGCCCCGATCAGGGACTTCAGGCGGGCGGCGAGCTGGGTCTCGGCCAGGTGATAGCCCGCCAGGTAGACGGCTTTGTGGTTCTCCCGGAAGGTCCCGGCATCCCGGTTTAGATCCTCAATGACGATCCGGCCGTCGACGGTGATCGTCGCGACGGCCTTGGCGATGATCTCTCTGTCGATCGCCAGGATCTCCCGGCACCTCTCGATCAGGGGGTCGTAGGGGTAGTAGACGTGCCCTTCGTCGGTCAGCTCATGCAGGACGTAGAGGATCCCGGCCTCGGCGCGGAGCTCCGAATCGCGGGCGAATCCGAGCTTCTCGGCGATCCTGTCGGCGCTGACGAAGCCGATCCCGAAGACGTCCGTGGCCAGCCGGTAGGGGTTCTCCCGGACGACGGCGATCGCCTGGTCCCCGTAGTGTTTGTAGATGCGGGCGGCATAACCCGCGCCGACGCCGTGGGACTGCAGGAAGATCATGATGGCGCGGATCTCCCTCTGCTCCTCCCAGGCCTTGCGGATCATGGCGATCCTCTTGGGGCCGATCCCCTCGATCTCGGAGAGCCGCTCGGTGGCATGCTCGATGACGTCGAGGGTCTGCTCCTTGAATTTTTTGACGATCCGCTTGGCCATGACCGGGCCGATCCCCTTGACCAGGCCCGAGCCCAGGTATTTCTCGATGCCGATTACGGTAGCGGGGACGGCGCTTTGGCAGAAGGCGATCTTGAACTGCTCGCCGTATTTGGGATGGCGGCCCCATTCGCCCTTCATGGAGAGGATCTCGCCGGGGGTGGGATTGACGATGTGGCCGACGACGGTGACCAACTCCTTGCGACCGGCAACCTTCACCCGGGCGATGGTGAAGCCGTTCTCTTCGCTGACATAGGTGATCCGCTCGATCTGGCCGCGGAGCTCCACGAGATTGTCGTTCGCCATGGGCGGTCCGTTCCGGTTGTGGCCTTCGACGGCATCCGTGCCGCTTTCCGGCTGTGCCGGGGGACACTCTAGGGCACTTGGGGCCGGATTGCAAACATTTCATGGCGATGGCAAAACAGTTCCGTGACACCCTTGACCGGGCCGGAGCTCTCTGGGATAATGACCGTGTCGGCAAGCGTTGGTGTGCGGCTTGCCGACACGGTCATGTCATAATTAGGATGGAAAAAGGGAGGTGTTATGTCCAAACGAATCGTTTTTGGGGTTCAGATCACCAAGAGGGTCCAGAATGTGCCGGCTGTCCAGGCCGTCCTGACGGAATACGGCTGCAACATCCGGACCCGCCTGGGACTGCACGAGGTGACCGAGTCCATCTGTTCGACCGTCGGCCTGCTCCTCTTGGACACCTACGGGGACGAGAAGCAGATCCTCGAGATGGAGTCCAAGCTCAAGGACGTCAAGGGTGTGGTTGTCCAAAAGATGGTCTTTGAACAATAACTCGGACATGGCGTCGGGACGGGGTGATCGGAAGGCGATGTGGAAGCTGCCTGCGCGGGGCTATCCAGAGGGTCTTCGATCCCCGGCCCGGCGCATGTACCGCCCCTCATTCCTAATCAAGGGGGGGTCGTCAAAAACATGACAACCTTCTTTTTTCGTCAAGTTCGTGACGACTTTCCCGATTTTTCCTGGCGCTGAAACAGCGGCCCTTCCTGATCCGGCGATCATGTAACTGTCCGATCCATCTCTGTTTTTTGCCTTTCCCCATCAGCCGGGAACACATACGGCATATTCCTTGCAAAAATTAAGGACTTTCAGGAGACTCACGCGGAATGCCCCCGGATTTCCACTGTTGAAGAACGGGCCCCGGCAGTCAAAGCCGGAATCCCGGCGACCATTGAATCGACAAGGGTACAGGTATGGTGGAGAACTCCCCGATGTTCCCGTCAGGACAGGGCCGACAGAAGAGCATTCAAATCCCCAACGAACAATCTGCAGGTGTCGAAGAGCAGGCCAGGACCAGCCAGGTCCTGCGGGCCAGCGAGGAACGTTTCCGCAGCCTTGTGGAGACGATCAGCGACTGTGTCTGGGAAGTGGACATGAGCTGCCGGTTCACCTACATCAGTCCGAAGGTCAAGGAACTGCTGGGTTATGAACCCTGGGAGGTCCTCGGCAGGACGCCCTTCGATTTCATGCCGACGCAGGAGGCTGTCAGGGTGAAGGATTCTTTCACCGATGTGGTCCGTGTCCGAAGGCCCTTCAAGGCGCTGGAACATGTGTGCCTCCACAGGGACGGCCGGCAGGTGATCATCGAAACCAGCGGGGCCCCCGTCCTGGATGGGGAGGGCAGGCCCTTGATGTACCGGGGGATCGACCGCGACATCACCGAGCGCAAGAAGATGGAGGAGGCCCTGGTCAACAGCGAGAAGCGGTTCCGCCAGTTGGCCGATTCCACCCTGGAAGGGCTCTTCATCTACGACGAGAAAGGGATCATGCTGGATGCGAACCTGTCGCTTCTGAAGATGTCCGGCTACCGCTACGAAGAGGTGATCGGGAAGGACGTCATGGGCTTCGTCAGCCCGGAATCCCTGGAACAGGTGCGGAGATTCATGCGGTCGGACTATGAAGGGCCCCGGGAGGTTCTCATGAGGAGGAAAGACAGGACGTCTCTTATGATCGAGGTCCATGGGAGGCCCATCCTCCACGAGGGGAGGCAGGCCAGGGTGGTGGCCGTCCGGGACATCACCGAGCGCAGGCGGATGGAGGAGGCTCTCAAGAAGAGCGAGGCGATGTATCACATGATCACCCAGAACATGTCCGACACCCTCTGGCTCATGGACATGAACCTCAAGACGATTTGGATCAGCCCATCGGTGGAGAAGAAGCGCGGATTCAACTTGGCCGAGATCGAATCGATGCCGCTGGAAAGGCAACTCACCCCGGAATCCTTCCGGAGCGTTTTGGCGGCTGTCTTGGAGGAACTGACGCCGGAAAGGCTCCATCGGCGCGATCTGGAAATCTCCCGGAACATGGATCTGGAATTCTGCAGGAAGGACGGCACCTGCTATTGGAGCGAGGCGAGGTTCACCGTGATCCGGGATCGGGAGGGGGTCCCCATCGGCGTGCTCGGCGTCGGGCGCGACATCGAGGAACGCAAACAGGCCGAAAGAGCCCTCCGCCATTCCGAGGAGCGCTTTTCCAAGGCCTTTCACATGAGCCCCGCCCCCACGACCATCAACACCTTCGACGAGGGCCGTTATGTGGACATGAACGACAGTTTCCTCCGTCTGCTCGGCTACGGCCGCGAGGAGTTGGTCGGCCTCCGGCTGTCCGATCTGCCAACCTGGGCGGACCGGGAGGAACGTCGCGCGCTCTTCAAAGAGCTGAAGGCCGCGGGTTTTGTCCGCGGCCGGATGCTCCATCTGCTGACGAAGACCGGAGAGATCAGAGAAGTCCTGACCTCCTGCGAGACCATCACGCTCAACGACCGCCGGTTCGTCCTCTCGATCTGCTATGACGTCACCGAGCAGAGGCGGCTCGAAAGCCAGCTCCGCCGCTCCCAAAAGATGGAGGCCGTCGGGACGCTGGCAGGCGGAATCGCCCATGATTTCAACAATATCCTTGGTGCCGTGATCGGCTACACGGAGATCGCCCAGAGGGAATCCGGGTTGAGCCCGCGGCTCAAGCGGCATCTGGGACAGATCCACAAGGCGGGGGAACGGGCGACGCAGTTGGTCCAGCAGATCCTCACCTTCAGCCGCCAGGTCGAGGAAAGGCCGCAGCCCATTCGGATCCGGCCCATCATCAAGGAGGCGCTCCATCTGCTCAGGGCCTCCCTTCCCTCGACGATCCTGATCCGCCAGGACATCCGGGCCGAGCATGACATGATCCTCGCCGATCCCACGCAGATCCACCAGATCATGATGAACCTCTGCACGAACGCCGCCCACGCCATGCGGGAGGGCAAGGGCGAATTGACCATCCGGCTGGCCCCTGCGGAGGTCGGGGATCGCGACGCCCCGTCTGACCTGCACGGCCTGAACGCCGGCCGGTACCTGGTCCTGACGGTGGGCGATACGGGAGTCGGGATCGAACCGGGGGTCATCGACCGAATCTTCGATCCCTTTTTCACGACCAAGAAGCCGGGCGAGGGGACGGGGATGGGCCTCGCCGTTGTTCACGGGATCGTCAAGAACTGCGGCGGGGCGGTCACGGTGAAAAGCGAGCCGGGAAAGGGGGCGGAGTTCAACGTCTACTTCCCGCTTCTGCCGGAGGAGACAGAGGGGGGGGCTGCCTCCGACGCCATGGCCGATATCGCAGGAGGGATCGAGACCCTCCTGTTGATCGACGACGAGGAGGCCCTCGTCCAGGTCGGCTCGGAGATGCTGGCGGGCCTTGGCTACAAGGTCATCGGCCGGACGAGCAGCCTGGAGGGCCTCGAGCTTTTCCGCGCCCGGCCGGACCGGTTCGACTTGGTGATCACCGATCTGACGATGCCGATCCTGACCGGGATCGACCTGGTCCGGGAGATCAAGCGGATCCGGCCCGGGATGCCGGTGATCCTCTGTTCGGGATTCAATGAGGCGATGACGCGCGAGAAGGCCATGGAGCTGGGTGTGGACGAATTCATCCTCAAGCCCATCGTGTTCAAGCATATCGCCCCGACCATCCGGCGCGTCCTGGACGGGGGAATCGGCCCGCGTGCCGGTATCCCCGGGAATGAAGCCGGTGGGGGTAATGAGTCCTTGACACTCGGAAGGACCCCGCCTATACTCGCGCCCCCTGAAAGAAGCTCCGCATGACGGGGCGCATTGGAACCCGGTGATGACTCTTTTGGATGCACGCACGATTATGGCCGTGATGGCGATCAGCTGCCTGATCGTCTCGGCGGGGCTCTTCATCACCCATGCGGGGCGCTTCCGCCGCGACGGGATGCGGCTCTGGGCAGCTGGCTTTGCCTTCCTGTTCGCGGCCTGGGCCCTGATCGGCGCCCGTTCGCTCATCCCGGACATCTTCTCGATCGTTGTGGCCAACGCCTTCCAGGCGGTGAGCTACGCCCTCTTCTATGCCGCCGTGCGGGAATTTCAGGGCAAAGCATCCCGGCATGACGTCCTGATCTTGCCGGCCCTGGCCGCTGTCATCTTCTTCTGGGTCTATATCGACAACCTGGCCTATCGGGTGATCTTCAGCGGGTTCCTCTTCGGCCTCCAGTGCGCCCTGATCGCCTGGACTCTGTTCAGCGGTGCGCCCATCCGGCTTCGGCGCACCCACTGGCTCACCGGCTGTGCCTTTCTGGTGGCCTCCCTGCTCTGGGTCTTCCGGATGCTGGATGCCTTGGTCGGTCCGCCGGAAAACCTGCCCCTTATGACCTCTTCCCTGGCCCGTTGCGGGAGCCTGATGATCGGCTTCGGCTTCTTTCTTTTGAGCAGCTACGGTTTTCTCCTGATGACGCGGGAGCGGGCCGATCAGGAGAACGAACGGCTGGCCACCCTGGATTCGCTGACGGAGATCTTCAACCGCCGCACCTTCCTGGACCTGGCCGAGAAGGAGATCGCCAGGAGCCGCCGGAACGGCTTCCCCCTGGCCCTTCTGATGGTGGACTTCGACCACTTCAAGAAGATCAACGACACCTACGGCCACCTGACCGGCGATGTCATCCTGAAGGCCTTTACGGCCCTGACCCTGACCTGCCTGAGGCGGAACGACATCTTCGGGCGGTACGGGGGGGAGGAATTCGCCATCCTCCTGCCAGAAACGGACAGCCGCGGCGCGCAGTTCTTTGCGGAACGGCTCCGCTCCCGGATCGCCGCCGCGGCCATGCCGGCCGGCGGGGACGCTGTGAACTGGACGGTCAGCATCGGCATCACCTCCCTGAGCGGCGCCGATACGACCGATCTGGACGGGATCCTCCGGGTTGCCGATGAAGCCCTCTATGCGGCCAAGAACAGGGGGCGGGATCGTATCGTCCAGCTCGCCACCGCAGTGGCCCTCAAATAGGGATCGACATCCCCCAGAAAGATGGATAGCATCGCTCCGGCCGTTGCCGCCCGGAGGCGTTCGCTTCCGGGACCTCTGGGATGTGGAGTTCCCAGCGCGGGGAGTGGATCATGTTCATCACCTTTGACACCCAGACCGTTCTGATCTTCACATCTATGGGCTGTTTCATCGTTTCGGCAGCCCTGTTTTTTGCCCATGCCGGGCGTTTTCGCCGTGACGGGATGCGCCTCTGGACATTGGGTTACGCCGTCAAGGGCGTCGCCTTCGGACTCTTCGGGGGCCGATGGTTCCTCCCGGACTTCCTTTCGATCGATATCGGCTGCACCCTCCTTGCGGGGAGTTATTCCCTCCTCTACGCCGCGGTGCGGGAGTTCCAGGGGAAGCCCAGCCCGCGAAAAACCCTGCTTGTGCCGGTCATCGCCACCTTCATCCTTGCCCTGGTCTTTACGGAGAATATGCCCGTTCGGGTCGCCCTGACCGGCGCGATCTTGAGCCTCCAGGCCATCGTCATCGCCCGCATCCTCTTTCACGACGCCCCCAACCGCCAGCAGCGCTCCTATTGGCTGACGGGCGTATCGTTTTCGATGATGGCCGTGGTTTGGATTTTGTGGGGCCTGGAGGTGTTCTACGGTTCGCGCGAAGAGCTTTCCCTCGTGGCGTCGACGCTCTACCGTTCGGCCAGCCTGACCGTCGGCCTTCACGGCCTCATCCTGGGCAACATCGGGTTCCTGCTCATGACCCGGGAGCAGGCTGCCCAGGAGAACGAGCGGCTGGCCACGCTGGATCCGCTGACGGAGACCTTCAACCGCCGGACATTTCTCGATCTGGTCAGGAGGGAGATCGCCCGGAGCCGCCGGAGCGGCCGTCCCCTGGTCCTGATGATGATGGACATCGACGACTTCAAGAGGATCAACGACACCTATGGGCACCTGGCCGGCGACAATGTCTTGAGGCGCCTGGCTGCAGTGACCTTGAGCTGCCTGCGCCGCAATGATTTCTTCGGCCGGTACGGCGGAGAGGAATTCATCGTTCTGCTGCCGGAGACGGATGGGGCCGGTGCGTCTCTCTTGGCCGAGCGTTTGCGCAGCCGGATTGCAGAGGCCTCCGTTCAGGAGGGCCCGGCCACGGTGCGTTGGACGGTCAGCATCGGCCTGACGGTCCTGCATGCCGCGGATGCAGCGGAGCTGGACCTCCTGCTGCGGACCGCCGATGAGGCGCTTTACAGCGCCAAGGCCCAGGGGAAGAATCGCGTCGTCCAGATGGCCCTCCCATCCCCGCCCAAATAGGGATCGACATCTCCGGTGAAGCTTGGTAGCATTCCCCGCGGTTGGAACTCCTTCCGGCGGCTCTGATCTCCGGGACGGAGATCCGGGTTTTCTGCGAGGCATCCATGGCCGAACTGCCTGAGGGCGAGATTCATCTTTGGCTGGCCTTTACCGGCGCGGGAGAGGCCTCGGTCTCGATGGACGCGGTCCGCAGGCTCCTCGATGCCGACGAGTCCGCCCGGATGGAGCGAATCCGCCTTCCCGGGGACCGCGAGCTTTTCGGGACGAGCCGTTTTCTGCTCCGGTCGGCCCTTGCCCATTACACGGGCATCAGTCCGGAGACCTGGCGGTTCCTCCGGGACGGCCGCGGCAAGCCGAGGATCGATCCCCGGAGCGGTCCCGCCTCGCTTCGATTCAGCATTGCCCACACCTCGGGACTGGCGGTGGTGGCCCTGGCCGCTGGCCGGGAGATCGGCGTGGATGTAGAGAGGGCGGACCGATCCCTGGATGCCGGGAGGCTGGCCCGGCGGTTCTTCTCGGCAGGCGAGCGCGCCGAACTGGAGGCCCTGCCGCCGGAGGGGCGGCGCGAGGGCTTCGTCCGCACCTGGACCCTGAAGGAGGCCTACCTCAAAGCCGTCGGCCGCGGCCTCACCCTCTGCCTGGACACCTTCGCCTTTCGCCTGACCGGCGAGCGGCCCTGGTCGATTGTCTTTTCCGGGGAGGGAGAAGGGGCGGACGAAGGGTGGCGCTTCGCTCTGGCCGAACCCCGGCCGCCCTACATGGTCGCCCTGGCTGCGGTCCCCGGCGGGCCTGGGGTCCTGAGGGTGCGGTGCCGGCGTCTCCTGCCGGATGGGGGCACGGGCCCTGTCCCCTGCGAACCCCTGGGCTGGTCCGAGGGGGTGGCGTTTCGGTTCGATGGTCCAGAAGACGACAGGCATGGATAGGATCAGGCAGGCGGCCCGGCGGCGGGCCGGGGCGGGCAAGGAGGACTAAGCGGACCATGAGGAAGACGATCGTCCAGTTGTACGAAATCCAGGACCCGCGGGAAGCGGAGCGGCTCGTCGAGATGGGGGTGGACCATATCGGGAGCGTGCTTCTCTCCCTGGAAGGGTGGAAGGTCCCCGCCATCCGGGACGTCTGCCGCCTGGTCGGGTCCTCGCCCGCCAAGAGCAGCCTGATCCCACTTTTCACAGGGGCTGACGACATCCTGCGCGCCCTGGACTACTACCAGCCCGCCCTCGTCCATTTCTGCGAACTCATCCCTCTGGCGGCCTCCGATCAGGCCCGCCGGGAGGCCTGCCTGGCCGACCTGGTCCGGACCCAGGAGCGGGTCAAAAGGGAGTTTCCGCCGGTCGGGATCGTCCGGTCGATCCCTGTGCCGGCGGCGGCCCCGGCCGATCCGGCCCCTGCCCGGGAGGCGATCCTCCAGATCGTCCGGAGCCTGGGGCCGCACAGCGACTTCTTCATGACCGACACCCTCCGCGGTTCCGTGGAGGGCGGGGATACCCAGCCGGTCGAGGGGTATGTCGGGATCACGGGGGAGACTTGCGACTGGGAACTGGCTGCGGCACTCATCGAGGCGAGCCCGATCCCCCTGATCCTCGCCGGAGGGATCGGCCCCGAAAACGCCTTCGAGGCGGTCAGCCGGCTCCGTCCCGCCGGGATCGACAGCTGCACCCGAACCAACGCCCGCGATCCTCTGGGGAGGCCCGTCCGGTTTCGGAAGGACCTGGAACGTGTCCGTCGGCTCCTGGACGAGGTCGAAAGGGCGGAGGAGGGGCTCCGGGCAGCGCGGTAGGCCTTTTCGTTTCAGACAAAGGAGGATTCAGACGATGCGGAGAGCCGATCGGGAAATCAAGGACCCGGAAGAGATCCGGGCGATCATGGAGGCCGCCCAGGTCTGCAGGATCGGGATGTGCGACGAAGGGGGCCCCTATGTCGTGCCGATGAATTTCGGCCTGGGGGAGAACTGCCTCTATTTCCACTGCGCACGGGAGGGAAGGAAGATCGACATCCTCCGGAAAAACGGCCGGGTCTGTTTCGAGATGGACATCCTCCACGAGGTCCGGCGGGAGGCCCTCCGCTGCGGCTGCACCGCCCGCTTCGACAGCATCATCGGCTTCGGCCGGGCGGTGATCCTGGAGGATTCCGGAGAGAGGAAGACCGCCCTGGACCGGATCATGACGCACTATGGCTCCGAGGGGCCCTTTGATTATGCCGGGGAGTACTTCGCCAAGACGGCGATCATCCGGATCGACATCGAGCAGATGACCGGCAAGCACCACGACTAGCGGCGCAGGCGGCCGGCTCCCCGGACCAGACCCGCCGGGAAGGTCCAACGGCCATCCGGGGCTGTCATTCCTCCATTGACGGAAGCCCCCTTATTGGATATAAAAAGCAGACGACCCGTCGGTTTTCCATTCGTGGGAATGGTCCGGGATTTCTTCCCGGTTCTCTGAAAGATTCGGAAGGAGGTTCTGCAATGAGAAGATGGGGACTGTGCTTCGTTCCGTTTTTTTTGTTGGCCCTCTTTTTGACCGCCGGCGCCGCGCCGGCCCAGGAGACCCTGAACGCCTACTCGATCTGGCCGGAGAACTGGGCCCGGCCGATGTTTCAGGAGTTCGAGAAAGCGACCGGCGTCAAAGTCAACTTCATCCGATTCTCCTCCGGTGAAGCCCTCGCCCGGATCATCGCCGAGAAGAACAACCCGCGCGTCGATGTCCTCTTCGGCGGTCCCGTGGAGACCCACATCGCCGGCATCAAGGAGGGCGTCTTCGAACCCTACAAGCCGCCGGCCTTCGCCGAGCTCGCGCCCCGCTTCAAGGACCCCCAGGCCTACTGGGTGGGGATCGCCGACGATCCCCTGGTCTTCATGAGCAACAACAAGTTCCTCAAGGAGAAGGGGCTCACGCCGCCCGTTTCCTGGAACGACCTTCTGAACCCCGCCTACAAGGGAATGATCCAGATGGCCGACGCCCGGACCTCCGGGACGGCCGTCACCCGGATTTTCTCGATCCTCGAGGTCAACGGCCGCGACGAGAACAAGGCCTTCGACTACATGAAGAAACTCCGCCAGAATGTCCAGGTCTACACCAAGAGCGGCGGCGGCGGGACGATCCCGGTGGGGCTGGCCCAGGCGGGAGGGGGGATCTTCTTCATCGTGGATGCCCTCAAGACCCGCCAGGAGGGCTACGACGTGGCGATCTCCTTCCCGAAGGAGGGGATCGGAACCTCCGTCGAGGCGATTGCCCTGCTCAAGGGCGCCAAGAACCCCAGCGTCGGCAAGAAGTTGATCGACTGGGCCGCGAGCCCCGCCATGCAGAACTTCTACGCCCCCTACAAGATCAATTTCATCCCGGCCCATCCGAAGGTGAAGACCGAGGCGTCTCTCGCCGAGATCATCAAGGGCGCCAGGATTTTCCCGATCAACGAGGAATGGGCGGGCCAGAACCGAAAGCGGATTGTGGACCGCTGGATCAAGGAGGTCCTGCCGTAAGGGAAGAAATCCATGCCTGACGCGACTGCCGTTGCCGCGCTGAACCCCTCGGACCGCCTCCGGCGGATGCTCCGGGATCCGCTTCTACTGTCGATCCTGATCATCCTCTGGGCGCTCCTTTTGTTGTTCATCGTCTATCCGCTGGTCAGTCTCCTGGTCCGGACGTTCACCGACGACGGAAAGCTCTCCCTCGCCGGTGTCCTTTCGATCCTCGGCGATCCGCTCCAGCGCCAGGCCCTTTGGAACAGCCTGCTCCTGGGGGGCCTTGTTGGCCTCTGCGGGACGGTCCTGGGATTCCTCTTCGCCTTCACGGCCGTCCGGACGAACCTCACCAAAGGCTGGGTCCTCTTCCTCGACGCGGCGATCATCCTCCCCCTGATTTCGCCCCCCTTCACCACGGCCATCGCCATGATCTTCTCCTTCGGCCCCCGGGGATTGATCACCTACGACCTTTTGGGGATCTCGGGTTTTTCGATCTACGGCCTGCACAGCACGCTCTTTTCCGAGACGATCACTTTCTTCCCCATCGCCTACCTGACCCTCAAGGCGATCATCGCGGGGATCGACCCCACGGTCGAGGACATGGCCTTCAGCCTGGGGAGCTCCCGGTGGCGGGTCTTCAGGACGGTGACGCTCCCGCTCACGGTCCCGGGGATCGCGAATGCCTTTTTGCTCCTGTTCGCGGCCTCCCTCGCCGACTTCGCGACGCCGCTGATCCTCGCGGGGAACAGCTTCCCGGTCCTTCCGACCCAGGCCTACCTCCAGATCACGGGGCTCTTCGACCTCAAGGGCGGGGCGGTCCTCTCCTTCGTCCTTCTGGTCCCGGCTTTCGCGGTCTTTTTGCTCCAGCGCTTCTGGGTGGGCCGCAAGTACTACGTGACGATCACCGGCAAGGTGGGTGCCAAGACCGAGATCAAGAGCGTTCCGCCTTGGATGCGCCGAGTCCTGCTGGTTGTCTGCCTCCTGATCTCGGCCTCGATCCTCTACTTCTACGTTCTTCTTTTCTACGCCTCGATCGTCAAGGCCTTCGGTGCCGACTTCACCATCACCTGGCGACACTACCACGTCGTCTTCTCCGAGGGGCTCCAGGCGATCCGCGACACGCTTATCATCGCGGGGATCGGGATGCCCCTTGGCGGGATCTACAGCGTCGTGGTGGGGTACCTGGTCTGCAAGAAGGAGTTCATCTCCCGCCAGACGATGGAGATCGTCTCAATGATCAACTACTCCCTGCCCGGGACCATCGTCGGGATCGCCTACCTTCTGGTCTTCAACGACCCGCCGATCTTGCTGACCGGGACGGCGATCATCATCATCGCCTGCTACGTCTTCCGCTACGGCCCGACGGGGATCCGTACGACCGTGGCAATCCTTCAGCAGATCGACCCTTCGATCGAGGAGGCCTCCTTCAGCCTGGGGGCGAGCTCCGGGACGACCTTCCGCAGAATCACGCTCCCGCTGATCCTCCCGGCCTTCTTCGCGGGGCTCGGCGTCGTCTTCATCCGGTCGATGACGGCGATCAGCGCCACGATCTTCCTCATCTCGATCAACTGGACCCTGATCACCGTCCGGATCCTGGAGAAGATGACCGAGCTCGAGCTCGGCGTGGCCGCGGCCTTCTCGATCCTCGTGGTGGTCATCGTCTTTGTCGTCATCGGGGCGATCAGCCTCTTTTTGCGGCTCTTCCGGCAGCCGGGGGCGCCGGAGATGTCCAACATCCTCGGAGGGTAATCATCCATGGAAGCAGTCCGCATCCGTTTAGAGAAGATCCAGAAGACCTTCATCCACCGGATCAAGGGGGAGGTCACCGCGGTCGACAACGTGAGCCTCGATGTGGAGCCCGGTGAGTTCCTCACGCTCCTGGGCCCCTCGGGCTGCGGGAAGACGACGACGCTCCGGATGATCGCGGGCTTCGAGCGCCCGGACCGGGGGCGGATCTTCATCGGCAGCGAGGATGTGACGGACCTGATGGCGAATCAGCGGAACATCGGCTTCGTCTTCCAGAACTACGCCCTTTTTCCGCACCTGTCCGTCTTCGAGAACGTGGCCTACGGCCTTAAGGTCCAGGGGAAGGAGGCAGCGGAGATCGACCGTGAGGTCGCCCGCGTCCTGGAGCTCGTTGGCCTGGCCGGTTACGAGCGGCAGTTCCCCCACCAGCTCTCGGGCGGGGAGCAGCAGCGGGTGGCCCTGGCCCGGGCCGTGGTCATCGAGCCCCGGGTTCTGCTCTTCGACGAGCCCCTCTCCAACCTCGATGCCAAGCTCCGGGTCTACATGCGCAGTGAGATCCGCCGCCTCCAGAAGGCCCTGGCGATCACGGCGGTCTACGTGACCCACGATCAGGAGGAGGCGATGGCGATCTCGGACCATATCGCCGTTATGAACGAGGGGCGGATCGTCCAGATCGGGACGGCCGAGGAGCTCTACATGAAGCCCCGGGAGGCCTTCGTGGCCCAGTTCATCGGACGGATCAACACCCTTCCGGCCGAGGTGCGCGAGTTCACGGACGGAACGGTGACGCTGGCCCTTCTGGGCCGGAGCTTCACGCTTTCCGCCCCTCCCGACGGCCTTGTCGCCGGGCAGAAGATCCAGGTCTTCATCCGTCCCGAGGCGGTGACGCTGACCCGCGAGATCGGCAGGGATCTCATCACCGGGGTCGTGGCCGAGCGGACCTTCCTGGGCGAGAAGGCGGACTACCTCCTGGAAATGGGGGAAGGCCGACTTTCGGCGACGGCCTACGATCCCCTGCGCCACGGGACCTTTTCCGTCGGGGAGAAGGTGGGCGTCGGGATCGACCCCGGCGTCATCCATATCCTGAAAGAAGGGGGAAGGTAAAGGGATCGGAAACGTAAACCTCTGCGGCCTGGATATTTTTCGACCCAGCATCCCCTCGCTACGCTGCCGGGAAAAAACTCGCGCCTTCGGCGCTCAGACAGTTTTCGCGGCGGCCGCTCCGTTCAAGGGGGCAGGGGGCCCCGAAAAATCTCCAATGCGCGCTTCCGGGTTACGATCCGATCCTTGGAAGAGAGGGCATTTAGAGCCGGCGCCTTACTGTTCGGCGAAGGAAGGATTTTAGGAGAAGAATGGTCATGAGGAGGCGATTCGGGGTATTTGGGGAAGGGATGGCATGGACCGCGGCGGGGCTGGTCCTGCTCCTGGTCCTGATGGCGGTAAGGCCGTCCTTCGCGGCGCAGGAGATCCACGGGGCCGATTCGTCCTTCCGGGCCCAGGGGATCACGATTCTCTGGGCGATCCTGAAGGGACCCACCGAGGAGGATTCCTTTGTCTACATCCGGATCCTCCACGACCAGACAGCGGCACCGAAGCTCAACTTTTTGGGCGTCGAGGCGGTCGATCCCTTCTCGAAGGAACGGGAGTGGGTGGTCAAGGCGCCCCTCTGGGGGAAGCAGACCCTGAAGATCGTCCGGACCGATTTCCGGGACAAGACGGAGCGGTGGCTCCACTTCTACACGGACCAGGCGGCCCTTGAGAGGCACCAGCCGGCGCTGACGATCTTCTACCACGGTGTCCCGGACACCGCCCCCGAGCTCCTGACCGAGGCGGATCTGGAGGCCTACCTGGCCGAAGCCCCTGCGCGGATCCGGTAGCGCGGATTGATGGGGGGAAGGACCCGGGAACCATGGGGAGGGTGTCTTGATGACTGAAAGATTGTCCCAACTGGGCAAACAGATTCTCGTCGGGAGCGGCGCAATGGGGACCGTCCTGCGCCGGGGCGAGGAGCTCGCGGGCATGCCGGTGGAGCTCCTGAACATCCGGCGGCCCGAGGCGGTCCTGGCCCTCCACGAGGCCTACCGCAACGCCGGTTCCCGGGTCCTCGTTACGAACACCTTCGCCGCCAACCGGCTCCTCCTGGAGGAGGCCGGGGCAGCCGACCGGTGCCGGGAGATCAACGAGGCGGGGGTCGCCCTCGCCCGCCGGGCCGCCGGCGAGGCCTGTTTCGTCTGGGCCTCTGTCGGGCCCCTCTCCTTGGGTCTTCGCCACGAAGACTACCCCGAGGCTGAGCTCGCCGCGATCTACAGCGAGCAGTGCAGGGCCCTGGCCGGGGCCGACGCCCTGGTCCTGGAGACCTTCTTCGACCCCCGGGAGGCCCGGGTCGCCCTCAAGGCCGCCACGGCCACGGGGCTCCCAGTCGTCTTCCAGGTCGGCCATACGGGGCGCGGCAGGAACCGCTGGGTCACGATCGACGTCCTTCTGGCCGAGGCCGAGGCGGCCGGTGCGACGGCGGTGGGGACCAACTGCCAGCATCCCAATGACATCGTGGACGTGGCCGCCTACCTCCTCTCGCGGACGCGCCTTCCGGTGACGGCCTCGCCCAACGCCGGGAACCCCACGATCGACCGCGGTCTGGTCCGTTACGAATTCACGCCCGAGGCCTTTGCTGCCGTCGCGGCCCGCCTGGCAGACCTGGGCGTGTCGGTCATCGGCGGCTGCTGCGGGACGGACCCGGGCCACATCCGGGAGATCACCCCGCTCCTGGCCGGACGCCCCGTCGGGACCTCGGCCCGGATCGAGGTCCGTGAGGCCGCCGAGGAGGCCCGGCCCGAGCGCGCCGCTGTGCGGAACCCTGTCCGGGAGATGATGCGCTCCGACTGGTTCCTGATCAGTGTGGAAATCCGCGCCGACCGGAACGCCTCCCTGGATACCCTCTGCCTGAACGCCGAGAAGATAGCCCGCGCGGGCGTGGATCTCTTCGACGTCCCGGACAACCCCGGGGCGACCGTCGGACGGGACGCCACGGTCACGGCGGCCCGGCTCCAGGAGGTCCTCCGGGTCCCCTCGATCGCCCACAAGGCCGTGACCCAGTCCAACCTCCTCCAGCTCCACTCGGGCTTGCTGGGGGCCTGGGACCTGGGCCTCAAGGGGATCCTGGCGGTGACGGGCGATCCGCCCTCCATGGGGCCCCTGGGGACCCTGGCCCAGCGCGTCACGGACCTCAAGAGCTCCGTGGAGCTCCTGCGCCTCCTCCGCAAACTCCGGGAGGGGGAGATGATCAACGGCGATCGGATCGCCGACCCGCCGGACTTCTGCGCCGGGACCACGATCGGCTGGCCCGCCCCGGCCCAGATCGCCTGGCTCCAAAAAAAGGTCGAGGCCGGGGCCGAGTTCGTATTCTCCCAGCCGGTCTTTGCGGCCGAGGACTTCCGGCGCCTCCAGGACGGGGCCGGCTCCCTGGGCGTCCGGCTCTTTCCGGGGCTCCTGCCGCTGACGAGCCGCCGGAACGCCGAGTTTTTCGCCAGCGGCCGGATCCCAGGAATCCGGGTCCCCGAGACAGTTGTGGCGGCCTTTGCCCGCTTCGAGTCCGCCGAGGACCAGCGGCAGGCCGGCCTGGAGATGGCCATGAAGCTGGCGGAGGCCATGGCCGCCGAGGCCCGGGGGGTCTACCTGATCATGCCCTTCGGCCGAGCCTCCCACGAGGACACGACCCGGATCGTCCGCCACTTCCGCACGATCCGTCAGGCCCCGAACGGGAAGGCATCGTGATCCTGCCATCGGGACGGGGCACAGGATGTAAGGTTTTGATATGAAGATGTTTATGCTCGGAAGGAGGTCCCTATGAAGATCACGAGGGAACAGCTTGCGGGGATGATCGACCACTCCCTGCTCAGGCCCCAGTCCACGCGGGCGGAGCTGAAGAGTCTCTGCATGGAGGCCATCGCCTACGGATTCAAGGCGGTCTGCGTCAATCCCGTCCACGTGCCCGAGGCCGCGAAGATGCTCAAGGACGAGGCGCCCCTGGTCTGTTCCGTGGTGGGCTTTCCCTTCGGGACCCACACCCCGGCAGCCAAGGCCGCCGAGACGGCCGAGGTGGTCCGCCTGGGAGCGGCCGAGCTGGACATGGTCCTGCGCATCGGCGCCTTGAAGGACGGACGCGAGGCCGAGGTGGAGGAGGACGTCGCCGCGGTGGTCAAGGCCGCCGGGGGCCGGCCCGTCAAGGTGATCATCGAGGCCTGCTACCTGACCGACCAGGAGAAGGCCCGGGCCTGCATTCTGGCCGTCAAGGCCGGAGCGGCCTTCGTGAAGACTTCCACGGGCTACGGGAGCGCCGGGGCCACTTCCGCCGACGTCCGGCTCATGCGCGGGACCGTGGGCGAGGGAATCGGCGTCAAGGCAGCGGGCGGCATCCGGACCCTGGCCGACGCCCTGGCCATGATCGAGGCCGGGGCGAGCCGGATCGGCGCCAGCGCCTCGGTGGCGATCCTGAACCAGCTCGACGAGCAGTGAGCGCCTGAATCGATCAGGCTTTTCTCAGATATTTCTGCCCATCATGGCGCAAAATGGGCCATGAATTGACTGCGGGTTCCGCAGGGGTTCATCAAGGAGCGCCATGTTGACAGCCTTCTACCGCTGGATAGACGATAACGTCCTCGAACTGGGGCGGGAGATGCGGCTCTCCTTCCTTCCCCCGCTCATGGTCTACATGGCCGCCGGGGTCTCGGGACTGACCGGCATCGTCGGCACCTTCTTCGTCAAGGAATACCTGGGCCTGCCTGCCTCGTTTCTGGCCGCCCTCGGTTTTTGGGCCGGGATCCCCTGGGCGCTGAAGATGCCGCTCGGCCACCTGGTGGATCTCCTCTGGCGCTGGAAGAATGGATTGATCTACCTGGGTGCCGGCCTGATTGCCGCGAGTCTGCTCATCATGGTCGGGCTCTTGAGCGATCGTGCCGCCATGGCCGCGATCATGCCGGCCGAGGCCTGGTTCGTGCTTTCGACGCTGCTGGCTCCGGTCGGTTACGTGACCCAGGATGCGGTCGCCGACGCGATGACCGTCGAGGCGGTGCCGCGCGTCGACGAGACAGGGGCCCCCATAAACCCAGCGACCCGCAAGCTCATGAACACGACCATGCAGACCCTCGGCCGCGTCGCGATCATCGGCGGCAGCGTCCTGGTCGCGGTCATCAACCTCTACCTCTTTGCCGGCTTGCACCGGCTGCCGCCGGTTGAGATCGCGCTCATCTACCGCAACGTCTACCTCATGGCGCTTGCGATCCCGCTGATCTCGGTGCTGGGCGTTCTGAGCGCCATACTCATCAGGCAGCGGGACGCCCGCCGCCTGCTGCGCCGGGGCTACACCCGCGGTCAGGTCGAGGCGATGCTCAGCCGCCGCGACGAGCCCACGCCGGTCAATTGGTGGATCCTGGGAGGCAGCCTCCTGTTCGTGGCCTTTACGTTGTCGGTCGGCCTCGGGGGGATGCGCTACAGCGAGGAGATCGTCTTTGTCGGGTCGATGGCGATCGTCGCCTTTTTGATCGTCAAACTCACACGTGCCCTGGAGCCCGAGGCGCGCGCGACCCTGGTCGGCACGGCGATCGTGATTTTCCTGTTCCGCGCCACCCCCGGGCCTGGCGCGGGCCTGACCTGGTGGATGATCGACGAGCTCGGCTTCGACCAGCAGTTCCTCTCGGTGCTCTCGCTCATCGGCAGCGTGCTGACGCTGGCCGGCATGTTCCTGTTCCGCCGTTTCATGGGGGAGCGGTCGATCGCCTATGTCGTCGGCTTCCTCACCCTGGCGGGCTTCGTCCTTGCCCTGCCGATCGTCGGCCTATACTACGGTCTCCACCACTGGACCGCGGCGATGACCGGCGGGTGGGTGGATGCGCGCACCATCGTGATCGTGGATACCACGCTCGAGTCGCCGCTCGGCCAGATCGCGATGATCCCGATGCTGGCCTGGATCGCCAACTCCGCGCCCGCCAACCTCAAGGCGACTTATTTCGCGGTGATGGCGTCGTTCGTCAATCTGGCGCTGTCGGCTAGCCAGCTCGGCACCAAGTACCTGAACGAGGTCTTCATCGTTACCCGCGAAGTCAAGGACATGGCGACCGGCCTGCTCAAGGTCCCGGCCGACTACAGCCAGCTCGGCGACCTGCTCGTCGTTCAGGTTGCGCTCGGCCTCGCACTCCCTTTCGCGGCGATTCTTTTGGTCCGCTGGGTCCGCTTGCGCAGCGCTTGATAAGGGGAAGTTGTGGTCGTTTACTGATGCTGCCGGGCGAAGGGTATCGACTCAATCCAGTTGTCACACATGATCGCCCGGGATCTCGGGAATTGCGGATCATGCCAACAAAGTTGGCAGTCCTGCGTATGGTGTTGGCGGGAGGGAGAAGAAGAAAAGGCTTGAAAGCGGCTAGAAATCTCGATATCTGCACCTGGCATCCGTCATGCAAACAATAAGTCTAAAAAGCCCTTAAGGAGAAAGACCACATGAACCGTCTTCAGAAAGCCGCCGCCGTGACCGCTGGATCTCTTATCCTGATGGCCCTCAGCGCCCTCCCCTCGATGGCCTGGCAGGTCAAGATCGAGAACAGCACGGAATGGGACTTGAGCCCCACCTTTTTTGCCCGCACGACCGATTACACGAATCAGCAGTATTTCAAAATGACCAAGATCGCGTCAGGGGGTACCGGGCAGGCCGAAACCGGCGCTCTTTGTCCCTGCTTTGCCTACGGAAAGGTGGAAGAGTGGTACCGATCCGGCATGAGGAGGTGCATGAGGGAGGTGGATGTCAAAAGTGCCTGCGCGGACCCCGCCCAGGGCAGCCAATGCAGCCCCGTCTGTGCGAATATCACGTGGAAAGCCGAAAAACGCAGCGACGGGAAATTCTACTACGTCGTGGTTCCTTCGAATTAGCTCCCCGCAGGATGGCCGCGGTATTTAAACGACGCCACAAGGGTGGACACAGCGCCGTTCTCATGGGATACGTGCTCGGCGGGGTTGGAAAGGCGGGGCGTCGAGAGGGAACCGGGGGTACGGCTGCGTGGTGCCAGAATCGCATTGACAGGGAGCATCGTTTTTCCTATCCTGTAATCCATCAATGAGGACGCCGATGGATCGGGTCGGCTGAAGGAATGGGAAAGATGGATGAAAAGGGTATGATTGCAAAAGCAAAGGTCTACCTCAAACAGGAGTACGGAGAGGATACCGTCTCCATGGATGTGACAGGCAACACGGTCGGGGAGACGGGAACCGGCGTCCTGTCGGTGGACTGCACAGTCAGCGTGGGGGGGAGCCGCTCCGACTGGAGCAAGAAGTTCCACTTCAGAAACGGGGACATCACCCGGATGGACTGGAAGAGCCGCTAGGCGCCGCCGCGGGCAGGATGGATCCACATTCCTCCGGGAAGGGGCTTCCCGGGGGAATATTTTTTTGGAGAAAGCCGGGGGTCGATGGAACCGAACCGTTTGGACAGACAGGGCCGTGCCGACCTTTCGATGCGGGCGCCGGCCCTCATCGTGGCAACCCTGGCGAACTTCCTGACGCCCTTCATGGGCTCGTCGGTCAACATCGCCCTTCCGGCGATCGGGGCCGAGTTCGGAGCCGACGCTATCGTTCTGAGCTGGATCCCGACAGCCTTTCTCCTGGCCGCCGCGATGGTCGCCATCCCTTTCGGCCGGATCGCTGACATTCACGGGATGAAGCGGGTCTTCTTATACGGCGTCCTTCTCTTTACGGCCTCGTCGTTACTGTCGGCCCTGGCCCCTGCGGCCTCCTGGCTCATCGTCTTTCGCGTCCTCCAGGGGATTGCCGGCGGGATGATCTTCGTCACGGGTCTGGCCATCATCACCTCGGTCTTCCCGCCCTATGAGCGGGGCCGGGCCATCGGCATCAACATCGGCACCGTCTACATTTCCCTCTCCCTGGGGCCGGTCCTGGGGGGAACCATGACCCACTACCTGGGGTGGCGGAGCCTTTTTTTCGCCATGGTTCCCCTGGGCGTGACGATCCTGGCCGTCGCCGGCTGGCGGCTCAAGGGCGAATGGGCGGCCAGCCGCGGGGAGGCCTTCGACTGGAGGGGCTCCCTCATCTACAGCACCGTTCTTCTTACCCTCATGTCCGGGTTTTCGCGGCTCCCCGGCCCGGCGGGGATCGTCCTGATCCTCCTGGGGCTTGCCGGGTTTGCGGGCTTCATCTGGTTCGAGCTTCGGGCCGAGAGCCCCCTGCTCAACCTCCGGCTCTTCCGCAACCGGACCTTTGCCTTTTCAAACTTGGCGGCCCTGATCAATTACAGCGCGAACTTTGCCGTGGGTTTTCTGCTGAGCCTTTACCTGCAGTATATCAAGGGGTTCGACGCCCAGTCCGCCGGGCTGGTCCTGGTCGTCCAACCGGTCGTCCAGGCCTTCTTCGCCCCTGTCGCGGGGCGGCTCTCGGACCGGATCCAGGCCCAGAGGCTCTCCTCGTTCGGGATGGCCCTCTGCACGGCGGGCCTTTTCATCCTCACCTTCATTACGGCTCAAACGGGGATCGCCATGGTCGGCGGCGCCCTGGTCTTCCTGGGCCTGGGGTTCGCCTTCTTTTCGCCCCCCAACACGAACGCCATCATGGGGTCCGTGGAGCGGCGCTTCTACGGGGTGGCCTCGGCGATGGTGAGCACGATGCGGCTCGTCGGCCAGATGCTCAGCATGGGTCTGGCCCTCGTGGTCTTCGCCCTCTTCATCGGGAACGTCCGGATCACGCCGGAGCGCTACCCGGCGCTCCTCGCGAGCATCCACACGGTCTTCCTCGTCTGCACAGGCCTGTGCTTCCTCGGGATCTTCATCTCCCTGGCCCGTGGGAAGAACCAGAAAACGGAGACCCTCAAGGGATCTTCATAGGGTATTGGATACGGAAGAAATTAAGAGGGGGATTCCGGAGAAGGTCCATGGATATCACGACGAAAAGCGGCCAGCGGATCCGCCAGGTGATCGGCGGCAGGAGCAACGTCTATCTGCTCACCGCGGGGACACGGGCCCTCCTGATCGACACCGGCAGGACCAGCCGGTTCGGCCGGCTCGTGTCCCGCCTGGACCGGTTGAAGATCGACCGGATCGATGCGATCCTTTTGACCCACACCCATTTCGACCATGCCGAGAACACGGCCGCCCTGTCAGAGCGCTATGGGGCGAAGATTGTCGTCCAGGAACAGGAGGCCGGGGCCTTGAAGACCGGTGACAGCCGCCTGCCCAGGGGCTCGATCCTTGTGACCCGATGGCTTATGCCCCGGATTTCCCCATGGCTCCAGCCCCGGGTCGCCTACCGGCCGGCCAGCCCGTATCTCCTCGTCAGGGAGACCATGGGTCTGCGGGCCCTCGGCTTCGAGGCGACGGTCCTCCACGCCCCCGGCCATTCCCCAGGGTCAGTGAGCCTGATCGTGGATGATCAGATCGCCCTTGTGGGGGACACCCTCCTGGGCACCCTCCCCCGTTCGGTCTTCCCGCCCTTTGCGGATGATCCCGTGGAGATGGTCCGCAGCTGGGGGAGGCTCCTCAGGACCGGCTGCACCCTCTTCCTGCCGGGCCACGGTTGGCCCATCACCCGGGACCGCCTGGAGCGCCAGTACGCAAAGCACCGCCGCGCCATTCCTCTGACGGAACCTTAGCGGTTCCGATCATTTTTGTTTATCCGCACAGACCAGCGACACCGCCGCATCCGGAATGTCGTCGAGGTTTTTCCAGTAGTAACTGCGGATTGTACAATCCGTTCCACCGCATTCCCGCAATAGGCCGGGGTACGGATGATATGACGATACATCGAATTTCGTTGTTCTAGCATGGCAGAGGGGCGCTGGGTGCGGCTCAAAAAAGAAATAGATATAATATCGATTGGTTATATGTTTTCCGCCCTGGCCGCTGCCAACCCCGTTGGCAGTTGCTGCCCACCCTCCCGGCAGGCTACGAACAGCGGATGGAGTGGATTTAATAGTCAAATGGTGGTAGAGAAGCCGCATATTCGTCGTCATGGAACTGGTTCCATCCCACCTTCAGGGGGCAGGCATGACCGATCTTTCCGAAAAGTCCATCCGGGCCAACTGTCCACATTGCAATCATCACTCCTTTGCACTGAACCATGTGCTGAAAACGACGGAGAACTTTCTGGTGGTCTGTGACGGCCATCCCCTTACCCAGGGACACATCCTGATCATTCCCAAGGCGCACCTCTCCTGTATCGGTGAATACGCTCCTAACCTGCTCGGCGAATTCGTCGGTCTCTACCAGCGGACGAAACGGTTCATTGAGTCTGTTTACGGTTCCGTGAGCACCTTTGAACACGGGATCGTCGGCCAGACGGTCTTTCATTCCCACATCCAGATGTTCCCCTATGCCGGACCGCCTGAGGCGATCATCCCTGAGGGGGATCGGTGCTTCGAACCGATTCCGGATATCTCCGCGCTGAGGGGGATTTATAAAAGAGACGGCCGATACCTGTTTTTCTCCATCGGTCGGGCTCTTTGGATCGCGGACCCTTCGATCGGTGTCCCGGGGTTCTTTCGGGAACGGTTCGGAAAGGCGCTTGGGAACGAAGTCCGGTCCGACTGGAAACGGATGCACGATAACGAGGCATTGATGGAAGAGGGGCGGGCGGACATCGGGCGCCTGGTCCGGGCGTGGCAAGCCTATCACCGGAATCCCCATCTGCCACAGGAAGACCGGCTTCGTTCTTGATTGTGATAGGGCTGTCGGAAGGGGAAAGATGAGTCCAACAGGAAGTAGGATACCGATCCGGAGGCCGAAATCGTGGGGGACCCGGATATCGGCCAGCGGCCAGCGGCTGTCGGGTGCCCGGAATGCAGTCGGGACAAGAAAGGCACCGACCGGGCGAAGGCCGAACCCTGCCCGGATCGGCGAGGCCGCCGGGAAGAAGGCCGCCCGCTCCCGGTGGCTGTGGGCCGCCGGCGGGCTCGCCCTGGCCCTGGTGATCGCCGGGCTGGTGTTCCTGCCGGTCCAAAAGGACGGGACTCCGACGACGCCTGTCTCTGTCCCCGGGGTTGCGGGAAGCGCGGGGGCTCCGGGTCCCCTGCCCCGGTCTCCGGCGGCCCCTGGCCCTTCGCCGGGCGTTGCAGCGCCGGAGGCACCGCTCGCCTTCATCGAGGCCGTTCGCCTGGTGCCCCAGCAGCCCACCCGGAAGGACAACCTGAGGGTGGAGGTAATCCTTGCTCCGGGGGCACCGCAGAAACTCGCCTTCACCTATCGGTGGAGGGTCAATGACCGGATCGTCGATGCGGCCAAGGGGGATACCCTGAGCCTTTCGGGGCTCAAGAAGCAGGACCGCATCAGCGTCGCCGTGACGCCCCGTGAAGGAGAAAACGCCGGATTCACGGTCGAAAGCGCCCTGGTTGCCATCCACAGCATCGCCCCGTCCCTGGAGATGGAGATCATCAGCCCGTCGAGCAAGGTCGGAGCGCCCATCGAGCTGCAGCTTCTCAGCGCAGCGCCGGACAGCGTAGCGGTCACCTTCGCCCTGGAGCCTCCCCTTCTTCCGGGCATGGTCCTCGATCGCCCCTCCGGGAAGATTTCCTGGAACCGCCCGCCGGACGTGAAGGGTCCCTTCCGATTCGGTGCTTCCGTGACGGATGACAGCGGAACCAGGGTCGCCAGAGTTTTCGAGATCGACGTCAAAGAACCCGTCTCCGAAAATACAATCCCCTGAAAAGGGTTTCGCCGTCGGTGGCCGCAGCCGGGTCTAGCCCAGGAGTTCGCCCCGGGTGGAAACCGTCGCGACCTTGAAGGGGATCTGCTTTCCCGAGAGGGCCATTGCGTTCTTCACGATGACCGGCATTCCCTGGCAGCAGGGGACCTCCATCACGGCAACCGTGACGCTCTGGATTTCCGCCTGGGCGAAGATGGCGGCCAGCTTCTGGACGTAGGCCTCGGCGTCGTCGAATTTAGGGCAGCCCATGAGGAGGATCTTTCCCCTCAAGAGGTCGTCGTGGAATCGGTGGTAGGCCCCTGGAACACAGTCCGAGGCGACCAGGAGGTCCGCCCCCTTCAGGAAGGGCGCTGTCGGCGGGACCAGGTGGATCTGGATCGGCCAGTGGGTCAGGGCCGAGACGCCCGAGGCGGGCCGGGAGACGGGGGTGTTGGCCCGATCGCAGGCCGTCTGGGGCTTGAAGGTCTGGATCACCGAAGAAGGACAGCCGCAGGGGAGGGCCTTTCCGGCATGGGTCGCGGCCCCGGTCTCCGGTGCCGAGGCATGGCCGGCGTGGCCTTTTCCCGTATGGACGTGGCCGGTCGCCCGGACGTGCGCCATGGCGGCCACCTCGTCGAAGGCCTCGGCCTCGGCGTCCACGACCAGGAGAGCCCCCTCCGGGCATTCGCCCAGGCAGGCCCCCAGGCCGTCACAGTATTTCTCCGCCACGAGCCGCGCCTTGTCGTCAATGACCTGGATTGCTCCCTCGGCGCATGAGGGGACGCACAGGCCGCAGCCGTTGCACTTCTCCTCGTCTATTTTGATGATCTTCCGGGTGGTCTTCATATCTGCCTCCTTTTTTTATCTGGTCCTCATTTCTGTTGCCGCCCAGGGGCGGCCTCTTCGTTCCTTACAGCCCCCTTATCCCACGGTCCGATAAAAACCGCTTTGACATAAGTCAACCAAATGTGTAGTTTATTACATACTTGGGAGGGCACGATGATCGATGTGGCCGGACAACTCGCCGGGATCCCCCTTTTCGCCGGTCTTTCGAAGGAACAGGTCGCGGCCCTGGCCCGGATCGGCGTGAGGCGGGCCTGCAAGAAGGGGGAGCAGCTCTTCGCCGAGGGGGACGAGGGGAGTGGCTTCTATGTGGTCCTGACGGGCCGCGTGAAGATCTCCAAGGTCTCCCCTGAGGGGAAAGAGCAGATCCTTCACATGGTCGGTCCCGGGGAGCCCTTTGGGGAGGTCCCGGTCTTCACCGGCCAGGGATTCCCGGCGGACGCTACCGCCGCTGCCCAGTCGACCGTCCTCTTCTTCCCGCGGGTCGCCTTTGTCAGCCTGATCAAGCGGGACCCGACCCTCGCCCTCAACATGCTGGCCCAGCTCTCGCGGCGCCTGCGTCAGTTCACGGGTCTCGTCGAGGACCTCTCACTCAAGGAGGTGCCCGGGAGGCTCGCCAAGTACCTCCTCTACCTGGTGGACCGCGACGGCCAAGGCGCGGTGGAGCTGGACATCTCCAAGGGTCAGCTCGCTTCGCTCCTGGGGACGATCCCCGAGACCCTTTCGCGGATACTCGCCAGGCTCGACCGGGAGGGGCTGATCCGTTCGAAGGGAAAGCAGATCCGGATCGTGGACCGGGAGGGCCTTCAACGGATCGCCCAGGAGGGACGATAACGGTACCGGACGGGGTCGTTCCCCGTTAATTCCTATAGAGGTTCTGAAGGCTATGGAAATCGTGGATTTGAAGAGCAGGGAAGTTTCCGGTCAGGGGGGACGGGGCATCTCGGTTATCGCCGAGGAACCCCACCTCACGATCCGGCAACTCCGCCTGGACTCCGGCAGCGAGGTGCCAGAACACGTCACAGACGCCCCGGTGACGATCCAGGTCCTTCGCGGCGAGGGGGTCTTTACCGAGAACGGCCAGAGCTTCCGGGTCGGGCCGGGCAAACTGCTGCGCATCGCCCGGGGCGTGTCGATGGGCATTGCGAACGCATCGGCGGAACCGCTGGTCCTCCTGGCCATCCGGACGCCGCTCCCCGAGAAGGCCGTGCCGGAATCCTCCTTGGACGGCTGGGAAGGGTGCTTCGTCAACCTCATCGAATTCGCCCCGGTGAAACCGGGGAAGGAGGACGTCTTTGTGGAGTGGTTCAGCCGTTCCAGCGAGGTCTTCGCCCGTCACCGCGGGTTCATTTCCCGGAGCCTCCTCGAGCCGATCGAGGGCGGGAGCCGCTACGCCGCGATCGTCGAGCACGAGTCCAAGGAGACCTTCACGGACATGCACCTGAGCGACGACCGCCAGCGTCTCTTCCGGGAGGCGGAGCCTCTGGTCATGGGGACGTCCAAACCCCACTTCTACCGGCTGCGCCTCGCCTTCCGCAAATAGCGGGGCCAGTCCTGGAGGCCCGGCGGACCGAAGGGCGGGTGAAGCACGGTCAGGTTGAGTGCAGAAAGGAGAAGGCCATGAAACCGATCGGTCCGTTGATGCGGGAACACCGTTTGATCGAGAAGATGCTGGCCCTGGTCGGTAAGGAGGTGGAGCGGGCCCACAGGCTCCAGAAGGTCGATCCCGTCTTCGTCGACACGGCCGTCGATTTCATCCGGACTTACGCCGACCGGACGCACCACGGCAAGGAAGAGGACATCCTCTTTCGGGACTTGGCGAAAAAGCCAATGAGCGCCGAGCATGCGAGGATCGTCGCGGAGCTTGTCGAGGAGCACCGGTACGCCCGAAAGACGGTCGGCCGCCTGGTGGACGCCAAGGAACGGTACCTGAAAGGTGAGCCGACGCTGACCGAGGTCGTGGGCGCCCTGGAGGAGTTGACCGTCTTCTATCCCCGCCACATCGAGAAGGAGGACAAGCACTTCTTCTACCCGATTCTGGAGTATTTCAGCCCTGCGGAGCAGGACGCCATGATGCAGGAATTCTGGGAGTTCGACCGGAGGATGATCCACGAGAAGTACGGCAAGCTTGTCGAGAAATTGGCTGGGACGGAGCGCCATCGGGAGCCCCTATGACTGTGGCGGGGCGTAGCAGCTAAGTTATTAACCTTGACATGCAAGGGCTCTCACTTTATATTTCACTCGCATTTCGTCCCTTTCCAAACGCGTTCCTTCCCCTTAATACAGGTATGGGAAAGAATCGTCCTCCATAGTAAAAGTATCGGCAAACCCCGTGGAGTGTTTCGTAAAGTAAAATGCCCCGGCGCCTGATGTTCAAAGCCGGTCGAACGAAATTCAATCATGAATGATGAAACTGAAGAGTTGAATAAGAGACAGTGGCAGGATTTTTTTCAGGGATATTCCGCTGATTGGAACCATCTGTATGAAGGGACGAGTTACGATTCTTATGGAAAACGATTTCGTGCAAAATATGCCATGGATTTTGTGGACAAATATATTTCATCCGGCAAAAGAGTTCTCGATATCGGATGCGGAACCGGATGGGTATCCTGTGCCCTTGCCCGTAAAGGGTATGAGGTGACGGGGGTTGATTTTTCGGCAAAGATGCTTGAGGTTGCCGATAAGAATGCCCATCAGATGGGGGTTGATTCACGATGCTCTTTCATATTGGGAGAAATTGATAAGCTAAAAATAAAAGAAAACCAGTTTGATGCAATCATAGCCCTGGGGTATTTGGAGTATATTTTAGACCCCCAACCCGTTGTCAGCGAAATGTACAGATTGCTGGCCCCGTCAGGAATTGTGGTGGCTCAGATATGGAATCGCATCCGGATGGTTCAGCTGTTTAATTTCAAAGAAGGCCCGGGACGGATAGCGAATCCCCATGGGGTATACTTAAAAATACTTAAATGGATTCAGATGGTTCGTAAATCTGATGTCGGCCATCCGGTTTCTTCTGGACTTAAGCAGCCAGGGTTAATGAGAAAGTGGTACACCCCATCGATGCTTGACAGAACGATGCACCAAGCCGGTTTTTTGAAACATGAGCATAGGGGGCATCTTTTTAGCGGGTTCAAGTATGGGGATCGACTTATTTTTTCAGATAAAACCACCATACTTTTAGAGAATGGGCTGGTTCGGTTGAGTCAACTCATTTTATTTAAAAAAATGCAATTGCTGGGCGAAAATTATATTGCCGTATACCATCGTCCCAAGTGAAAGTTATGGATTGACCATTAAGGTTGGTAGGTATAAGAAGCATAAATCAGCAACTCCTTTTTTGTAAATCCAATATCGAGAACCCCTACAAAGCAGATAGCGTAGCCCCTGGGAATATTGGCAATCTTCATTCTGAAGCGACCTGTTCAGGTTTATGGGGGACAAGATGAAAAAGGTAAGAACGACCATCAAATCTGCATTAAAGAGGACTCAGCTGTTTAAGCTTCTTGCTCCTTGGTATTCTGGCAGCGGAAGCATTTTAATGTTCCACCGGATTTGTAGAAAAGAAGAAAAATCTTTTTTCTTGAACAATTCTGCCCTTGAAATCACTCCGGAATATCTCGAGGCGATCATTCTCTCTTTTAAAAAGAGGGGGTATGTTTTTGTGCCTATAGGGGATGTTCCGCGGATTTTAAATATCCACCAAAAGCAGAAGTTTGTTGTTTTCACTTTTGATGACGGATACTTGGATACTTATGCTTTGGCATATCCCATTTTTCGCAAGTATAAGGTTCCATTCACCATCTATGTCACGACGTCCTTTCCAGATGGTGATGCCGTGTTATGGTGGTATATGCTGGATGCGCTTGTGATACAAAATAGAACGGTCGAATTTGATCTTGATGGAACGCATTATGGCTTTAATTGCTGCGACAATCAAAGCAAAGAGATGACATTTATGGCAATTCAAAAAATTATTCAAAGCAGTAATCCTTCCCATTTTTCGAACGTCGTAGAGGCTGTGTTTGCAAAAAATGGAATCGATCGGCGGGCGACATCCGACAGGTTTGCAATCGGTTGGGAGAGTCTCATCGCAATGTCGAAAGACAAACTAGTAACGATCGGCGCACATACGGTGAACCATTTCTCGCTGAAAAATCTTTCAGAAGAAGAATTGAATAGCGAATTGCTGCTTTCGAAAAACAGAATAGAATCTAAAATCGATTTGCCGGTAAAGGCATTTTCGTATCCCTTTGGCGGAATAAACGAGGCGGGTTTAAGAGAGTTTGATGCTGTAAAAAGGGCGGGTTTTGAAACAGGGGTCACAACGAGACAGACAAATGTATTCAAGCAGCATAAATCCTATCTCACGTCGTTACCCAGAATAAATATTGATGGAAATATTGAGAGTTTTGCGAAGATTGAGTATGAATCAGGGTTTCTTCCGTTCTACCGGGCGGGGTGTAAGGGGTTTGTGGCGGACTGATGGCTTGTCCTTCCCATCCTGTCCATGCTGGGTGCCGCGATTCAACGCCCCATTGGTCGGCCGCAAAGCCTGCCCAGCCATTACGTCTGACTTGTCTGCTTTTCTATGTGTTTAAGATAAAAATATAAAAGGAACTCTCTCGTGGATTTGTCCGAGCGTTCAGGAAGAGGAGTCGTTCTCCCTGTGTCCTAGAGGCGGCAGGCCGGCTGAGGCGTTCCCACAGGGGTCAGGACGATCTGCCAGATCTGGATGCTCCGGGCGCGGAAGGCGCCGGCGCAGGAAAGCAGGTAGTACTCCCACATCCTCTTGAAACGGCTGTCGTAGGCCCCCTTCAGGCCGTTCCAGGCCCGCTGGAAGTTAGCGTTCCAGGCCATCAGCGTCTTATCGTAATGGGGGCCCATGTTGTGCCAGTCCTCCACAACGAAGAGCCCCTCCACGGCCCGGCTGATCTGAGCAATCGAGGGCAGCATCCCGTTGGGGAAGATGTAGCGGTTGATCCAGGGGTCACAACCGATCGTGGAGCAGTTGCCGCCGATCGTGTGGAGCAGGAAAGTTCCTCCGGACCGGAGGCACCTGTGGACGACCTCCATAAACTGCCGGTAATTGCGGCTCCCCACATGTTCGAACATGCCGATGGAGACGACCTTGTCGAAGCAACCCTGGATGTCCCGGTAGTCGCAGTCCAGGATCGTCACGGGCAGCCCCTTGCACCAGTCGCGGGCGTAGCGGATCTGCTCCGCCGAGATGTTCACGGCCGCCACGGCGCTGCCGTATCGCTCCGCCGCGTATTTTGCAAGCCCCCCCCAGCCGCAACCGATGTCCAGGAGCTTCTCCCCTGCGGCCAGGCCGAGTTTCCGGCAGATGAGCTCAAGCTTTTTGATCTGGGCCTCGGCCAGATCGCCGGTCCCATCGAAATAGGCGCAGCTGTACTGCAAAAGGGGATCGAGGAAGGCCCGGAAAAGTTCGTTCCCGAGGTTGTAATGCCGTTCGGCGACCACCGGCGAGCGGGACCGGCTCTGGCGGTTCATGAGGAGGGACGCGAGGTATATCGGCAGGAGACTGAGCGCTCCGCGGAGCTTCTCGTCGAGGCGGGCGCCGAGGAGACGGCAGATGAACTCGTCGATCCGTGGGCAGTCCCACCAGCCGTCCATATAGGCCTCGCCGAGGCCCAGGCTCTGCTGGCGCAGGACCCGGCCGTAGAAGGTGTCGTTGTGGACCTGGATGTCCCAGGGTTCGGGGCCGTTGACGGTGATGTCCGCCTTGCTCAGCAGCCCCTCGACAAAAGGCTTTGCCTTGAGCATAGTCGATTCCTCCATGAACGGTCTCGGCGATGACTGGAAACGGATCCCCTCCGCCGGACACGGTGCATTGAAGTCGACTCCCTCCTTTGCTGGACAGACTAACGCTTCCAGGAATAAATGTCAATGGGGTGCCGCAAAGAGGCCCCGCTTGCGGCCGCCACCGCAAGATCGGCGGGCTCCGGCCTGTGCCGATGCCGGGGCCTTCTGCCGGTTTGACGGGTCGTTGCACTCTCGTGGGCCTTATGGTAAAATCCATCATCAGAACACCCCTGCCCTTCAGAAGAAACCGAACCACATCATAGAGGAGATGCCATGGATGCTGCGGAGCTGATCCGAAAGGCCAAATCAGAGGGCCGGACCGCCCTGTCCGAAGCCGAATCCAAAGAGGTCCTGAGATCCTGCGGCGTGCCGGTCGTAGAGGAGGCCCAGGCCTCGACCCCGCAGGAGGCCGCCCAGAGGGCGGCCGGGATCGGCTTTCCCGTCGTCCTCAAGGGGCTCGGCGCCAGGCTGACCCACAAGACGGAGCGGGGCCTCGTCCATCTGAACCTGAAGGATGCCGAAGAGGTCCTCCGGGCGGCCGAATCGGTGGCCGCCTCGGCGGGCGCCGACCTGGAGGGCTTCCTCATCCAGCCGATGCTCCCGGGACGCCGCGAATTCGTGGCGGGCCTCTTTCACGACGCCCAGTTCGGCCCGGTCGTCATGTTCGGCCTTGGAGGCGTCTTCACCGAGGCACTCGACGACGTCGTCTTTAGACTCGCACCCTTTGACGGGGACTGCGCCGGCCGGATGATCGACGAGCTTCGCGCGTCCAAGCTCCTGGGGCCATTCCGCGGCGAGAAGGCTGCGGACCGGGAGGCGCTGGCCAGCGCCCTGGTCGGCCTTTCGCGTCTGGCGACGGACCGGCCGGAGGTGACCGAGGCGGACATCAATCCACTCCTCGTCGGGCCGGACGGCCGGGTGACGGCTGTCGACGCCCTGATCATCCTGGGCGAGCGGCCCGCGGCAAAAGCGACCCTGCCGCCGGTCGATCCGGTTGCGATCGGGAAGCTCTTCTATCCCCGGTCCATCGCCTTCATCGGGGCCTCGGCGACCTTCGGCAAATGGGGATACATGCTCTTCTGCAATGTGGCCGCAGGGGGATTCCAGGGGCCGATCTATCTGGTCAACGCCAAGGGCGGCCAGATCACCGGACGGCCGACCTTCAAGACCGTGGGGGAGATCCCGGGGCCCGTCGACCTGGCCGTGGTCACGATCCCGGCTGCGAAGGTCCTGGACCTGTTCCCCCAGCTCAAGGCCAAGAAGGTCCGGAGCATGCTCCTGATCACCTCTGGTTTTGCCGAGACGGGTGCCGAGGGACGGCGCCTGGAGGAGGAACTGGTAAAGGCGGCCCGGGAAGCGGGGATCCTGATCCTCGGCCCAAACACCATGGGGATCTGCAACCCCCACGGGGCCCTCTTCTGCTGCGGATCGGCCGTCCGGCCCGCACCCGGCACGACGACCCTCGTGTCCCAGTCGGGGAACCTTGGGGTCCAGCTTCTGGGTTTTGCCGAGCACGAGGGGATCGGCATCCGCGCCTTCGGCGGCTCGGGAAACGAGGCGATGATCACGATCGAGGACTACATGGAGTGCTTTGAGGTCGACGAGTTGACCCGGACGGTGGTCCTCTATCTGGAGAGCATCAAAAATGGCCGGCGCTTCTTCGAGGCGGCCCGGCGTGTGGGGAGGACCAAACCGGTGGTCATGCTCAAGGGCGGGCGCACCCAGGCGGGAAACCGCGCCGCAGCCAGCCACACCGGGGCCCTTGCCTCGAACCTCCGGATACTGGATGCCGCAGTGCGTCAGGCGGGCGTGGTCGTGGCCGACCAGCCGATGGACCTGCTGGATCTGTCGGCCGCCTTCTCGTCCCTGCCGCTGCCGCGTGGCAACCGGGTTGCCGTGATGACCCTGGGCGGGGGATGGGGGGTCGTGGCCTCGGACCTATGCGTTGAGAACGGCCTGGCGATTCCGGATCTCTCCGAGGATCTGATCGCCCGGATCGACAAGATCCTCCCGCCCTACTGGAGCCGCTCCAACCCCATCGACCTGGTGGGGGAGTTCGCCCCCCAGATCCCGATGGACGTGATCAGGGAACTGATCGAGTGGGACGGCTGCGACGCGATCATCCACCTGGGGATCGTCGGCCGCCTCGGCTTCCTCAAGCAGATGATCGCCGCGATCGAGGCGGTCGATCCGGTGATGGACCGCAAGTTCCTCGGTGCGGTCCCCACGGCCCTGGTCGATTTCGAGAAGCACTACATCGGCCACACGGTCCGCCTCATGGAACAGCACGGCAAACCCATCCTCGGGGTCAATCTCCTGCCCGAAGAGAACGCCCGGACGGTCATGGAGGTCGCGGGGTGCCCCTACAAGGGGGTCTGCTTCCTCACGCCCGAGCGGGCGGTCAAGGCCCTGGCGCGGATGCACACCTACAGGCTCTGGCGGGACGGCGAAGGTTGATCGTAGAGGCTGTCGAGGATCTCCTGGTAGGACCGGGTGATCTCCCGGCGGCGGATCTTGAGCGTCGGGGTCACCTCGCCGGAAGCCTCGGTGAAGTCCCGGGGAAGGATGGCGAAGCGGCGGACCGCCTCATGGGGGGACAGGCGCGCGTTCACCGACTCGATGTGCGCCTCGATAAGGGAGCGGATGCGGGGATGCAAGGCGAGATCCTTCGGGTCCGTCGGGATCCCCTCTTTTTCAGCAAAGCCGCGGATCTCCGCCGCATCAAGGGTGATCAGGGCGCTCAGGTAGGGGCGCCGGTCTCCGTGGACCATCACGTGGCTCACGAAGGGATGGGCCTTGATCAGGTTCTCGATGTTCTGCGGGGCGATATTCTTCCCGCCCGCCGTGATGAGGATGTCCTTTTTGCGGTCGGTGATCCGGATAAATCCCTCCGCGTCGATCTCGGCGATGTCCCCGGTGTGGAACCAGCCGTCGGCGTCGATCGCCTGGGCGGTCGCCTCGGGGTCCCGGTAGTAGCCCTTGAAGAGCCCCTGGCCGCGGAGCAACAGTTCTCCCCCTTCGCCGAGTCTGGCCTCGATCCCGTCGATCAACTTCCCTACGGTCCCGAACTTGAAGCACTCCGGCCTGTTGACCGAAACCGGGGCGACGGTTTCCGTCAGGCCGTAGCCCTCGAGGATCAGCAAGCCCGCGGCGTAGAAGAACTCCAGAAGCTTGATCGACATCGGCGCGCCGCCCGAGAGCAGGTGCTTCACGCGGCCGCCGAAGATGGACCGGAGCTTCCGGAAGACGAGGCGGTCCGCCAGGGCGTGCTCAATGGACAGGGCAAAGGGCAGAGGCCGGCCGGCCATTCGGTAGGGCGAGGCGCGGTGTCCCACCGACATGGCCCAGGCGAAGATGCGCCGTTGCATGGGCGATGCCTGGGCGATCCCCTGTATGATCCGGGCATGGATCTTTTCGAAGACCCGCGGGACGCCCACGAAGTGGGTGGGGCGCAGCTCGCGGCAGTTGTCGATCAGCTTCTCGACGCCCTCGGCGAAGATCCCCCGCATCCCCACGTGAAAGATCGCGTACACGGTCAGCCGCTGGAGCATGTGGGTGAGCGGCAGGTAGGCGATCCCGAAGTCCTCGGTCGTGATGTGCTGCGTCTGGACGGCATGGATCGCCGTGTAATAGAGATTCGCGTGGGTGATCAGCGCCCCCTTCGGAGGCCCGGTGGTCCCGGAGGTGTAGGCGATCGTGGCCAGGTCCTCGGGGGAGACGGCGCGCCAGGCGGCTTCGAAGCGTTCCGGGGCCTCCCGGTCCCTTTGATCGCCCAGTTTCTTGAGATCCGCGAAGAGGCTCACACCGGCAGGAAGGGTCCGATGTTTGGTTTCGAAGAGGATCACCTGCTCGGGGAGGCCCGTGGCGTCGCGGATCGGGAGTATCCGGTCGAGGGCTTCGTCGTTCTCGCAGAAGATCAGGCGGCACGCGCTGTGGCGGACGATGTGTTCCATCTCCCAGGCGCCAGCCGTGGGATAGATCCCCACCACGACCGCCCCGGCGGTGAGGGCCGCCATGTCCGCGTCGGACCATTCGCTGCGGGTTCTGCTCATGATTGCGATGCGGTCCCCCTTCCGGATACCGCGGTCCAGGAGCCCCATCGTCGCCCGGCGGAGGTTGGCGTAGGCCTCGCACCAGGTCGTCGGCGTCCAGATGCCGTTGATCTTGCTCGTCTTGAGGACATGGTCGCCGAAATGCGCGGCCTGTTGGATGAACATGCTTGGGACGGTCGGCGGATCGTAAGGCTCCTGCGGAGCGGGGTTCCTGGCCATGGCTTTCTGCCCTGATCCCTTCTGAAGTATGGATGCCTGCCGGAGATGACTTGAAACCGTGACCTTTGATGGGATTGGAGCGGCTGTCCCAAAGGTCTTGAAGCCAGACCTTTATAAAGCCAAATGCCGGTAATGGCAAGAGAAAAAAGAAAGCCTGGATTAATAACGAGCGCTCGCTCTATTTTCTTGACGCGCCCTTCCCGCCGCTGTAGAATGCTGAGAAATCAAAGGCCATGAGGCCCTCCAGAGGTGATCCGGGCGGGCTTCAGCGCCATCGACCGTTTTGCCCTCAGGAAGGAACCGGCCCCGGCCGGTCCCGTACCGCCAAACCAACCATTGTCTTTCCCCGGCGTTGCGGAGGGTCCCGCTGGACTGGAGAAAATAAGGAGGTCGCCATGGATTTCACCCTGTCGGACAAGATGCAGGCTATCATCGGGATGATGCGGGAGTTCGTGGACAAGGAGCTCATCCCCCTGGAGCCGGAATTCCTCGATCGGGATTTCGGGGAGATGGTCCCTTTCCTGGAAGAGAAACGGGCGATCGTCCGGCAGATGGAGCTCTGGGCGCCGAACCACCCGAAGGAGTACGGCGGGATGGGGCTCGATCTGATGGAGCACGCCCTTGTCTCGGAGGTCCTCGGACGGACGCCGATCGGCCACTACGTCTTCGGCTGCCAGGCCCCGGACGCTGGGAACATTGAGATCCTCCATAGATACGGCACCGAGGCCCAGAAAGGGCAGTGGCTCGCTCCCCTGGTTGCAGGCAGGATCCGGAGCTGCTTCTCCATGACGGAGGTGGATCTGCCCGGTTCGAACCCCGTGATGATGGACACGACAGCCGTCTGCGAGGGGGACCAGTACGTGATCAACGGCCAGAAGTGGTACTCCACAGCTGCAGACGGCGCGGCCTTGGCCATCGTCATGGCCGTGACCAACCCCGAGGCACCGCCCCATCTGCGGGCGAGCATGATCATCGTCCCAACGGACACCCCCGGCTTCAACCTGGTCCGGAACATCTCCATCATGGGTCACGCCGGGAGCGGTTACTTCAGCCACGGAGAGATCCTCTACCAGTCCTGCCGGGTCCCGGTCGCGAACCTCCTGGGGCCCGAGGGATGGGGGTTCGTGATCGCCCAGGAGAGGCTCGGCCCGGGCCGGATTCACCACTGCATGCGGTGGCTGGGGATCTGCAGCCGGGCCTTCGATCTGATGTGCAAGAGGGCACAGGAGCGGGTCATCACCCCGGACGGAAAGACCCTCGCGACCCGGCAGATCATCCAGGCCTGGATCGCCGAATCCGCGGCAGAGATCCAGGCGGCCCGGCTGATGACGCTCCACGCGGCCTGGAAGATCGAGACCCTGGGGGCCAAGGAGGCCCGGGAGGAGATCTCGCTGATCAAGTTCTATGTGGCGGACGTTCTCCAGCGGGTCGTCGACCGGGCCCTCCAGGTCCACGGGGGCCTCGGGATGACGGACGATACGATCCTCGCCTTCTTCTACCGCCATGAACGGGCGGCGAGGATCTACGACGGCGCCGACGAGGTCCACAAGGTGGCCGTGGCCCGGCGGATTCTTAAGGAATATGCCGGACGGACGGTCCGGTAAGCCGGGAGGGCGGTCATGGCGACTTTTCAGGAATTCCGGGACCGGGTCCCCCTCTCCAGGGAGGAGATCTGCAGGGATTTTTTAGCCGAAAACCGGGAACGGATTCCCGTCAAGAAGGACGAGAAGGCCGTCAGGAACCTCGTTAAGATCTTCGATGCGACGCTGGCGATCAGCAGCCGAAAGGGATTTCAGGCGATGAGCGTCCGCGATCTGGCCCGGGAGACGGGGCTTTCCATGGGGGCCCTGTACACCTACATCGCCAGCAAGGAGACCCTCCTCGGCATGATCCAGCACCACGGGCGACGGATCCTGATGAAGGTCCTCACGGCCGAGATCGAAGGGGGCGCTGACCCCCGGGAAAAACTGATCCGGGCGATCGAAACCCACCTGTACTTGAGCGAGGCCATGCGTCCCTGGTTCTATTTCGCCTACATGGAGGCCAAGCACCTCGCACGGGAGGCCCAGAGACGGGCCATCGAGATGGAGCTCATGACCGAAGGGCTCCTCAGCGACATCCTCACCCAGGGGCTTGAAACAGGGGCCTTCCGCACGGTCGATCCCCATCTGACGGCCGCGGTCTTGAAGGCGATGCTCCAAGACTGGTATCTCAAACCTTGGAAGTATCACCAGCGCGGCGTCTCGGTGGACGAGTATGCTGGCTTTGTCATCGACCTGACAGGGACGTTTCTCTGGAGTGATAGAGAATAAGAGGAGGGGATCATGGATCTTACGGATGCGACCCGGCCGGTCCGCGAGGGCGAACAGTTCGATGCCGCAAAGGTAGAGGCTTTCCTCAAGGAGAGGATCCCCGGCCTTTCCGGAGAACTAACGGTCAGGCAGTTTCCGGGCGGCCATTCGAACCTGACCTACTTGGTCCGGGTGGGTGGACGGGAGCTGGTCTTCCGGCGCCCCCCTCTGGGCCGCAAGGCCAAGACGGCCCACGACATGGGCCGGGAGTTCCGGATCCTCCAGGCCCTCCGGCCGGCCTTCCCCTACTGTCCGGAGCCTCTGGCCTACACGGATGACGAGACGATCATCGGCTCCCCCTTCTACGTGATGGAGCCGATCCGGGGGATCATCCTGAGAAAGGACCTCCCGGCTGGGCTGAACTTCACGCCCGTGGAGGCGCGGCGCCTCTGCGAGCGACTGATCGACGTCTTCGTCGAGCTCCACCGCGTGGATTACAGGAGGATCGGCCTGGGGGACTTCGGCAGGCCGGAAGGGTATGTGAAGAGGCAGGTGGAGGGGTGGTCCGAACGCTACCGGGCCGCCAGGACCCCGGACGCACCGGACTGCGAGGCGGTCATGGCCTGGCTCCAGGAGAGGATCCCCCCCGAGAGCCCGCTCGTCTCGGTGATCCACAACGATTACCGCTTCGACAATGTGGTCCTCGACCCGAAAGACCCCTTCCGGATCGTCGGCGTCCTCGACTGGGAGATGGCGACGATCGGCGATCCTCTGATGGATCTGGGCGGGGCACTCGCCTACTGGGTGGACCGGGCGGACCCGCCCTCTATGCAGGCGATCCGGATGGTCCCGACGCATCTCGAGGGGATGTTCACCCGTGTCGAGCTGGTCCGCCGGTATGCGGAACAGATGGGGACGGCCGTCGAGAACGTGGATTTCTACTACTGCTTCGGCCTCTTCCGCCTGGCTGTGATCGCCCAGCAGATCTACTGGCGGTTCTACCACGGGCAGACCAAAGACGAGCGCTTCAAATGGATGATCGTCGCCATTCAGGTCCTTGAGCAGAGGGCCATGCAGGTGATCGGCCGTTCGGACCTCTGAGCGTCTTTGGCTCCAGCCAGGCCAGTCGTGAGGCGGATTGTTTCACGTGAAACAATCTTGAGGATGCGGCCTCCCAAGAAGGGGGGAGAAGCTCCAGCGCCCGTTCCGAAATCTCCTCCATCTGGAGTACACCGGAATTGGACTGGATGTGAACGAGGTTTGGAGAGGACTTAAGAAACAGACAAGGAGGAGGTATGGACTGCTTCAGTCTGAAAGGGAAGACCGCCCTGGTCACCGGGGCGAGCCGGGGGATCGGCGAGGCGATCGCCCGGATGCTGGCCAGCCGTGGCGCAAGGATGATCCTGATCAGCCGCAAGATCGAAGGGCTCCGGTGCGTGGAGGAGGAAATCCGCCGGACGGGGGGCGAAGCGGAGTCCTTGGCCTGTCACGCCGGCGATGTGGCGCAGATCGACGCCCTATTCGAGGAGATCGGGAAACGGGGCCACCGTCTCGACATCCTCGTGAACAACGCCGGAACAAATCCCTTCTTCGGGGATGTCCTCAGCGCCGACGAAAGGGCCTGGGACAAGACCTTCGATGTGAACCTGAAAGGCTACTTCTTCATGAGCCAGCACGCGGCCAAGCTCATGCAGAAAGGGGGAGGCGGGGCCATCGTGAACGTGGCCTCGGTCAACGGCGTCCGGCCTGCCCCATTCCAGGGAATCTATTCGATCACCAAGGCGGGGATCATTGCCATGACCAAATCCTATGCAAAGGAACTGGCCCCCTACCATATCCGGGTGAACGCGCTCCTGCCGGGCCTGACGGATACCAAGTTCACCGCAGTCCTGACCCAGAATCCGGAAATCATGAAGATGGTCCTTCCCACGATCCCCATGGGGCGGTTCGCCAAGCCCCAGGAGATGGCCGGCGCCGTCCTCTATCTGGTCTCGGAGGCCGCCTCTTACACGACGGGGATCTGCCTGACCGTGGACGGCGGGATGCTGGCGTAGCGCAGATCCCGCCTTTGCGGCGGGGAAAAGTCTCCCAGGGAAGCTTGGTTTCCGAGGGAGGAGAAATGGCCTTGGCCAGTGGCGGCTGGTCGGGAAAGGATTCAGCAAGGGCTGATTTCAGAAGAGAGACTCCCGCCAGCCGCACTGCCGGTCGGTTTCGTCCTGGAGATCCAGCATCGCCTTCTCGACCTCCTTCCGGACTGCCTCGAAGGCATCGCCATCCAGCACCGCAGGGACCGGGATCGGCGTTCCCCAGTGCACGAGGATCCTGCTGAAAGGCTTCGGGATCAGGAAGCGGTCCCAACTCTTTAGGATCCAGGCCCGGTTGACGGAGATGGCAAAGGGGATGATCGGGACGCCGGAGAGTTGGGCCATGCTGATGAGCCCTCCTTTGATGATGCCCCGGGGGCCTTGGGGGCCATCCACGACGTGGACGGCAAAGGAATGTTCGGCCAGGTCCTCGACCAGCGCGGTCAGGGCCCTTCGGCCGCCCCGGGAGGAGGACCCGCGGACCGGTCGGAAGTTGAGACGCCGGTAGAGGTCCGCGGCCAGGTCGCCGTCGCGGCTCTGGCTGATCATGACCGACGGGGTGTAGCGGCCGAATCTGTGGGCATAGCCCAATACGGTGAGTATCCGCTGGTGCCAGATGGCCGCGATCAGTTTGCCGCCCCCGTCCAAATACCCCCGGATCCTTTCCTCTCCAAAGGCCTGAACGCGGATCGTGCTGAAATAGAGACGCAGGACGGCGTATACGGCGGGGATCAGGCCGTGTTTCAAGGCGAATCTGGAAATCCCCTTGATCATGACCCTTAAATCCGGGTTTGGCGACTGAAGGCAAGGCCTTCAAAAACTTGGGCGTACCTTGATGAAAGTACGCCCAAGTTCGTTGGAGGATTGTGAGGCAGAAGCCTCGATGCTTTGGAACTTACTTCGCCTTGGCCTCAGGTGCCGCTGGCGGCTTCACGCTCTCCGGCATCGGCTCGATGCCATATTTCCACTTGAGGTACTGCTCGCCCGTTGCCGGGTAGAGACTGTAGACCAGCAGGTCTTCCTCGGTCTTGGCCAGATCGCCGATCTTCTGCTTGTTCGCTTCCATTTCCGGCTCCAGATAATCGGCGGGACGGCCGGTTACGGGGGTCTGGCCTCTCTTGTGCCGTTTCAGGACCACCTTGGAGATCTCCGGATCGATTGGGGTCGGGGTCTTTCCATAGAGGCCGTAGACGAGGTCGGCGAACTGGTTGTTCACCATCTTGTAGCGACCGGCGACCACGTTCATGACGGCCTGGACGCCGACGATCTGGGATGTCGGGGTGACCAGGGGCGGCGTACCGGCATCCTTCCTGGTCCTCGGGATCTCGGCGTAAACCTCGTTCAGACGATCCAGAGCGTTCATTTCCTTGAGCTGGCTGACCAGGTTGGAGATCATCCCGCCAGGGATCTGGTGGGCCAGAACGCCCGCGTCGATCAGGGAGAGCTTGTTCGTGGCCAGGTGTTTCTGATACTTGGGGGCGATCTTCTCGAGGTGCGCCCCAAGGGCGATGAGCTTGCGTACGTCAAGACCGGTATCACGCTTGGTCCCCTGCAGGGTGACAACGAGCGGCTCGATGGCGGGCATCGAGGTCCTCAGGGCATAGGGAGCCAGACAGGTGTCCACGATGTCGATCCCAGCTTCGATGGCCTTGATGTAGGTCATCGAAGCCATGCCGCTGGTGTAGTGGGTGTGGAGATGCAGGGGGACCTTGGTGATCTTCTTGAGTTCGGTGACCAGGGTGTAGATGTCGTAGGGTGACACGATCCCGGCCATGTCCTTGATGCAGATGCTGTCAACGCCCATCGCCTCGAGCGACTTGGCCATCTTGATGTAGTAATCCAGGTTGAAGACGTCGCCGCCCATCCGGGGCTCCGTCAGGGAGTAGCAGATCACGCCCTCGAAGTGTTTCTTGTTGGCCTTGATCCGCTCCACGCAGGTCTCGAAGTTCCGGATGTCGTTCAGGGCGTCGAAGACCCGGAAGATGTCGATTCCCACCTCGCAGGACTTGTCCACGAAGGCCCGCACCACGTCATCGGCATAGTTCCGGTAACCGACCAGGTTCTGCCCCCTCAAGAGCATCGTAAAAGGGGTCTTCTTGATATACTTCTTCAGGACTTTTGGCCTTTCCCATGGGTCCTCACCGAGGAAGCGGTGCATCGTGTCGAAAGTCGCCCCGCCCCAAACCTCCATCGCCCAGAAACCCATTTCATCCATCTGTTCGGCGATGGGAAGCATGTCCTCTGTACGCATGCGGGTCGCGTAGATGGACTGATGACCGTCGCGGAAAGTGTTGTCCTGAATTTTTACGGGATTGACAGGTCCATCCTTCATGATATCCGCCATCTTCATTCTCCTTCCTAGGGCATGTAAAAGGTGGTGATTTTTTACTTTCTTTCCAAACTGCTAACGCTTCGCGCCTTTATATCGTATCCCAAACAGGGGTGTCAAGCCCATTCTGTGAAACTGAGCAATAATGGTGCCAAGGGAGCGGCCAGCGTCCATCCCGGTGGCGCAATCCGACGAAAAAAGATAAAATCATTGAGGGGTTGAACGGTTGCGCGACCGCTGGGGAATGGTCCGGGTAGGCTGGAGATCGACCGGGGAGGACTATTGCATGCAGACGGCACCGTGAAAGGGTGCATGAAACGCACAGCCAGAGGAGGAAGAAATCTGGAAACCCTTTAAGATGTTCATCTGCACGAAAACGTGCTTAAAGTACACGCTGTGCCTTTGAAGCACGCCGTAATCAGGAAAAAAGTCGATTATCGGAACGGGTCATGATGGACGCTTTAAAGACCTGGAGACATAGATTGGATTGGAAAAGATCCAGGGGCGGTAACGGCCAAAAAACATGAGGTCGGCCTCGATCCTGTAGGTTCCTGGTTCGCGGATCACTTCGGAGAGCGTCGTTCCCTGTCTCTGATGCAAGAGGGTTCCGTTGCGGATGATCCGGATTCGGGCGTTAGCCGGAAAAGAGACGGCAAGCTCTGCAAAATCGGAAAGAGAGAATTCATCCCCCATCGTTGCGGTTTGTGTTCCCTCTGTCAGGGTAAAGCGGAATCCCCTGGCGTCGTGCTTGCTGTCGAGGGAGACATAGGCGTGGCCGCTCCTGAGGGCCTGTAGGAGGGAGGCGATGTCCGCTGGGCTATCCCCGGTGAAGGGGGCTTCAGTCAGGACGTGGGTTCTGATCAGACGGAAGACCCTTCGGAAGGGAAAAACAGGGAGCTTGAAGCCGAGGATGCGATAAAGGGTATCGTGATTGTCCAATTCGCCGATCCCCACGACGCGGCGCTCCCGGGTCAAGCGGTCCCAGCGGGTCAGCGTGACCGGCGAGGGGCCCCTGAGCAAAGAAGATGGGAAGGCGTAGCCGATCAAGGCGCGGCCGTAACCGGTCAGCCCCCTCTGCCAGTCCGTCATGAAGTCCCAGATGCCCAGGCCCGTGTAGCCGGTGACCGACCAGTCGGTCCAGGGGTAGTGTTTCACGTGAAACCGTTCGGTCCCCCCGTGGTCCGGATGGGCGATGAAGCCGATCCCGCCCCCGTCAGCTATGCGGTCGATGCAGGTCTGGGGGGACATCTCTTCCTGACCCGGCGAGGTTGAAATCGGATCGGACAGTCCGAAGGCGAGATAATGGTTGAAACGGGGGCTGATCTCCTCGCCGACCACCAGGAGCGTTCGTCCTTGCCACCCCTCAAGACCCTCTGCCCTTGCCTGAAGCGATGCATGGTCTGTGAGCATCAGAAAATCGATCCCGCTGTTGTTGGCTGCAGCGAGGATCTCCTGAACCGTCCTGCGTCCGTCGAAAGAATGGATAGAGTGCAGATGGATGACGCCTGCATGGTCGGTCCAGGATCCACGCGTCGTCATGGGACGGGCGCCTCACTGCGCCTCGACCCTGTGGGGCAGGATCCCCAGAGGGCACTCGCCGCATTTCGGCCTCTTCCGGCAGAAGGCTTTTCCCGTAGCCACCAGAAGGGCATGGAACTGGTTGAAGAGGAACACATCATGGGGAAGGTTCTCCATGAAGAGGGCCCGGACCTCATTGACGCCCGCGTCTCGAGCGATCAGGCGGTGACGATGGAGGATCCGCTGGGTGTAGGCGTCGCTGACGAAGACCGGTTTTCCACAGGCGTATAGCAGGATGCTGTCGGCCGTTTCCGGTCCGATGCCTGAAACGGCCAGAAGCCTTTCCCGCAGTGACTCAACAGGCTCGGCCGCCATGGCCTCGACTCGCGCCGCATAACCATGGCGGAAAAAACGGAGAAAGTCCTTAATGCGTCTGGCCTTGACCCGAAAATATCCCGAGGGTCTGATGATCTCGGCCAAATCTGTTTCGTCGATCCTCTCAAGGGCATCGGGAGAGAGCAGTCCTCTCTCCCGGAGACCTTCGATCGCCTTTTCCACGTTGGTCCAGGCCGTGTTCTGGGTCAGAATCGCCCCGAGCATGACCTCGAAGGGCCCCTCGGCCGGCCACCAATGAAGATCGCCGAAATGGTCGTTCAGGAGCCCGTATATCCTCAGCAGTTCTCCCCGGAGGCTCCTCATGCCCTTGATCCGCGCCACGGCCACGGCCGGTCCCTTATCGGGTCGGCAGGGTCACGAAGAAGGCGGACTTTCCGCGTTTAATCCTCATGAGGATACCGTTCTTATCGTTGCTCTTCCGGATCTCCCGCACGTATTCCTTGAGGGTCGTCACGGAGACTTTGTTGACCTGCAGGATGATGTCCTGAGGCTGAATTCCCGCCTCATCGGCCACGCTCCCGTCCTGGACGTCCACGACGATGATCCCCTTCTTCTGGGTCAGCCCCAGGTGCTTGGCGATCTCGGGAGTGATCTCCTGGACGGTCATCCCGAAGGCCTCTCCACCTTCCCGCGTGGCGGCGACCTCGGCCTGCTCCTTGCGTTCGGCCACGGTGATGCTGAGTTCCTTTTCCTGCCCGTCGCGGAGGATCTTCATCTTGATCGTCTCCCCGACGCGGAATCCTGCGATCATCATGAGCAGTTCATGGGTGGTCTTGATCTTCTTGCCGTTGACCTCCGTGACGACGTCGCCTGACTTGAGGCCCGCCTTATCCGCCGGGTCCCCCTTGAACACGTCTGCGACAAGGGCGCCGCTGCGGTCCTTGAGCTTCATGCTTTTGGCGATCTCCTCGGTGATATCCTGGACCGAGACGCCAAGCCAACCGCGGGTCACCTTGCCTTTCGACTTCAGGTCGGGGAGGATCGTCTTGGCCATATTGATGGGGATGGCAAATCCGATCCCCTGGCCCTGGGCGACGATTGCCGTGTTGATGCCGATCACCTTGCCGTCCATGCTGAACAGGGGACCGCCGCTGTTTCCCGGGTTGATCGAGGCATCGGTCTGGATGAAGTTGTCGTAAGGTCCGGCCCCGATGACGCGCCCCTTGGCACTGACAATCCCGACGGTCACCGTCTGTTCCAGGCCGAAGGGATTGCCGATGGCCATGACCCACTCTCCGACCCGAAGTTTCTCCGAGTCTCCCGTCTCCGCGACGGGAAGACTGTTGTTGGTCTTAATCTTGATCAGGGCGATGTCCGTCTTGGCGTCCCGTCCAATGACCTTGGCTTCGAATTCATTCCCATCGGAGAGCTTGACGATAATCTTGTCCGCCTGCTCCACCACGTGGTTATTGGTGAAAATGTAGCCATCGTGGCTGATGATGAACCCGGAACCGAGGCTCCGCTGCTTGAATTCGCGCTGCGGGATGTCCCCGAAGAAGCGGTCGAAGAAGTCGTCCCCGCCGAAGTAGCGGTCAAATGGGCTCCCCTGTCCAAAGGGGGAACGCATGCCTCCACTGCGGATCGTCTTGGTCGTGCTGATGTTGACCACGGCGGGTTTGAGCTTTTCCGCGAGGTCCGCGAACGATAGAGGGGTCTTGGTGGATACGTCGGCCGGCGAGACGGCCGAGGCCACCTGGACATCGGGGCCGGGTCCGGCCGGTATGAAGGAGGAGCGTAGGACCTCGACCACCGACACGACGAAAAACCCGATCAAGAAGGCCAGAAGGAACATCACAAAAGTCTTTCGGCCTCTATTTTCTGCATTCATATCTTCCTCTCCCCCTTTAGCTACCTTTATGGATAATAATGGATAATACGATTATAAAAAGCCCGTCCTCTGCACGACGTAATATAAACTCCAATATAATTTTGTCAATAGATCTCATCAAGTTTGTTTCCTTTTCGTCGCTTCCCTTTCCCCATGAGCAGAGTTCCGATGAATGGCCCCCGCGTCATCGGGCGATGTCATGGCGGGCCGATGACCGGGTCCGCCTCCGACTGTCGTTCCGATCCCCGCAACCAAGCGAAGTCTCAAAAGGAACGGCGTTCGCCGGCAAATAGTTATTGACAAAAGGCCCCGGCTTCCGTAATGCTCTTCTAAAGTGGTCTGATGAGCTCACAAGGGGTCATCGCTGATCCGCCTTCCTACCCTCTTCCGACCCTTCCCCGCTCCGGACTGACGATCGAATCCGTCATAAACCTGAGAGGAGATCTGTATGGCCCAGGAAACCAACGCGACCTGCACGCCGTGGAAAACCGCCGACTGGTTTGTGAGCCCATGGAATTATGCGGATGAGATCACAAAGGACTTCAAACCGCCGAAGAAGGTCAAGATCCACGACGTCACCCTGCGGGATGGGGAGCAGCAGGCCGGGATCATCTTCACCAAGGACGACAAGATCCGGATCGCCGAGAAACTGGCCGAGGCGGGCGTCCACCGCATCGAGGCAGGCATGCCGGCCGTCTCCCCCATGGACGAGGCTGCGATCAAGGAGATCGTCAAACACAAGCTGGGCCCTGAGATCTTCTGCTTCAGCCGTTGCATGGTGGACGACGTAAAGCGGGCCGCAGACTGCGGCGCCGACGGGATTGTCATCGAGATCCCCGCCAGCAAGGAACTGGTGGAGCAGGCATACAAATGGCCCATGGAGAGGGCGATCGACCTGTCGATCCAGGCCACCGCCTGCGCCAGGGAAAACAACCTCTACACCGTCTTCTTCACGATCGACGGGACCCGGGCAGGGATGGACTTCCTGCTCAACCTCGTGGACAAGGTCGCCAAGGAGGGACATATGGACGCCTTTACCCTGGTCGACACCTTCGGCGTTCTTTCGCCCCACGGGGCCAGGTACTTTACGCGCAAGGTAAGGGAGCGCGTCAAGACCCCCCTGGAGATCCACTTCCATTCTGATTTCGCCCTGGGTGTCGCCAACACGATCATGGCCGTCCTGGAGGGGGCCGAGGTGATCCACTCGACGGTCGGCGGCATCGGCGAGCGTTGCGGCAACGCCCCCCTGGAGGAGACGGCCCTGGCCCTCCTGACGCTCTACGGGATCAACACGGGCCTCCATTTCGGCAAGCTCAACGAACTGTCCCGCCTCGTGGCCGATCTGGCCGGGATCCAGGTCCCGCAAAACCGTCCCTTCGTGGGCGAGAAGGCATACAGCATCGAATCGGGGATCGTGACGAACTGGTTCCGGAACGCCTACCAGGAGAATCCGACCACGGTCTTCCCGGTCCACCCTTCCTTCGTCGGACACGAAACGCCCCAGATTGTCCTGGGCAAGAAGAGCGGCATCGACAATCTCCTGATCTGGGCCGAGAAGCACGGCCTTTCCATCGCCGAGGAAAAGCAACTCGAGGTGGTCGCCCGGGTCAAGAAGGCCTCACACGATCTCAAGCGCAACCTGACTCCCGCGGAATTCAAGAGGATCGTGGAGGATGTCCAGGCAGGCCGATAAGCCCGCGGGGGCCCGGTTCCCATCATCTTAATTGCGGAACAAGGCCATCTCCAAGATCCGCTGCGTCGTGGAACAGTATTTCGGCATTAGCCATCTTCATCATCACGCTCATCGTGCCAGGTTCACCAGATTGATCAAGAATGCCACGGACGCTCTGTTCAGACAGTTGGCCTTCAACCTCTTCAGAGAGACGAAGGTATTGGCATAAGAAAGGCGGTGGCGTCTCATATGAGCCCAAAATGACATAAACGGCGCCCAGGTCGTACGTTGCATGGAGGTAAATATGAACTCATCTTAACGATTACGGGATCCAACGGGTCACTTTGAAACCCCTCTCAGCATGGCTCTTCAAAATTTTTTGGTGAAAATCCATCCCCTACCAAAACCAACTGTTGTTTAAAGGTCTCATATCTTTGAAAATGGAAATGCATTAGAGGTCAAACTCGAAAAGTGCGTAAGAACCTGCCTTTCTACAAAGAATTGGCCTATGAATATTTTACACAAAAGATTGACAGTACCCTCGCACCTTTCCAGTGGATATCCCTTCTGCGCAATAACGGGCTTCGACCATTGCAGGCTGGCGCATTGGCATCGGTGCATCTGTGGCGTACAGCCGGGCATCAGAACGTCCGAAACACCTCATAGAGGATCAGAACCGTCATACCAAGCCCGATTAGCACACTGGCGATCCCGAACACACCCGCGAAGAACTGGATCCCGGTACCCGGGCCATTGCACTTGATCTCTTCGAGCCGGTTTTCCAGCAGGATGCGTTGGAACTCCAGGGGCCGCTCTTTCTTCAGGGCCTCCAGGGTGTAGGTCCCGGTGAAGATGTTCCTCTCCAGGGGGAACTTGTCCGGAACGAGGTGGTTATTGAAGAAATGGATCGTAAAAATGAACACCGCCGCCAGGAAGGCCTCTTCGGAATGGGCTAGGTGCACGATATTGATCATCCAGCCCGGCATGACATGGGAGAAAAGCTCGGGCAGCCACATGATCAGACCGGAGCCCCCGATGACGAACATGCCCCAGAAGACGGCCAGAAAATCGAATTTTTCCCAGTAGGTCCAGCGGTCGAACCGGGGTTTTTCCCCCCGGTTGAGGAACCATTTGAACATGCCGATGCAGTCCTCGATATCCTTGGGCCGCGGGAACAGCGAATCGGGGCCTAAGAGCCTTCCCAGCCACCCCTTGAACCTGAATCCCGGGAAGAGGAACTTGACCGACAGCCAGCAGGTATAGAGGAACAGGGCGATCATGGCCGCGGCACTGATGCGGTGAATGAGGGCCGCGCCTTCGATGCCCCCCATCAGCCTGATGAATGATTGCGCCCAGGGGGCGTCCGTATATTTGACCGGGAAACCCGAGAGCACCAAGCCGAAGAAGGACACGATGAGGATCACGTGCATGATCCTCTCCTTCACGCCGAACCGCCGGACATACTGGCTGCGTTTGGTTTCGGACAGATCGGTCTTTTCCGCAACGCCCATCCGGATGAGGCGGCTGCTTTCCGCGTAGGACTTTCGCCACCAGAGAAGCGAGTGGGTCCAGAAGAACATGAAAACCCCGGCCAGCAGCGCGATCATGAATTTCTTGGTCAGGTACAGCGAGAAGAATCCCTTGGGGTTGTCCGGATCCGGGTGGGGCACGTAGGAGACAAAACGCGGGTGGAAATTGTGATGACAGTTCCCGCAGGTCTTCACGAGGGCCTCGGGATTCAATCCCGATGACGGGTTGTCCGCGGGCAGGATGTTGTGGCCGAGATGACAGTCCGTGCAGCCGGCAACCTTGTCGAGATACCCCAGATTCTTGGCTTTGCCGTGATACGTTTCGCCGTAATCCCTGGTAATCCCTTGGAAGGTGCCGTAGTTTCCGGCGACGCCGCCTTCCCGGTGGCAGGAGATGCAAATACCCGTGTAAAATTCCCTTTTTTTCGCCTTTTCATCTCGATCCCGGGGGAAGAACGGCATGGCGTGCGTCTTGTGGCAGTCGTTGCATGCCGCGGCATCCCTGTTCCCTGCCAGGACTTTGGCACCGTGCCCCTTGTTGACGAACCGGTCGGTGTCCTTGTGGCACTTGAGGCAGGAGGTGATCACGGCGACCTTGTCCCCCTTGCCCTTGACGGCTTTTTCCGGGTGAATGTCGTCGTGGCAAGCCAGACAGGAGAGCTTTGCCGCAATGGCGTGGTAACTCTTTTCATACGTCTTGGCCGTATCCTTGTGACAGACCGCGCAAGAGACGGGTTCCGGCTTCTTACCCTCCTTTTTCATGTGCATCCTGAGGTCCTTGATGCCCTGGTGACAGGTGGCACAGTCCAAGGTCCCGTGGGCTGTTTGGGAAAAGTGCTTCCGGTATTTGGGTGCCGAATGGCAGGTCGTGCAATCCGGCGTCCCGAGGGAAACGGACGGCGTGGCCGCCTTTGCCGGCTCTGTCTTGGCCGGTGACGGCGACCGGGATTCGCGGGGATGGATGCCGCCATGGCACTGGTTGCAGGAGAACTTCTGCAGGTCCTTGTGAAGCCCCTTTTCCAGGATTCTGCTGTGGCAGTTGAGGCAGGGTGCCGTTACGGAAGGCTGTTTGCCCTGCATGTGCTTGGGAATCTCGTTCACGCCCGTGTGGCAGGCGGTACACCCCAGCGCCCCGTGCTTGGTCGCTGAAAAGTATTGATTGTATTCCGGCTTGGCGTGGCAGGCTGTGCATTTGGGGGCCGGGGCAGTTGTCTTGAGGGCGTCGGATTTGCCGGGGAGTCGGGCGTCCCCATCGGTTTTTTTGTCAGCTCCGGCGGGTGAGACGGCGGCGGGAACATTGGAGGGCTTCTCCGAGCCGCCGGGGCCCTGAACGGGATCGGCTACAGGGGGTTCCGAGAGCATGCGGACATGGTTCACAGGAATCCTGTCTTTGAGGGGGCCCTTGTCGTTCTTGTGGCACATGAGGCATTGCTGCCATTTCATGGTCCCTGTGTCGATGTGGCTCTCCGGAAGGACGGGCTTGCCGGAATGGCAGGCCTTGCACTGGCCCGGCTTTGCATCGTCAGGCGCCGCCGCCCATGCCAGGCCGCTCCAGGCGATCAGAACGATGCACAGGATCAGCGTAGAGGTGAAGAATCGCGAAAAAAGACCCCGCCGATTATTGCCATTCAAATGCACTGATTTTTCTCCCTGATTCAGATCATATTTTGTCAATATTCCGTATGGGGCTATTTCGGATCAACCCTCAACCCGTGCCTCGCCAGCTTTGCGGCGCGGGAATATACGACGAAATGCCGGGTGGCGCAAGCCCGGACCTCGCGACAGTCAAGAATATTCACTTGACAATTTTTAAAAACAAAGATAGCGCAGCTAAGTTTTTTGAAATCCAAACGGAGACAGTACCAGAAAGTGAGACCCATGAAGAACCGTTGTTGTAAGAAGCATGCGTGTTGGTTTGTCGTCTTGGCATTGTTCTTGGTGGTCGGCGCCATGGTGCCCCGGATGCAGGATCGGGCCTGGGCCCAGGGGCAGGACAAATTTCTTGCTGACCGTCACCAGGCCAGAGGAGCAAATTGTGCAGCCTGTCACAGGGAAAACCCGCCCAAGGATGTCGCTTCCTCCGAGGCCTGCATAACGTGTCACGGTAACATGGGGAAGGTGGCCGCGAAGACCGTCGACGCCAAACCCATCAATCCCCATGACTCCCATCTGGGGGAGATCGCCTGCGACCAGTGCCACAAGGGCCACAAGGCCTCGGTGAACGCTTGTGCCCAGTGCCATCCGTTCGAATTGAAGGTTCCGTAAACATTTTAAGGAAAGGGAGAAGATGAAAAATGAGTGAACAGAAAAAAATTACGCGTCGAGGATTCATGGTCGGCGCCGTGGCAACCGGAGGGGCCATAGCCGGTGCGGCAGTGCTGAGCGGTGAGGCTTTGGCGAAAGGAACTCCCCCGGCCATGCCGAAGAAATGGGACAAGGAAGCGGATGTGGTCTGTATCGGTTACGGCGGGGCGGGGGCGGCGGCGGCCATCTCGGCGCATGACGCCGGCGCGAAGGTCCTCATCCTGGAAAAAATGCCCCAGGGAGGCGGGAACACAGCCGTCTCAGCCGGCGGGTTCCTTTGTCCGAAGAACGTTCCCGATACCCTGACATATATCAAGGCCCTGTTCTCCTTTTCCAAGTCCGAAATGGACGAGGAATTGGTGAAGGTCTACGCCGAGGAGTCGGTCAAGAACGTGGATTGGGTCAAGAGCCTCCGGGAGGGAACGGAGGTGATCGTTTATGGCGGCGCCGGTTTCGGCCATGTCCCGGGGGCCAAGGCGATGAACAAGTACTCCGTTGTGGGCAAGGGCAAGGGGATGGGCGGCGGCTCCGACAACCTTTGGGAACTGCTCAGCTACGCCGTGGAACAGAAACGGAAGATCCCGGTCATGCTTGAGACGCCCGCCAAGCGGCTCGTGACCAACGCCAAAGGCGAGGTGGTCGGCGTCATCGCCCTCTCAAAGGGCAAGGAAATCGCGATCAAGGCGAAAAAGGGCGTCGTCCTGACGACGGGCGGGTACGAATTCGACACCAAGACCCTCCAGAGTTCCGTCAAGGGCTTCCCGATCTACGCTTTGGGAAACCCGGGCAACACCGGGGACGGGATCCGGATGGCCCAGAAGGTCGGGGCGGGGCTCTGGCACATGAACGGCGTCTCCTGTCCCCTGGGGATCAAGGTCCCCGGGTTCGAGGCGGCCTTCTTCATGAACATCAGCGTGCCGGGTTTCATCTATGTGGACCGGCACGGCAAACGCTTTGTCAATGAGAAATCCATCGAAGTCCACGCCGGCCTACTGGCCATGGATTTCTTTGACGGCCACGCCCTCGAGTATCCCCGTATCCCTTGCTACGCCATCTTCGACGAGACGACCCGGCTTAAGGGCCCCATCACCGCGTCCGGAGGCCAAGGCTACAACCTCAAGCGGCTCCACAAGTGGAGCAAGGACAATGCCGACGAGATCCAGAAGGGGTGGATCATCAAGGGCGACACAATCGAGGATTTGGCCAAGAAACTGAAGATGGAACCTGAAGTCCTGGCGGGAACTCTGAACCGCTGGAACGAGGACATAAAGAAGGGCGAGGACAGCCAGTTCCACCGGCCTATCAATGCCCCGAAATCGGACAACCCGGCCTACAAGGAACTCGTGACGGCGGCCTGGTCCGAACCGATCGAAAAGGGGCCCTTCTACGCCCTGGAGCTCTATCCGAGCCTACTCAACACGCAGGGGGGGCCGCGGCGTAACACCAAGGCGCAAATTCTGGATGCCTTCGGCGAGCCGATTCCCAGGCTCTACAGTGCCGGCGAGCTGGGCTCCATGTGGGGCATCATTTACCAGGGGGCGGGCAACATCGGCGAGTGTTTCGTGTACGGGCGCATAGCCGGAAAGAACGCCGCGGCGGACAAGGCCTGGAAGTAGGCCAAGGTGGGACCGCCCTTCAGCGGCCTGCTCTGCGGACGTAAAAAAAGGAAAGGCCGCAGCGTCGAAAAGGCGCTGCGGCCTTTTTCGGCGCCAGCCCCGGTGTATATGGCCTTCGCCCGGAGTGTGGCCAGGTGGCCCAGGACAGCCAAACCTTGGTGGGGAGCCCCCCGTGCATGATGCGCAGAGGCCATTTCCCCTCACTAATCTGACCGTTCAGACCGTCAGTCATTGATCGAAGGCGAATCCCTCTAAGGAAAGAATATTGAAAATTTTCTAACAGATCTGTCTTGACCGCCTCTCCCGCCACCTGTGTTACCAGATATTTGACCCCGCCCCGGTCTCTGCCCCCTTTGACGCGGCGATGAGATCCTGCACCGCGAGCGTGATGGAGCCAGCGCGGCCGGCCTGCACGAGAGGACTGCGGGCCGGAAGATGCTGATCAATGTTTCTTGAGGACCACAGAACGTGCAGGTGAAAAACGCATGACCAACGGTGCCCCGGTGTCGACCTCGGCGAGACGATCAACTTCTGTCACGGCACAAACCCCGCCAGGGTGCCCCAGGTTGATTTCGAGGTATATCCTTTGCTCCATTAAGAAGGGATCGTCCAACCTACCTGGCAAAGAATAAGAACCTTGCCTATCTCCGTTCATGGCCCCATCGTCATGTCGGACAGCGTAATGGATGGGTTGGATTTCGAGCTGTTTGCTTATCGGGGAGGGGAGGGGATTTTGAAGACCACAGTGGCGAGGGTACTCTCAAAACGACCCTATATACGCGAGAAAAGTTTCAGGGATGTTCTTTTTTGAGAAATAAATGATTACTTGATTACTTCATTACTCTATTCAATAAACGTGTGACGCGAGATTCCTTCCTAAGTTTTTAATTTCTTGAAAAGTTTTCTCGTGTATAGGGGGAAGATTTAGGGGTGGGTCGGAGCGAGACGCGCCGTCCTGTGGTTACCCGGAGGCGGTTTTTCATTACCGGGATTTTTCAAGTGTTGAATTTTTTTCAAAAAATTTGTTACCCATATGTCGACCCTCCCCCTCTCTACTACACTCAGCCGGATATTTGACCGCCCCCCGGGGTCATCGAACTCTCAAGGAGCGCGCCCGGTGAAGGGCGCGGCGCGACCCCGCGCTCAGTTCGTGTCGTCCCGTGCTTGTGTCAATGCACCACGGTTCGCCAGGGGCTCGCATATGTGGGGCATAGTGTGCGCACCCTGTTGCCTTGAGAAGGCTAAAGGCGCGACTTATTGTGAGGGGCAGGGTGTTGCGTTCGCTAAGAAGCGGCTACTGATTTTCTATCTGTAAAATTTGCGATACTCTTCCGCATTGTCTTTTACACACCTTCCGCTATCCTTTACCTAAGTAAAGTCCGACTTATTTCAAACCCCCAAACGAAAGGAGACAGAACATGGCCGTCATCGAGATTGAAAAACCAAAGACGTACAATTATGTGTTCAGCTCGTACCTGAAACCCGTCGCCCGAGTGAAACCCGGCGACACCGTGATCATGAACACGGAAGACGCATGCGAAGGAAGAATCCAGACCGCCGCTGACCTGCCCAAGAAGGCGTTGTCCAGTGTCGCCTTCCTCAATCCACAGACGGGGCCGATCTATGTGGAGGGAGCCGAGCCGGGCGACACCATTGCCATAAAAATCGTGAAGATCGAGCCGACTACGAACCAGGCCTTCAGCGCATTCGCTGAGTTTTTCGGAGGCCTCTCTTCCGGGCCTTTTACCCGCACGCTCCAGGAGCCTCTGAAGGAAAAAGTTTGGATTTGGAAGCTTAAAGATGGAAAGGATGGAAAATACTACATCAACGATGAAATCCGGGTCAAGGTTCCCTTCGAACCGTTTGTCGGCACGCTTGCCACGGCCCCGAAGCTGGAGGCAATCTCCTCCTTAACCCCGGGCCCCTTCGGCGGCAACCAAGACGTTCCGGACGTTAGACCTGGCAACACAGTCTATCTGCCCGTCTTCAACCCTGGTGCGCTGGTCTTCACCGGCGACTGTCATGCCCATCAGGGTCAAGGGGAACTCTGCGGCTTCGCACTGGAGATCCCGGCAAGGGTTACCCTCACTTTCGACCTCATCAAGAAGAAGGCGATTGCCTGGCCACGGATCCTCTCCCCGGACAAGATCATGACGATCGCAAGTGCCAGACCTATGGAAGATGCCGCCCGCATTGCTAATGTGGAGCTCTGTCTGTGGATGGAAGAAGAGTTCGGCTTCACGAGATGGGAGGCTTACGAACTCCTCACGCAGGTCGGCGGCCTCTACGTGGGGAATATGGTCGATACGTTCTACTCTCTCGTGGCGAGTATCGAAAAGAAGTACCTCGTTCGCGAATAATCCCAGCGCCCCGGAGCAATCTCCGGGACGTTTTAATTCTTTTGTTGGGCGGTGCCGTGGCGCCGTCCAACAAAAGTCATAAATAGGAGGTGACCCATATGAATGATACCAGAAGTCCAAATTTATCACTCATGTTGATCGTAAACTTCTTGTTTCTGGCCTTTGCCTATGCGGGCCTTTCCACCTGGAGCGTAGCAATTCCAAACCTCCAGAAGACTTTCAACCTTTCCGCAACGATGATCCAGTTGGGTGGCTCGATGCTGATGCTCGGTTACGGCGTCGGCAGTCTCGTCGAATCGATTATCTCGGCCAAGATCGGCCTCAAGAAGACCGGGCTTTTGGCCGCCTTGATGCTTCTCGTGCCGCAGTTTCTCATCCCTTACATCCCCTCCTACGGTCTGATCTTGTTTCTTCGCTTCATCCAGGGATGGGGAATCGTCTGGTTCATCACAGTGGCCATGGTCACCGGTTGGTTTCCGGTTGAAACCCGCGGTATCGCCTCCGGCGTGGTGGGCGGTAGTATCCCGTTCGGTGTCGGCATGGGCGGAATCATAGCCGGCTGGCTGATCGCCCAGGTCGGCAGCTGGCAGACGAGCTTCATGTACTTCGGCGCGATCGTCATCGTGATCGTGGCCATCTGGCTGGCCGTGGTCAAGGACCCCCCCAAACCTGCGGAGGGGTCTGCAGCGAAGACAAAATCCACGGTTAGCCCATACAGCTATGCGGCTGGCTGGCTGGTCGCTTTCGCCCTGTTCTTCAATTTCGTCGCCTTGATCGGACTCTACACCGTCTTGGGACCCTATCTCTACTATCTGGGATACAACTCTACGCAGGTCGGAACAGGGCTTCTGGCATGCGGCCTTATCGGGGCGGTCACCACCCCGCTGTCTGGGATCATCGGCGATTCACTGGTCCGCAAAGGCGGATCGCCTGTCAAGGTACGGGCGTACATTATGGGATTTGCCTTCCTGCTGGCGGCCGTCACCGCCTTTCTGGTTCCCGCCATCGCGCCGGCTGGGTATGGCTCCATGTTGTTCATCGCAATCCTGGCGGGGGCTGGGGTTCCCATGACGAACGCCTCCATCGGCGCGCTTCCGACAGACATGCTGAAGGACCCAATCATCGCCAACAAACTCTTTGGCCTGATGATCCTGATCGGGGCGGCTGTGGGAGGCACGTTGGCCCCTGTTGTGGCCACGGCGGTCGCAACGAGCGCAGGTTGGGCTATGGGATTTGCGTTCCTGGGAGTGGCCGCGCTTCTCGGATGCCTCCTGAGCTTCATCACCCCGAAATTTGAGGTCAAATAGCGTTGAATGGCTTCTTGACCTCCTGTCCTCATTCGGGAGGTGGGGGTAACCCCACCTCCTGCTTGAATCGGGTTCCTCATGTTTTTTAAAATTATTCCGGTACGACTTCATACCCCAGGCCACCCTGTTCTAATTTGACACAAAACCTTTTTGATGCTGCCATTTTGTGATACAGTCCTTATGCTCACGTCGAGGATGGAAAATCCTGACAAGCGACGGCAAAAAGCATCTTTTACTGTGTTCCATTCTAAGGCGGCATTGATGGTGAAGCAGTCGGCAAACACAGATCGCGATCACCGCAAGGAAACCCCGGCGACCGACCGGAAGCAACACCACGACTCCGTTGAGGGGATAGCCGACCTGATTCCGGGCGGTCTCTTCCGGTGCGACCCCCAGTTGAAGATCACCTACCTTTCACCCCAGGGACTTCGGATGTTCGGCTTTGAGTCCCAGCAATTGGCCAACAATTTCCGGATACCTGATCTCGTCACCCCCGACGACCGAGAGGACATTGAAAAGTTCTTTGACAGAGTTCTCACGGCGCGGAGGCCGTTGAATCAGGAATCGACCGGACTCCAACAGGATGGTGTGCGAGTCCCCCTTCTCATGCGTGCCTGTCCCGTCCTGAGCAGCGGAAAGGTCATCGCCTTTCAGGGAACACTGTTCGACATATCCCGACTGAAAACGAGTGAGAAACTGATTGGGATTCTTCAGAATATGGGTTTTGCCCTCGGCCTAACCCGCGATCTCAAAGAGTCGATGGGACAGGTTCTGAAGTTCGCCTGTCAGGTCGAAGGAATTGATGCCGGCTGTATCTACACCATTGATCCGCTGACTGACGGCATGAAGATCAGTTGCCACAGGGGCTTGCCGGCCTGCTTCGCAGAGACTTCATCCTTTTACGATTTTGCCTCGCAACAGACTCGGTTGGTGATGACTGGCAAACCAATCTATGACGACCATCCCAAAATCGATATCGCCATGCCCGCTCTAACCATCGGATCGGAGGATCGTTTGGCCTGCCGGGCTATAATTCCGATGCGTCAAGACGGCCAAGTGATAGCCGCCCTCTTCCTTTATGGCCGAAGGAAAATTTGCCTGCTTGAGAGTGCCCGCAGCGCCTTGGAAACGATCGGCAACAGGATGGCCGCCATCATCTCACGATTCCGGGCGGTTGAGGCGCTCTGGGAGAATGAAAGCAAATACCGGCTTCTTCTGGACACAATGAACGAGGGGTTCATGATCGTAGATGAAGAACTGACGCTCACCTATGCAAACCAGAAGCTTTGTGGTCTATGGGGATATCAGATTGACGAAATCATCGGGTTGCCCATTAGTTATTTTCTGGATGAGAAAAACAAGAAGATCCTCCTATTACAGCATGAAAAGGCACTGAGAGGAGAAACGACGTCTTTCGAAATCACCTGGACCGGAAGCAGCGGGCAGGCCGTCCCAACAATCGCCTCTCCCCGCACCGTTTATGACGGTGAATCCCATTTTCGGGGTTACTGCACGGTGTTAACGGACATTACGGAACTCCGGGAGGCGTGGAACACCATTCGGATACGGGAAGAAGACTTGAAAATCAAATCGACGAAACTGGAAGAGATGAATGCCGCGCTGAAGATCCTTCTGAAAGAGAGGAATGAGGATAGGACCCAGATCGAAGAAAAAATCCTCTCTAATGTCCGTCAACACGTCGACCCGCTGCTGGAAAAGTTCAAGGTCAGCGGCCTGAACCCGCGCCAGAGGGTGTTTCTGGACCTTCTGGAGGCGTCGTTGAAAGATCTTCTCTCCCCTTTCACCCTCAAGTTGTCCTCCCCATCCTTGGGGTTGACGGCAACGGAACTGCAAGTGGCTCATCTGCTCCGCGACGGGAGATCCACAAAAGAAATTGCCGAGATTCTGAATTTGTCCGCACGGACCATTGATTCTCACCGGTTGAGGATAAGAAAGAAAATCGGGATAAATCACAAGACGGAAAATCTGAGCTCTCGTCTTCAGGCCATGTAATGAACATCATGAAATGGGGCATGGCTTTTACGGCAGCAGAAGAGAAATGCCGCGGCGGGGTCTCAGAGAGAAACGGTTACGATATTCGGAGGCTGGAATTTGATGGTTCACAGCAATTTTCATGATCAGCCGGTCAAAATTGGTTTCATCGAGGATTTGTCCGGCGATCTATCCATCTACGGAATATCCAAATGGCATGCTGCGCAACTTGCCGTAAAAGAGATCAACGCCGGGCTCAGGCTGGTGGGAAGTCACCTGGGTGCACCGGGACGAGGCCTTCTGGCCCAGTATGCCTCCAAGCCCCCCCTTCTGCGGCCGACAGGGTGCGATCTCGTATTTCTGGACCGGGGAGGCGAAACGGACAACTGCAAGCTCCTGTACGCGGAGGAGGACAAGATCCTGGTCCGCTCAAGGGAAAAGGGCCTCCTGGGACGAAAAGTGGAATTGAGGACCTTGGATGGACGGTCAGATATCGAAAGTTGGAAGCTCGCGGCCACTCGTCTGATTGGTCAGGATAAGGTCGATGTCCTGGTAGCGGGTTTCACCAGTGCGTCCCGTGAGGCGATTCGCCCTATCGTGGATGAAAATCAACAGCTTTACTTCTACACCAACCA
>JAJFUM010000382.1 GCA_021372415.1 Deltaproteobacteria bacterium
GGCCGCCCCTTGACCTGGAGGGGCCGAACCGTTCGACAGGATGGGGAAGCGGACCCGGACCCGCGTTCCCTCACCCTTTCGGCTGAAGACCTCCACGCTTCCCCCGTGCATTTCCACGATCTTCTTCACCTGGGTCAGGCCAAGCCCCGTTCCGTCCTTCTTGCGGGTGAAGAAGGGGTTGAACAGGTGCGGCATGTCCCCCTCGTCGATCCCGCAGCCGTTGTCCTCGATCTCCACCTCGATCCACGCCCCCTCGGGCGGGGAGGCCTTCCTGACGGAAAGGGTCAGGATGCCCCCGGGCTCCAGGGCGTCCACCGCATTGAGCAGGAGGTTGAGAAAGGCCTGCTCCAGCATCGAAGGATCGACGCTGCAAACCGGCACGTCGGCGGCAAATTGGATTCGGACGTCGATCCCCTTTTCCGAAAGCGCCTTCTCCGCCAGGTCCAGGGCCTGCTCGACGACCTTCCGGATATCGGCCGTCTCCTTCTTGGGCTGGGCGGGCCTGGCATAGATCAGGACATCCCGGACCAGGTCCTCGAGGTGTTCCACCTCCCGTTCGGCGATCCGGAACCGCTTCAGATCGTTGCCGGTCGGATGCATCCGTTTCTCCAGGATACGGAGGCTCATCTTGATCGACGAGAGGGGGTTCCGGACCTCGTGGGCGATGCCGGCGGAGAGTTGACCCACCGCCGCCATCTTTTGGCTCTCGTAGACCTGCGCCTCCAATCTCTTGAACTCGGTGATGTCGCGCTGCACGATGACGTACCGGTCGGTCCCCCGGATCGGGGCGACCGTGATCAAGAGCATTCGGGGGGAGCCGTCCCGGGCCTTGACCTCCATCTCGTAAGGGGTGAAGACCCCCCGTTTGGCGTCCTCCCATCGGGCGCTTACCAAATCCCGGTACTCCGGAGGGACCAGTTCCAGGAAATGCTTCCCCTGGACCTGCGGGACCGTCATCCCGAGCCCGGTCTTCACATCGCGGCTCACGTAATGGATCGTTCCGTCGCTGGTAAGGACGAAGAGCCTCTCGGGCAGGCTGTCCACGATGGACTGGAGGTGATTGTAGAGGGATTCGATCTCCTGCCTGAGGCGGATGTTCTCCTGGAGCTCGGCCTGGAGCGAATCTGCGTATTCCCGGAGGTCGTTGGCCATCTCCTCTTCCTTCGAGATGTCCTGGATCGTTTCGATCGCCGCGATGACCTGACCTTTCTCGTCGTAGATGGGGGCTGCAATGAAGTAGAGGTGCCGGTTCAGCCCCCCCAGGTCCCGGTAGAAGTCCCTGGCCTCATAGGCCCCCTCTACCGTGATCGACCGCCTGACCTGCTTGGTCCCATAATACTTCTCGATCCCCTCGAAATCCCTTTCGAGGATCAGATCGGCGATTACGGGTCGCTTTTCATTGTAGAAGGGGAGGTACTGGTTTTCCGTCCCGATCATTTCGGAGGCCTTGAATCCCGTCAGTTCCATGCAGGCCCGGTTCCAGAGGATGATCCGGTGCTCCCCGTTCAAGACGAAGGTCGGGATGGGCGATCCTTCGATGATCCCCTCGATGGTCTTCTTCTCCCGGACCATCTTTTCCTGCCAGAGTTCCCGTTCCCGCAGCCTCTCCCGGATCGTCCGGTTCTCCAGCCCTCTGCGGCTGGCATAGACGACGACTGCCGCGGCGATGATCACGGACAGGATGAGGCCGGCCGCGCCGATCATGATGTTCAGGAAGGTCTTCCGGAAGAGATCGATCGCCTGGAGATAGGGCGTGGCGGTCGCCACGAACCAGTCCCCGGATGCCAGACGGACCGGGGCATAGGCCACGATATAGCGCTCCTTCTGGCCGCTCGGCCCGGCCAGCGGGTACTCCCCGTACCCCTCTGCCCCCGCCAGGATGTCCTCCTGCAGGAGGAACGGCTTCGACCCCTCGGCGAGTTCCAGGGTCTCCGCGTCCCGCCCGATGGCCACGCTATGGGGATGGAAGAGGATGGTTCCCTCGGCATCGATCAGCCAGGTCCGGCCGTCCCCTCCGGCATGCTCCATCGCACCGCTGTCGAAGGCGGTCAACGGCATGATCGCCACCACCACGCCCCCGATCTGCCCCTCCGGCCCGGTGATGGGAACGCCAATGGCAACGGAGCGGTTGTCGACCCCCTCGTCTCCAGGCAGGCGAACGGCGCTCAGGGCCATCTTCCCCGTCTTGAGGACCTGTCGGAAGAAAAAGAGGTTGCCGAAGCCTCCGTATCGACCGATCATGAAGGGCGGGTGCTTGGACAGGATGGTGCCGCCCCGATCGGCCACGGCCAGGAAAGAGACCTTCCCTTCCATCTCGTCATAGGCCGCCTTGAGCCTCCGACCCTCGGTGCGGAACCGGGCTTGGTTCGCAGCCAGCGTCATCAGGGACCGCTCCACGGGAAGGATCAGGTCCTCCAACCTGGCGGCGATTCCCCGGGCGATGGCGGCCTGTTGCTGGCCGAACTGCCGGACCATCTCCTTTTCCCTGGCATAGCGGACGGTCACGGTCAGCAGGAGGATCAGCAGAATCACGGCCAAGGCCGCCAATACGACCGAAAGGGTAATCCTCCGTAAGTCCTTCCTGTCCCGAATGTCCTCTGAATCCATCCGACCTTTCCGACCGGGCAGGGAACCGGGCTACCCCGGGGACGGTGCCTCCGGTTATCTGCCACCCTTCTTTTTTCGTTGATGATCTTTAACGGCAAGGAGCACGAACACAAAGATCGCCGCTCCCAGGGATAGGATCAGCTTGGTCAGGCCGCTTTCAATGCCGATCACCCGCCAGCAGATGAGCCATACCACCAGATAGGTCGCAGCTGTGAGCAGCTCTTGCATGGCCAAACCCCTCTCCGAACGGTCCTCACAATCCTGCCTGACGACCTTCCCGATCCGTCCTTATCGTCCCGATGAAACAGACCTCCTCGCAGGGCTGCACTGCGTTTCCCATAATACTTATCCTAACGGGGTCTTAGGAAATTATCAACCCCTATTTCCTCACACCCCCTCCCGCACCCCGAAGGTTTCACCTTTCGTTCAATCGGAACGGCCCGTTGAAAGGAACGTTCAAGGGGACCTCCCGGTTTGCCGAGCCCTTTTCCGGGCCTGTCCGCAATAACCCCGTTACTCTGAGCGGTTACAGAGAACATCCGAACAGGCCATCCATGGCATGGCGGTTGCACAATGTGGAACTCCGTTGAGAAACCCTTTTCGGAGACCTTCATTTATGGTAATGAAGAGGGAAAAAATCTTATCACTTTATGAAAGGGGAAAGACGATGTTACGAAAATTTGAGAAAGGGTTGTTCACTCTGGTCACCTCTGCAGCGGTCCTCCTTCTCAGTTCGCCTTTTGCGCTTGCGGCGGAAAGCCTTCCAGCGGGAGGTGAATCCTATACGAAGGTCCTCTTTGCCGTCGGGGCCATGATCGCGGCAGGTTTTGCGATCGGCGTGGGGGCAGTCGGAGCAGGGCTCGGCATCGGCACCGCGGCAAGCGGCGCCTGTTCGGCCGTAGGCAGGAATCCGGGGGTTCAGGGGAAGATCATGATGACGATGCTGGTCGGCATGGCCATGGCCGAATCGATCGCCATCTACGCCCTGGTCGTCTCCCTGGTGCTCCTCTATGCCAACCCCTACATGAAATATTTTCTGGCAGGTTAGTTCGTCCCATCCACACCAACTCCAAACGGTTAGGGGGAAAGAGGCATGGCAGAAACGAAAGAGGGTAAGGGGCTATTCACCGTAGCAAGGGTCTTCTTCCTGCTGATCGTAATCCCCTTGTCGTTGATGGCGATCCTGATTGCCAACGGCATCTTCAAGCTGGGGGTCACCGTAAAGGAAGGGGCAGTCAATGTCCTCGATCAGAAATTCCAAGAGGAGATCAAATCACGTGCCGTCAATACCGCGGAAGAGATCGCCAGTTTCCTCTCGGAGAGGAAAAAGGATCTGCTGATCGCGACAATCATCCCAACAACCGATACCGCTTTCAAACAGTTCGTGCGGGAAAACCAGAAACCCCTCTGGATCCGTGAAGAAGGCAAGGTCCGCCAGGTCCTCGCCTACCTCTACGCGGAAATGGCGTTGACCGACCGGTCCGGCAATGAGATCGTCAAGATCGTGAACGGCGAGGCGGTACCGAAATCGGCCCTGGTCAACGTCGCGAAACCCGCCAACACGGCCTACAAGTCCGAGGTCTACTTCTCCGCGGCCCGGTCGCTCAACCGCGGCGAGGTCTACGTCTCGCCTGTCACCGGCTGGTATGTGAACCGGACCGAATTCGAAAAGGGGAAACGGTTTGCCGGCGTCATCCGCTTTGCAACGCCCGTTTTCGACAAACAGGGATTCGCTGGGGTTCTGACCCTGGCCTTGGATTACCGGCACCTGGCCGCCTTGACGGACCATGTGGTCCCCACGCAGGCAGGTCAAGCCTTTGAGGCAGAGGTGGACACCTCCACCGGAAACTACGCCTATCTGGTGGACAACCGAGGTCTGGTCATCTCCCATCCCTACGACTATCACATCGCGGGTCTCAATCCCGATGGGTCGCCGGTTCCCGCCCTGACGGACAAAAATTCGGCGGAGATGGGCAAGAAGGGCGAGGCGGTTCTGAACCTGAACCTCCTGGGCTACATGGATCCCAATCTCCCCGAGATCGCCAAGGATGCGATGACTGGGAACGCCGGCGTCAAGGCTTACAAGTTCGGGGGGCACATGAAACTGGTGGCCTATGCCCCCGTCAAGTTCTACACCAAGGAGTATCCCCAGCCGGGCGGTTTCGGATGGGTGGGGATGGGGGTGGACGTGCAGAAATACAACGACCTGGCCATCAAGACCTCCCGAAACATCGAGAAGGAGGCCAAATCATGGTCCACCACCATCATCGTGATCCTTGTCCTCTCCATCATCCTGTTGTTCCTGATCATGGCGCTCCTGGCCAGGGGCATCTCCCGCTCAATCGCATCGGAGGTCCCCCAAGAGGCCGAAGAAGCGGCGAAACACTACGATGACGAGGAGGAAGATGACAAGTAGGTCCTCCCCAGAAGGTGGAACCTGAAAAAGGCCGGAGGCGCCAAGCCCCCGGCCTTCTCTTTTTCCCCTGGGGGGAACATCCCGTCGAGTTACAGAGGGATGCCAAAAGGGAACCCCCGCCGCTCCTTTCTCGGGGCGGCGGGGGCCATGGGACGGGTGTCCAAGTGGATCGTAAGCCGAATTCTGTTCCGCCTTCCGGTCACCCGAAGGGCGGCGGTGATCATTCCTCTGGGACGGCCGTTGCCGGCCGCCTCAAGCGACACAACCCGAGAACCTGGGGGCGGGCCGCCCCGTTCTCCTATTCGGTCTTGCTCCGGATGGGGTTTACCAAGCTTTCCCGGTCACCCGGGAAACTGGTGAGCTCTTACCTCGCCTTTTCACCCTTACCTCTCCCGTCGGGAGGGGCGGTATCTTTTCTGTGGCACTTTCCTTAGGGTCACCCCCAGTCGCCGTTAGCGACCATCCTGCCCTGTGGAGTTCGGACTTTCCTCCGGCCGGAACCGGCCGGCGACCACCTGAGCCGCTTGGGCACCTCGATTCAAAGATCCTTATACCCGAATCCCCCGGAGAACGTCAAGAGCCATCAGCCGTTCCGGTTCTCCCAGTAGATAATCCGGCTGCAGTTGGGACAGGTGAGCAGGGCCTTGGACTTCTGGAGCTCGTTGTACAGCTGGGGGGGAATCGACATGTGGCAGCCGTCGCAGACCTCCTTCCAGACCGAGACCACGGCCACCCCGCGTCCGGCATTCTTGATCTGGTCATATTTTCGCAGGATCTCGGCGGGGATGCTATTGCGGACCTCGCCGCCTTTTCGGAGGCAGGCCTCAAGCTCCCCGGAAAGGGAGTTGAGCTCTTCCGTCAGTTTGGCCTTCTGATCCTCGTATTGGCCGCGTTGGGCGGCCAGTTCCCCTTCGCGGGCCTTGACGGCCGATTCGAAACGGTCAAGCTCCTCCAGAAGGGAGATCACCTCGTCCTCGATCTGGCTGTTCTTGGCCTCGAACGTCTCGATCTCCTTCAGCATTGACTGGTATTCCTTGTTCGTCTTGACGTCGAAGAGCCTCTCCCTCGTCTTCTTGAGGGAATCCTGCCCCGATTGCAGCTGGGCGTCTTTCTCCCGACGCCGTTTTCTCAGGCCTTCCAGCTTCTCCTTTTCCCCGTCCACCGCGGCGCAGAGGGCCTTGAATCCCTCCTCCAACTCGTTCATCCGGACCGGCAGTTCCTTCTTGCGTGCGCTGATCCTCGCCGCCGCAAGCTCCATCTTCTGCAGTTCAATCAGGAGTGCCAACTTTTCTCTCAACCCGCTCCCCCTTTCCATTTCAAGAATACCCTGGAAAAATCACCAAAAAAAAATGCACCAGCCGCTGGTGCATTTTCAGGGAAATCCCGTTTTCCCTCTTCCCGTCCATCTATGATGATCCTCAATGTTCTGCCCTTCATGTCCTGACCCGCCTGATCGGTCTTTCATCCCTGGTGGGCCCACCTGGGTTCGAACCAGGGACCGACCGGTTATGAGCCGGTGGCTCTACCAATTGAGCTATGGGCCCTGTATTGCAGGGGATGACGCCATGCTTTATAAACTAATCTTTTTAGTACCTGTCACCTGATTTTGTCAACCCTTTTATTTAAGAAGCGGCTTCGTGGCCCGTCTCCGGGAGGGATTGCGCAATTTTCGGGTGGCCCCCGATTCGATCTGCTTGGCCCTCTCCCGGCTCATTTCCAGGGATTCGCGCGCCTCTTCCGGCGAGTAATCGGCCCGCTCGCTGATCCCGAAACGCATGCGGAGCACCTTTTCCTCGCGCGGCGTCAGGGTCGAAAGGATCTTCCGGGTCTGCTCCGCCAGATCCATGCTGATCGTGGCCTCCGAGGGAGACATGATCTTCTTGTCCTCTATGAAATCCCCGAGGTGGCTGTCCTCCTCCTCGCCGATCGGGGTTTCCAGGGAGATGGGCTCCTTGGCGATCTTCAGGACCTTCCGGACTTTTTCCAGGGGGTATTCCATCTTGTTGGCGATCTCCTCCGGGTTGGGTTCACGGCCCAACTCCTGGACCAGATACCTCGAAGTCCGGATGAGTTTGTTGATCGTCTCGATCATGTGGACGGGGATCCGGATGGTCCTGGCCTGGTCGGCGATGGCGCGGGTGATCGCCTGCCGGATCCACCAGGTCGCATAGGTGGAAAACTTGTACCCCCGCTGGTATTCGAACTTGTCGACCGCCTTCATCAGCCCGATGTTGCCCTCCTGGATCAGATCCAGGAACTGCAAACCCCGGTTCGTATACTTCTTGGCAATGCTCACCACCAGACGCAGATTCGCCTCCACCAGCTTTCTCTTGGCGACCTCCGCCTTCTGCTCGCCCGTATCGATCACCACCATCGCCTTCTTCAGGGCCGTCACCGAGAGCCCCGTTTCCTGGGTGATCTTCTTGAACAGCCGGTTGGCATCCTTGATCGTCTCTTCCGAGTTCTTCAGCCTCCTCAGGGAGACGCCCAGCTTCTTGGACACCTGCTCGGCGCTCCTGGCGGATTTGTGCATCTTCGCCCAGGCCTGCTCCAATTGGGAGAGGGAGAGACCTGTCTCCTTCTTGCAGCGCCGGATCGCTTCTTCCGCCTTCTCCACATCCTCCACATAGATTCTGAGATTGGCGACCATCCGGTCGATCTGCCTCTTGCTGAACCGGACCTTGCGGCAGAGCTTGACGATCTTGGCGATGTTTTTCTCCAGATCCTCTTTGAGTTCCTCCCTCAGCTCGGTATCGATCCCCTTGGAATTGAGCCTTCTGCGGATCTGATCGTTTTTGGCATCCAGGGAAGTGACCTTGTCCAGGAGCTTGATGACCCGTTCCAGATGCATGTCCTCTTCGACGACACCGTCCTCGTCCTCGACGTTGTCCATGAGGCTCTTCACCCGGAGGCCGCCGTTCTTGAGCTGGGCCCCCATCTGGACGACGTCCTTGATGGAAGAGTTCACGCTGAAGACGGCCTCCATGCTCTCCTTGGCGCCCTCCTCGATCTTCTTGGCGATCTCGACCTCTCCCTCGCGGCTCAGGAGCGACACCAGCCCCATCTCCCGGAGATACATCTTGACCGGGTCCCCGGTCTTGCCCACGGCCGGCAGGAGTCCCAGGAGGTCCTCCCCCTTGTTGTCGACCCGCTCGTCTGTGGACTTCTTGACGACCAGTTTCTCCCCCTTGTCGGTATCGATGATATCGATGTTCTTCTCCCCGAAGAGCATGATGATGTCGTCGATCTGATCCGAGGAGATCACATCGGAGGGCAGCAGGTCGTTGACGTCGTCGTAGGTCAGGAACCCCTTCTCCTCTCCCAGGGTGATCAACTTCTTAAATTCGTCGGACTCAATCTCTTTTGCCATATCGGTCTCTCCCGCTAACCTGTCATGATCAGACCTGTCGGTCGGCCTCAGCCGCGGACGGTCCATGAGCATCCCAAAGGATTATGCAGCCCCCTCCTTGTTCAGCCTGAGCTTCTGCCATTCCAGACTGAGGCTGCTGAGCAGTTCCAGATCATTGGCCTTCTCGGCCTCTTTCATCCTCCGCCTGAGGATCTCGCTTCTCTCCCGGTTCGACCGATCGCGGATCTTCCGGATCGCATCGGCCATCAGTTGGTCGATCTGGGATTCCGGATAGGGGCTTTCCCCCACCAGACCCTTCAGGAGTCTGTCCCTCAGGGGGCCGGCCATCCGTTCTTCGACCAGGGAAGCCACGTCCCCCACCGGCCGGCTTTCCCTGGCGAGAAGCGACTCCCCCAGGACCTTCAAGGCTGCCGTCCGGAAACCATCGATAACGCCGGACTCCCGGACAGCCGAGAGCCTTGCCGGATGTTCCAGCATCATCTGGATCAGACGCAACTCCAGGGGATCCGCCTCCGCATCGGCCATCTTCTGCAGGGGGCCCGCCTGGACCGCCGGGCTGCCCTGGAGGTGGCGGCGGATCTCCTGATTGAGGACCGCCTCATCGACGCGCAGTTGCTCGGCCACCCTCTTGGCAAAGAGGTCCCGCTCGGCACTATTCTCAATCCGGCTGATGAAGGCGACGGCCTCCCTCAGCTTGTCCCGTTCCTCCTCCAGCGTCCCGCGCCTGCCAAGGATCTGCTCGATGTAGTAATCGGCCATCGGCCAGGCATGGGCCAGGAGTTCCTCCATCGGCCCCCGCCCCCGTTCCCTGACGAAGGTGTCCGGGTCGTGCCCATCGGGGAGGATCACGGCCTTGGCGTGGACGTTGGCCGCCAGAAAGAGCTCGAGGCTCCGGGCCAGGGCCTTCCGGCCCGCCTCGTCGGGGTCGAAAAGGGCGACCGCCCGGGATGTATGCCGCCGGATGAGATCGACCTGGGCGCGCGTCAGGGCCGTCCCCAGCGTCGCCACCACGTTTTGGATTCCCGCATTCCAGAGAGCGATCAGATCGAAGTACCCCTCGACCAGGATGGCGAAGTCCCTCTCGCGGATGGCCTCGCGGGTTCTGGCCAGGCCGTAGAGGTTGTTCCCCTTGGTATAGACCGGTGATTCCGGGGAGTTCATGTATTTCGGCTCGCCCGCGCCCATCACCCGCCCCCCGAAGGCGATCACATGACCGTCCGCGTCCTCGATGGGGATCATCAGCCTCCCCCGGAACCGGTCGTAGTGGCCCCGCGACGTCCCGGTCCTTGCGATAAGAAGGCCGGCCTGCTCCGCCAGGGTCGGGGAAACACCACGTTTCTCCAGTTCGCCGGCCAAGCCTCGCCAGCCGTCCGGGGCCAGCCCGAGGCGAAAGGCCCGAACCGCCGACTCGCCGATCCCCCTCTTCAGGAGGTACTCCCTGGCCTTCTGACCAGCCCTCGACTGGAGCATTCTGACGTAGAAGTCAGCGGCCAGTTCATTCACCCGCCGGAGCTGCTCCCCGAGGGTGTAACGCTCCCTCTCCTGATGGCTCATCGCCTTTTCGGGGATGATAACGCCCACCTTGCCCGCCAGTTGCCGGACCGCCTCCGGGAAGGTCAGGTGGTTGAGCTTCATCAGAAAGGAAAATACGTTTCCCCCCTCGCTGCAACCGAAGCAGTAGAACATCTGCTTGTCGGGGCTCACCGTGAAGGAGGGGGTCTTCTCGTGGTGAAAGGGGCAGAGCCCGAGATAATTCCTCCCCGCCTTCTTCAGGGTGACATACTCCCCGATCACCGAGGCGATGTCGGCCCTCCTGCGGATCTCCTCGATCTTGTCATCGGGAATGGACCCTTTCAAGTTTCCCTTTCCCCTATGCGGACAGGAGGGCCTTGACCTTTTCACCGACGGCCTTGCCGTCCGCCTTGCCGGTCAACTTCGGCATCAGGACCTTCATGACCTTCCCCATGTCCCGGGCGCTCGATGCCCCGGTCTCGCGGATGGTCTCCTGGATCAGGTTGTCGATGTCCGCCTCCGAGAGCTGGGCGGGCAAAAATTCCTCGATGACCTTGAGTTCCGCACTTTCCTTCTCCACGAGATCGGCCCGTCCCCCCTTTTCGAACTGTTCGATCGAATCCTTGCGCTGTTTGACCATGGAGGAGAGAAGCTGGAGAAATTCCGTTTCGTTGAGTTCGCGTTTCAGATCGATCTCCCGGTTGTGCAGCCCGTTCTTGAGCATGCGCAGGGCCGACAGTCTGATCTTGTCCTTGGCCTTGGCCGCCTGGACCGTCTCCTGATCCACCCTTTCCTTGAATCCCATGACTTGCGATCCCCCCACTGGTTAAGTTAGAGCCTCTTTGCCCTTTGTCAATGGACAGCGACCCTTTTCAGGCCAGGGCGTCTTTGAGCTTCAACCCGCCCAGGAGGTGCATGTGGAGATGGAAAACCACCTGACCGCCCTCCGGGTTGCAGTTGATCACCACGCGGAACCCCCGCTGGTCCACTCCTTTGAGGCGGGCCACCTCCTGGGCCGCGGCCATCATGGCCTGGAGGTCGGCCATCCGGTCCGCACCGACATCCATCAGGGTGGCCACATGGCCCTTGGGGATGATGATGACGTGGATCGGGGCCATGGGATGGATGTCTTCAAAGGCCAGGACCCTCTCGTCTTCGTAAACCTTCCGGCAGGGGATCTCGCCCGCCGCGATCTTGCAGAAGATGCACCCGTCCATGCCACTGACCTCCTTTACCGGCCGTCTTTCGTGGCCGCGATCGCCTCTTCAAGGGAAAGGGCCCCCGAGTAGAGCGCCTTTCCCGCGATGACGCCGAAAATCCCACGATCCTCGACGGCCATGAGTTTTCGGATATCCCCGATTCCCGATACCCCGCCCGAGGCGATTACCGGAATCCCGGCTGCCTGGGCCAGTTCGGCGGTGTCCTCCACGTTGACCCCCGTTTCCATGCCGTCCCTGGCGATGTCCGTGTAGACCAAGGCGGCCAGTCCGCTGTCTGCAAAGCGCCGCGCCAGTTCGACCGCGGTCTGGGTCGTCTTTTCCGTCCACCCCTGGACGGCCACCTGTCCCCGGGTGGCGTCGATGCCCAGGATCACCTGGCCGGGGAATTCCCGGCAGGCCTCCCGGACAAAGGCGGGGTCCCTGAGCGCGGCCGTACCGACGATCACCCACCGGACCCCCAGCCCGAGATACGCCTCCACCGTCTTCATCTCCCGGATGCCGCCGCCCACCTGAAGGGGCAGTCCCGTCTTCTCCACGATGCCCCGGATGACCGCGGTGTGGCGGGGGAGGCCGGCGAGGGAACCGTCAAGATCGACCACGTGCAGACGTTCGGCACCCTTCGCCTTCCAGAGGGAGGCCATCGCAACGGGGTCTTCCCCATAGACGGTCGACCGCCTGAAGTCCCCCTGGGCCAGCCGCACGCAGCGGCCCTCCTTCAGGTCAATGGCGGGAATGATCAGCATAACGCCCTCGGGAAAAGGCGGTCAAGGACCCCAAAACCCGCCTCCGCTAAAAAATAAAGGAATCTCCGTTCCCACGGAAATTCCGAAGGGGACTGCCTGGACCGAAGTCGGTCGACCGTTACGGCAGGACGGGAAAGGTCTGGAGGACCTCCTCCATCCCCTCTTCCGCCAATTCCGCCGCCGTGACCCACCGCCCCTTTTGCCGGAGAAAAGCGGCGATCTGCAGGAGGTCTTCCATCAGGGACCCCTGCGTCTTGTCGAACTGGGCCCGCCAGACGATCGTCCCGTCGCTGACCCGAACCAGATGGAGGTCGAAGGCGACCGACGCCGGCTGTTCCACCGTGTAGGCGACCCCCTTTCGTTCACGGAAGCGGTAGAGGTGCCCGACGACGACCCCCTGCACTTCCAGCTCTCTGCCGACCTCGCACAGGACGTCCTTCAGCGGGGTCTTGAGGGAACTCGCGGAGACACGCCGGAAGATGCCGTCCACCTTCTCCCCCTCCAGGAGGGTCAATTTCGGATGGGTCTTCCGAATCTGCTCCGTGAAAAACCGCTCCAGCACCTTTTCCGGGGTCCCGGCCGACTTGGTGGCCGCAAAGTTCACCCCGCAGAGCGGACAGCGGACGACCCCGCCCGCCGGTTCGTCCGGCAGGATCTGCTGGAAGGGAATCACGGCAATCCGATCGAAAGCGACCTTCTCATCGGGATTGGGGGGAACCGCATCCCCCCGGTAATGGCAGCCCGTCATCACGGGCACAAGCAGGCAGACGAAAAAAAGGACGCAGAATCCCTTGGGAAAACGGATCATTTTTTCGATGATGAACCCCCTCGGCTCTGGCGGCGGTCACACAATCCCCGCGGGGAAGAGAAATATCCCTCCGCCCGTTCCACAACCCCGCACCCAAGATTCATCACGGCCCTTTGAGGCCGCCCTCAGACCTCCAGGGATCCCTTGGTGGACAGGACGCCCTCGATCCGCTCGTCGACGGCCACCGCCCCCCTGAAAGCACGGGCAAAGGCTTTGAAAATCGCCTCCGCCATGTGGTGGCTGTTTGTACCATAGATGAGGTTGATGTGCAAGGTGATTCCACTATGGTCCGAGAATGATTTGAAAAATTCTTTCAGGAGGGCCGGATCGAACTTCCCGATCCTCTGCGGGCTCATCTCGGCCTGCCAAACCAGATAAGGCCTGCCGGACAGGTCCATCGCCACGTTGCAGAGGCTCTCGTCCATCGGAACCACGGCCGATCCGTACCGGCTGATCCCACGGCGCTCGCCGAGGGCCTTCCGGACGGCCTGCCCCAGACAGATCCCCACATCCTCCACCAGGTGGTGATCGTCGATCGCCGTGTCTCCCTTGCTCCGGACGGTCAGATCGATCAACCCGTGCCGGGCCAGGAGGTTCAGCATGTGGTCGAGAAAGGGAACCGAGGTGTCGATTCGCCCCTCCCCCTTGCCGTCGAGATCGACCTCCACGGAGACCTCGGTTTCGGTGGTCTTCCGAGCGATCGTCGCCTTGCGCATGGCCCAACCTCCTTCAGATGACCTTGTTTAAGGGGTACTCGATGATCCCTTCGGCTCCGGCCTCTCTGAGCCCGGGGATCAGGTCCCGAACCACGCTCCCGCTCACGATGGTTTCCACCGCGAACCAGTCCTCCGAGTGGAGGCTGGAAACCGTCGGCGCCTTCAGCGAAGGAAGCAGGGCAAAAACCTTGTCGAGACTTCCCTTGGGGACGTTCATCTTGAGCCCGACCTTTCCCATCGCCTGGAGGGATCCGTTGAGCAGCATCCGGATCTGTTCGATCTTCTGCCGTTTCCAGGGGTCGTTCCAGGCCGCGCGGTTCGCGATCAGCTTGGTGTTGGTCTTCATCAGCTCGTGGATGATCTTCAGCTTGTTGGCCCGAAGCGTGCTTCCCGTCTCGGTGACCTCGACAATGGCATCGACGAGCCCTTCGACGACCTTGGCTTCGGTCGCCCCCCAGGAGAATTCCACATGGACCTGGATGTTGCGCTCGGCGAAGTACCGGCGGGTAAAATTGACCAACTCCGTCGACACCCGCTTGCCCTGCATGTCCTCGATGGACCGGATGGGAGAGTCCTCACGGACCACCAGGACCCATCGGGCCTGTCTCATCGAGGTCTTGGAGTAGATCAGGTCCTGGACGGCCACGACATCCGACTCGTTCTCGATGATCCAGTCCTGTCCCGTCAGGCCCAGATCGAGCGTCCCGTCGTCCACGTAACGGGACATCTCCTGGGCGCGGACCAGCGTACAGTTGATCTCGTCGTCGTCGATATCGGGGAAATAACTCCGGCTGTCATAGGTGATATGCCAACCCGCCTTCTTGAAAAGGTCTACCGTATTGGCTTCCAGACTCCCCTTGGGGATCCCCAGTTTGAGCTTGTTCATTTGTACACTTCCTTTGGATCAAAGACACACTCCCCGACGGTCTCGAAATCCCCGCCGGACCATCTCCTGAAGAAACAGGAACGGTGCCCCGTATGGCAGGCGGCCCCGCCCAGTTGTTCGACCTTCAGGAGGATCGTGTCCTCGTCGCAGTCCAGACGGATCTCCCGGATCACCTGAAAATGGCCGGAGGTCTCCCCCTTCAGCCAGAGGCTGCGCCGGGAACGGCTCCAGTAGGTGGCCTTTCCCGTTTCGAGTGTCTTTTCCCAGGCCTCACGGTTCATGTAGGCCAGCATGAGGACCTCGCCTGTCCCGTGATCCTGGACCACGACGGGGATCAGTCCCTCTCCCTTGTCAAAATTCGGTTCAACCATAATAACCCACCATGCCTCGTGATAACCCCGGGGGCGAAGGACCATGAAGCCCGCGGGGGAATTGGGAATGCTAACCGAAAGGTCATCATTAAGCAAGCTTTTTTTCCTCGCCCGCCGGGAAGACTTTCCATTTGCCTTGAAATCCATTCTATGCTAAAAAGAATAGACTGCGCCGGCAGAGAAACCTGCCGGTTTTGCGGGGAGTTCCTCCCCGCTCAGCTTCACGACGAGGGTTCCATGGAAGCCCCGGATGATCAGGAGGTTCAACGATGTCCTTGTTGATCGGTGGCATTGTATCCGTCATCTTAGGCGTGATCGGGTTTTCCTTATGGTGGATCGACTTCATCATGATCCTCAGGGGTGGCATCCCGATCCTGCTGATCCTCGGTGGCGTCCTGGCAGTCTATGTGGGTCTGGATGCCATGCAGGACAAGATCCGCGAGGAACGGCAGAAACAGGATGAGAAGCTGGAAAAGGCCCGCCAGGAAATCGAACAGGTCAAGGCCCAGGCGGATCAATACCGCGAAGAGATCGAGAAGCTCAGGGAGCAGTCCAAACAAAATACTCCTTGACAGAACGATCAAAACTTAATACGAATCCCTCTCCTGAAACCATGGAACGAGCGACGGACATCATGAAGAGATTGTTAGAGCGTTTCGCAACTGCCCGCATCTGCAGCCATCCCTATATGTATTGATGCCTGCTGTCCGTCCCAGGACGGGCAAGCAGGCCTTCCCCGATTATCGTCACCGAAAACCCAAATATTGCAGAGACACCGCCCCGACGGCGGACATCCCCGAAAGGGGGAGCTTGAACATGTACTATGTCATAGCCAATTTCTATTATATCCCGTCCTCTCTTTACGCCTACCTCGGCCTGTCCTCCCCCAGCGGCCGGGATGGACAGGATGCCCGGCGCCCCAGTGGCCAAGCCGCACAGATGAAGACTTTCTGGAACAAACGGAAAACCGATTCGCATGAAGGAGGACTTATGAACACGAGACGATGGACGTGCCTGACGGCGGCACTGCTGCTGGCCGCCTTTTTCCTGATCCCGGCCGGACCTGTCCAGGCCGCAACCACCCTCACCTACAGCGTCTTCTTCCCGGCGACCCATGGCCAGGCCAAGGCAGGCGAGGCCTGGGCCCGCGAGGTCGAAAAACGGACCAACGGCCAGGTCAAGATCAGCGTCCTGGCGGGAGGTACGCTCACCCAGGCTGACCAATGCTACGACGGCGTCGTCAAGGGAATCTCCGATCTGGGGATGTCCTGTTTCGCTTACACGCGGGGCCGTTTCCCCCTGATGGAGGTCTTGGACCTGCCCCTGGGCTACCCGAACGGCCGGGTGGCCACCCGCGTGGCCAACGAGTTCTTCAAGAAGTTCATGCCCAAGGAGCTCCAGGGGGTCAAGCTTCTCTATATCCATGCCCACGGCCCGGGACTCCTGCACACGAAAACGCCGGTCTCCAACCTGGAGCATCTCAAGGGGATGAAGATCCGATCCACGGGACTGAGCGCCAAGGTGGTGGAGATGCTGGGCGGCGTCCCGGTGGCCATGCCCCAGGGACAGACCTACGAGGCCCTCCAGAAGGGAGTCGTCGAGGGAACCCTCACGCCCATCGAGACCCTGAAGGGATGGAAACAGGCCGAGGTGATCAAGGCGACAACCGATTGCAGCGCGATCGGTTACACGACGGCCATGTTCGTGGTGATGAACCTCAAGAAGTGGAACGCGCTGCCCGCCGATGTCCGCAAGACGATCGAGGAGGTCAGCGCCCAGTGGATCGACGTCCACGGCAAGGCCTGGGACCAGCTCGACGAGGAGGGCCGCGCGTACAGCCTGAGCCTCGGCAACACGATCGTCCCACTCTCGGCCAGTGAAAACGCCCGCTGGAAGAAGGCGGTCCTGCCGATCATGGACGGTTACGTCAAAGAGGTCTCGGCCAAAGGGCTGCCCGCCCAGAAGGCCGTCAAGGAAGCGGAAGAGCTGATCAAGCGCTACAGCAAAATTTATAAATAGGATATCCTGTTCGGGCGGGATTCGGGGCTGCTGGCCGGCCGCGGTGGCCCCGAATCCCCGCGCCTTCACGACCCTATTAGGAAAGATCGACCCATGACTCAACTTATCCAGGCCGTCACGCGGATCAGCCGGGGCTTCAACGTCCTGGCCGGGGCCGCCGTCGTCGCCATGATGCTCCTGACCTGCGCCGATGTGGTCCTGCGCCTCTTCCGCCGCCCCGTCCCCGGGACCTACGAGATCGTCGGATTCCTGGGGACCGTCGTCATCGCCTTCGCCATGGCCTACACGTCCCTGGAGAAGGGGCACATCGCCGTGGAGCTCCTCGTGGAGAGGCTCCCCCGGAGGTTGCAGAGCGGCATCGAGGCCGCCGTCTCCCTGATCGGCACCGTGCTGTTCGGCCTGCTCACCTGGCAGAGCTTCATCTACGCCGCGGACCTCAGGCACAGCGGGGAGGTCTCGGTGACGCTGACCATGCCCATCTATCCCTTCATCTACGGGATCGCCGCGGGCAGCGGCCTTTTGACCCTGGTCCTCCTGGTCGAGGCCCTGCGGACCGCGGCCAGGGCGGTGAAACCATGACGCCCGTCGCCGCCGGACTGACCGGCTTTGCGGTCCTCATCATCCTGATGTTCCTCCGAATCCCGGTGGGATTCGTCATGGCCATCGTCGGCGTCGCCGGGTTCGCCTACCTGGTCTCCCCGGAAGCCGCGTTGAGACTCTTCGCACGGGATTTCTTCGCCACCTTCGGTTCCTACAACCTGACGGTCGTTCCTCTCTTCATCCTGATGGGGCAACTCGCCCACTACACGGGGATCAGCGGCCGGCTCTTCAACACGGCCCACAAGTTCCTGGGCCACCTCCCCGGGGGCCTGGCCGTCGCCACGATCGGCGCCTGCGCGGGCTTCTCCGCCATCTGCGGCTCCACCAGCGCCACGGCGGCCACCATGGCCTCCGTGGCCCTGCCCCAGATGAAGCGGTACCATTACGACCCCGCCCTGGCCACGGGCGTGGTCGCCGCCGGCGGGAGTCTCGGGATCCTGATCCCGCCGAGCACCATCTTCATCGTCTACGGCATCATGACCGAGCAGTCCGTGGGAAAACTCTTCATGGCCGGCATCCTGCCGGGAATCCTCCTGGCCGCCCTTTTCATCGCCATCGTCGTGATCTGGACGCGGCTCAAGCCCGGGCTCTGCGCCCCCGCGCCTAAGGCTTCCTGGAATGAACGGATCGCATCCCTCTCGGGCGTTATCGAGACCTTTCTT
>JAJFUM010000386.1 GCA_021372415.1 Deltaproteobacteria bacterium
CGTCGACGGGCCTCTTCCCCTGGCCGGCCAGGGCCTTTTCGATATGGGAGAACCTGTCGGTAAACCTCTGAAGGGCGGCGCGGAGCGACGCCTCGGCATCGGCGCCGGCGAAGCGGCAGAGATTGACCGCCGTGAAGAGGATGTCACCCGCCTCTTCGGCCATCCTGCCGGCGTCCCCGGCCTTGAGGGCGCCCCTGAATTCGGCGATCTCCTCCTCCAGTTTTTCGATCACCCCGGCGGTGTCGGGCCAGTCGAATCCCTGCTCCGAGGCCCGGCCGGTGACCCGCTGGACCCTGGCCAGGGTGGTGAGGCTGCGGGGCAGGCCGGCCATGAGGGAGCCCTCCCGCTCCCCCTTTCCCTCGTCCTTTTTGATCTCCTCCCAGTTCCGGCGGACATCGTCCACGCCATTGATCCGGGTGTCGCCGAAGACATGGGGATGGCGGCGGATCATCTTGGCCCGGATCGCCTCCAGGACCCCCGCCAGATCGAAGTCCCCGGATTCACGGGCCATCTCGGCCAGGAAGAGGATATGGAAGAGCAGGTCCCCCAGTTCCTCTTGGAGGGCCTCCGGCAAGGGACTCTCGAGCGCCTCGAGGACTTCGTAGGCCTCCTCGATCAGGTAACGGCCGATATCCTCCCGTTTCTGGGCGCGGTCCCAGGGACATCCCTCCGGAGAGCGGAGCCGGGCGATCAGCTCGACCAGGGCACGGAGGCCTTCCTCAAGCTTTGCGGGGTCGGATTTCAAGGGCGCGTCCCTCTCTGAGCGGCGGTCGTTCATGACGGCAGGGCGCGCCCCATCAGTTCCACGACGTGCAGGACCGGCTGTTTGAGCCCCAGCTCCCGCACCCCCCAGGCCAGCTGGAGGTGGCAGCCGGGGTTGGCCGTGACCAGGGCGTCGGCCTCGGTCGCGCGGACGTTGCCGAGCTTCCGTTCGAGAAGCCGCCGGCTCGTCTCCAGCTCCTTGAGGGCGAAGGAGCCCGCCATGCCGCAGCACCAGTTCGACTCCTTCATCTCCCGGAGCTCGACGCCGGGGATCGACCGGATCACCTCCCGCGGCGGCTTTGCCAGGCCCTGGCCGTGGACCAGGTGGCAGGGCTCATGGTAGGTGACGCTCATCGGCACCGGCCGGAGCCCTTCGGCGCGGATGCCCGCACCGGCCAGGAATTCCGAGATGTCGCGGACCTTGGAGCGGAAGCGCGTGAGCTCCGCGTGGGTGGCCCTCCCCTCCAGGATTTCCTCGTACTCCTTGAGGGCGCAGCCGCAACCGGCGCAGTCGGTCACGATGGCGTCCACGTCCAGGCCGTTGAACAGATCCAGGTTGATCCGGGCCAGTTGCCGGGCCGTTTCCCGGTCCCCCTCGGCCAGGTGGGGCGCCCCGCAGCACTTGACCTCCTTGGGCGTGACCACGTCGAATCCCTGCTGGGCCAGTATCCGGGCCGTCTGGCGCGACACCTCGGGGAAGACCAGGCTCATGGCGCAGCCGAGGAAGAAGGCGACGCGGCCCCGCTTTGCGCCCTGCGCCGGGATGACCTCGGGGATCTCGAGGCGGAGCGGCGTCCCCAGGGTCGGGAGGATCCCCTCCATCTTGGCCAGCAGTCCCGGGAAGAGCCGGTTGACCCCCAGGTTCCGCACGACCCACTGGAGGCCGATGCGCTGGTAGAGGCGGGCCGGGAGGAGCGAGTTTTCCATCAGGGCCGGGGAGGGGAGCATCCTCTTGAGGATGAAGTCGCGCAGGAGCCCGGCGGGCAGGGAGGGGGGATGGAAATGCTGTTCCTGGCTCCGGCAGAATTCCATGATCGTCCCGACCCGGACGCCGGAGGGGCAGGCCGTGGAGCAGGCCTTGCAGTCCAGGCAGAAGAAGGCCTCCTCGCCGACGGCCTTGGTGAATTCCAGTTTTCCATCGGCCACGGCCCTGGCCAGGGCGGCCCGGCCCCGGGGGCTCGACCGTTCCCGGTTCGTCAGGGCATAGGTGGGGCAGACGGCCAGGCAGAAGCCGCAGCGCATGCACTGGAGGATCGATTCGTAGCCGGGGGCGTCCTCGGGATGGAAATGGCCGGTCGAAAGGTTTTCAGACATGGCCTTCCCCCTGGGTCCGGACCGTCGACGGGGAGGCCTTCTCCTGGAAGATCTTCCCGGGGTTGAGACGGCCGTCCGGGTCGAAGGCGTCCTTGATCCGGCGCATGACGCCCATTCCCCCCTCGCCGAACTGGCGCAGCAGGTACCCCTTCTTGGCGATGCCGATGCCGTGCTCGCCCGAGACCGTTCCGCCGATCGACAGGACCTTTTCGTAGAGCTCCGCGAAGAAGGCGTGGACGTTCTCGAGCTCCTTGGTGTTGCGCTCGTCGGTGACGGCCGTGGGGTGGAGGTTCCCGTCGCCGGCGTGGCCGAAGGTGGCGACGCGGACCTGGTATTTGGCCTTGAGCCGCTCGATCTCCGCGAAGGTCTCGGCCAGGTGGCTCCTCGGCACCGTGGTGTCCTCAAGGATGGTGGTGGGCGACACGCGGGCCACCGCCGACAGGGCGGTGCGGCGTGCCGCGGCGAGCCCGGCCGCCTCCTGGGCGTTGGTGGCCTCGTGGACTTCGTCGGCCGGGGCCTCGGCGAGGATTTTGCGGACCCCCTCGGCCTCCTCGGCGACCACCGCGGGGTGGCCGTCCACTTCGATCAAAAGGAGCGCCGCCATCTGGCGGGGGAGGCCGATGCCGGCGTAGTCCTCGACGCAGTTGATGGTGGTCTGGTCCATGATCTCCAGGGTCGCGGGGATGATCCGGGAGGCGATGATCCGGGAGACCACCTGGCCGGCGGTCCGGATGTCCCGGAAGTAGGCCAGGAGCGTCCGCTTGTCCCTGGGCGGGGTGATCAGGCGGACCGTCACCTCGGTGATGAGCCCCAGGGTCCCCTCGCTGCCCACCAGGAGGTCGCGCAGGGAATAGCCGGCCACGTCCTTGACGCATTTGCAGCCGGTGGTGAACTCCGTGCCGTCGGGCAGGAAGCCCTGAAGGGCCATCACGTAGTTCCGGGTGACGCCGTATTTGAGCCCCCGGAGCCCGCCGGCGTTCTCGGCCACGTTGCCCCCCAGCGTGGAGACGTTCTGGGAGCCCGGGTCGGGGGGATAGAAGAGCCCCCGGCTGGCCACGGCGTTGAACAGGTCGATGGTAATGACGCCCGCCTCGGCGGTTGCGGTCAGGTTCTCCTCGTCGATCTCGAGGATGCGGTTCATCCGGGTCATTCCGATCACCATCCCGCCGGCGGTCGGGATGCTGCCGCCCGAGAGGCCCGTGGCGGCGCCCCGGGGGATGAGGGTCAGGCCCTCCTGGCGGGCCAGATCCAGCGCGGCCCGCAGGGCCTCCCGGTCCTTGGGGAAGACGGCGACCTCCGGGTAGCCGTGGAGTTCCGGGGTGGCATCGTAGCCGTAGACGAGCAGGTCCTCTTTTTCGGTGTAGACGTTTTCGGCTCCCACCTTGCTGCGGAGATGATCGACGGCGGTCTTGCTGAGCATGGGGCACCTCACCAGGGATGATTGGATATCGTCCTTCCCGAAGCGCCTGGGAACCATGGCGTCGTCCGGCGCCCGTGACGGGAAGCCACGATACCGGGCCGGGAAGAGAAATCGCGGCGGGAAATCCGCGACAACGAACAGAAAAACGGAAACTTGTGGTGATATATAGTGGGAAGCCCCTCCCCTGTCAAGGGCAAAGATATCAGAACCGCAGGAGGATCTTCAGGTGGTTCTCAGGGTCTTTTTCGAGCATCTCGAAGGCCGCCTGCGCCCGGCTTGCGGGGACCACGTCGGAAATCAGGGCCTCGGGGTTCAGGTCCTCCTCGACCAGATGGCGGATCGTCTCCTCGAATTCGCCGTGGGTGACCCTCGATGAGACGATCTGGGCCTCTTTCCAGATCAGGTTCTTGAAGAGGACCGGGGTGGCCTCGTTGCTCAGCCCCAGCACGCAGACGGTTCCCCCTCCCCGGATGGCCTGGACGCATCCCTGGACGGGGTTGGGTCTTCCCTCCGTCGGCTTGAAATGGCCGACGGCCTCGAAAGCGATATCCACGCCCCTTCCCTGCGTGAGGTCCATGATCCTTCCGATGGGATCGCCCTTGGCCGGGTTGACGACGTGGATGTCCGGGTAGGCCTCCCGGGCCTTGCCGAGCCGCTTCTCGAAGAGGTCCACCACGATGACGGTGTGGTCCGTCTTGGTCCTGACGGCCTGCAGGATGGATTGGCCGACCTTCCCGGCGCCCCAGATGACGATGCTGTCCCCGGCCGCCACCTGCGCCCTGCGGCAGGCGTGGAATCCGATGGACAACTGCTCGACAAGGGCCGCATGCCGGTCCGGGATTCTCCGGTCGATCCGGTGGAGCATGGTTTCCGGCACCTTCACGTATTCCCCGAAGCCGCCGTCCAGATCGATCCCCACCAGCCTGAGCGACGGGCAGGCTGGATAATGGCCCCTTTCGCAGGCGGGGCACCGGCCGCAGGCGATGATGGGATCGACGACCACCCTGTCGCCGGCCTTGAAGGATTTGACGTCCCGGCCGGTTTCCACGATTTCCCCGCAGAATTCATGGCCGGGTATCAGGGGCAGCCGGGTGCGCGGATGGAACTCCCCGAGGAAGATATGCTGGTCGCTGCCGCAGATTCCGGCGAAGGTCACCTTCACCAGGACCTCCCGGCCGGCCGGCAGTGGCCTCGGGACCTCTTTCCACGAGAATCTCCGGTATTCCTCCAGAACAGCTGCCTTCATCGATTCCATCCCCAAGCCTCCCATGGGATTGCCTGCAGGACTCCGACGGCAACGGGATTGCCTCCGCCCGGAGGGCCGTCAATCCGGAAGCGGCCACTGGCCGCGCTCGGTGAGGACGTCGCGGATGATGGCCAGGGCCTCGTTGACGGCGGGCATCCCGGCGTAGGGGGCGATCTGGAAGAAGGCCTCCGCGAGCTTCCGGGGGTCGCAGCCCACGTTGAGGGCCGCATTCACGTGGAGCTTCAGCTCCCCGTGAGCCCCCAGGGCGGCCAGGGCGGCGCAGGCGACCATCTGCCGTTCGGGGAGCGTCAGGACCTCCCGGGAGTAGAGGTTCCCCGTGATGAAGCGGGAGAATTCCTTGGCCAGCTCCCGGTCAAAGGCCTTCCAGAGCAGGTAGGGGGGATCCATCTTGATCCCGCCGTCGAAGAGCTTCTTGGCCGTTTCCCGCGTTTTTCGATCGATTTCGTCCGTCATTCCATCCTCCATATCGTTCCAGTCGGTCCGCCGCCCTCCCTTGCCGGAGGCCGGTTCACCCCTCATTCCCCATGGGACGGGGCCGGGCGTCACTTGACCAGGAAAATGCCCCGCTCCCGGTCCTGAAAGTAGATCCGGTTGTGCTTGCCCCGGTTGGTCCGTTCGAAGAAGCCCTCCCCGTGGGACCGGCACTCCGGACAGCACCGGCCCGGCAGGATGATGGCAAAGATGCGGTTTCCCGTGTCGGCCACCGATTCGATCATGACCAGGCCGCCGCAGTCCGGACAGATGCGGACCGTCTCCTCCTGCTGCTCGCTGATGCCGGCCGTGTCGTAGTAGATGAACTTCTTGCGCTTGACATAGCGGGCGTCTCCGAAGAGCCGCTCCTTCAGGGTCTTTCTGGCCCTCCAGAGCTCCATCACCTCCCGCGTCTCCGATTCGATGGCCTGCGTGATGTCGCGGGACTGGCGCAGCATGGCCGGGTCGTAGTCGGGTTCCCGGACGCGGCTGTAATCGAGGCCCGCCATGGCCAGGATGATCCCCAGGTTGACGTAGGGAAGGGCCTTCTCGATGGAGTAACCGCCCTCCAGGACGGCGATGTCGGGGGCGAGCTTCTCGTTGAGCAGGGCATAACCCTGGGCGGAAAAGCGCATGTTGGTGATGGGGTCGCTGTAGTGGTTGTCCTGGCCGGCGGAGTTGATGACGATGTCGGGCTTGAACTCGTCCAGGACCGGCAGGATGACCCTCTCCAGGGCCATGAGGAACCCCTCGTCCGAGGTCTGCGGCGGCAGCGGGATATTGAGCGTGGCGCCCAGGGCGTTGGGTCCCCCGAATTCGTCCCTGAAGCCGGTCCCCGGGTAGAGGGTCCGGCCGTCCTGGTGGATGGAGATGCACAGGGTGTCCGGATCGTTCCAATAGATGTCCTGGGTGCCGTCCCCGTGATGGCAGTCCGTGTCCACGACGGCGATCCGCTTGTGGCCGTGGTGGCGCCGGATGTACTCGATCATGATCGCTTCGATGTTGACGTTGCAGAAGCCACGGGCGCCGTGGACGACGAGCATCGCGTGGTGGCCCGGCGGCCGGACCAGCGCGAAGGCGTTGTCCACCTCGCCGGAGAGGACCTTCTGCGCCGCGGTGATGGCGCCCCCCGCCGAAATGAGGTGGGACTCGGTGACGACGCTGGGCGCGTCGGGGACGCAGATGTGGGCGCGGTTGATGTCCTCGGCGGTGGCCAATCCGGGCTTGTACTCGATGATGTTCTCGAAGTCGAGCAGCCCTTCCTCGAAGACCTGGTCCTGGGTGTACAGGAGGCGCTCCTCGCGTTCCGGATGGTTCGGGGCGATCGCCCAGTCGAAGGCCGGAAAGAAGACCAGTCCCGTCCGTTTTCCTTCCCTCACCATGCGCCCTCCTCCCATTGGAACCCCGCGATGGCCCCCGGCTTGATCTGGAGCTTGACGCGGATGTTCCTGCCGGTCGTGTAGTATTCCCGGACCATGTTGAACTGCTGGACCTCGACCACCTCCACGGCCGTGTCCGCGTCGGTCGCGCCGATTTTCAGGGCCTTTCCCCGGAGCCTCTCCCTGCCGATCCGGATCACGTCCTCCACGGTGAAGTGCTGGGGAATGGCCCTCTGGAACCCCTCTTCGGCGATGGACAGGATCCGCCGTTCCGTGTCCGCCAGGAGGGTCATCTCCATGGTGGTGCGGGCCAGGGCCGCCCCGATGGCGTTGGCCACCTCGGCGTGCTTCGGGATGTGGGGGGTGCATTCCAGGAGCCGGCCCAGTTCGGCCGCCATGGGTTGGGCCGGGCCGCCGACGATGAAGAGGCGCCGGGGGGCCAGGCGCTTCCCCTCCAGCATCTCGTGGATGGTGTAGACGGGCTGGTTGTTGATCTCCTCGATGGTGCTGCGGACCCGCGAGGCGATCTTGCCGCAGGTTTCCTGGAAGATCCGGGCCGCCGCCTCCTCCACCGGCAGGCCGAGCGCCTCGGCGATGGGCGCCAGGGAGGCCCTGGCCTTCCGGCCGTCGCCGATCGCGGTCAGGCCCAGGACGATCATGGCGTCCGTCGGCGTCGGAAACGGGCCGCCGAATGCGGCCGCCGGACCCGCGCGCTCCGGTCCGACCAAAAGGACCCCCCCCTGCACGCGGACCCGGCTGTCGCCGCCGACGCCGAGGGACTGGGTCCTGAGGCCCCGGATCAGGGTCTTGCGGCCCTCGATGGTGACCCCGAAGGCCTCCAGAAGGGGAACCCCGTCGGCGAAGATCGCGATGTCCGTGGTCGTCCCTCCGATATCCAGGGCGATGGCGTCCTCCTTGCAGCCGGTCATGGTCAGGATTCCCATGATGCTGGCCGCGGGACCGGAGAGGATCGTCTGAACGGGGAATTCGACCGACTGCAGGATGTCGAAGGTCCCGCCGTCGGCCTTCAAGATGTAGATCGGCGCCTGGATCCCCCGCTCGCGGACGAAGTGGAGGACCTCCTCCACGAAACGACGGTACAGGTCCCACACGGCCTCGTTGAGATAGGTGGTGGCGATCCGCCTGGGGAAGTTGAGGTTACCCGACATCCGGTGGCCCAGGGAGGTGTGATGGACCTGCTCCCGGACGACCTCCTGGATGCCGATCTCCTGGACGGGGTTGCGTGTCGAAAACTTTCCCACGATCCCCACGTGCCGGATCCCCTCGGTCTGGAAGCGGCTGCCGATCCGCGCCGCCTCCTGGGGATCGAAGGCGGCCAACTCGATCCCCCTGTGGTTCACGTAGCCGGCCAGGAAATGGCTGTCCGGATGCAGGTCGTAGGAAGCGGTGTGGAGCCCGGGGCCGCTGACGATCATCAACCCGACCCGGTCGAGCTTGTTCTGGACGATCGCATTGGTCGAGATGGTGGTGCTCAGGACGACCCTGTCGAGCCGGCCGATCGCCTCGTCGTCGACGACCTGATTGGTGACGTCGAGCAGGGAGGAGAGGAGGTTCTTCTCGTTGGTCAGTACCTTGGCCTTCCGGATGACCTTGAAGGGGTCGATGAGAACCGCATCGGTATGTGTGCCACCCACGTCAATACCCAGGATCATGATGCCGCTCCATCCCGTTGAGTGCGCTGTTTATATAATGAGAAAATTGTCTTGACAAGGCAAAAAAAAAGCGTATGTTTCGGCACGGTGTCTGTTGCGGGTCCGCAACGGCGCCAGGGTTCAAAATATGCGAAAGGAGGAGACTTATTCATGAAGAAGGTATTTGCCATTATTCTTTCACTGCTTTTCTTTGTAACACTGTCGTTTGCAGTAGTTGGTTGCAAGAAGGCGGAAGAGCAGAAGCCTGCTCCGGCTCCTGAGGCCACGACGGCTCCGGCTCCGGCTCCCGAGGCCACGCCGGCTCCGGCTCCCGAGGCCACGCCGGCTCCGGCGGCTCCTGCCACCAAGTAATTTCGAAGCTACAGAATGTGAACCGAACGGTCGGGTACCCGATGGGTGCCCGACCGTTTTTTATTGCCCGGACCCCGGAAGGGGTCGTGACGCCGTTTGCCCTGGGCCGAAATCCGTCCGACACAAAATGGGTCGCCGCCCGGCCGGAATTGTTTGACGCATCCCTCCGGCAGATGGTATGCTCTATTTATTATTCGATGGGTAAGGGCCTGACGGCGGGTTGCGGATCTGCCGGGCTCCCGGCATGAGAGGGTCTGATATCCGCGAAGGGAGACATGCGGCGCCGTCGACGGCGAACGGATCATAAAGAGGAGGTGTATTATGAGTAAAAGCGGTGATTTCATTGCAGGATTGATGATCGGTGGTCTGATCGGGGCGGCAATCGGCATCCTCTATGCGCCCAAGAGCGGCAAGGAGACGCGCGAAGAGCTGGGCCGCAAGGCCGACGAGCTCATGGCCAAGGCGAAGGAGGAGTACGAATCGGCCGTGGAGAAGAGCCGCAAGGCCTACGAATCGACCGTGCAGCGACTCAAGAGCCTGGAGGAGAAGGCCATGGCGAAGGCCGGGGAGGCCGGAGAAAAGGTCGAGGAACTGGCCGACAAGGGCAAGGAGACCATCCAGGAGGGCAAGGGACGCATCAAAAGGGCGATCGATGCGGGCGTGGAGGCCTTCAAGGAGGAACAGGGCAAGACCGTCTGACCGCAAGGGGGCTGATCCATGCTTTACGACAACTGGTTGCTGAACCTCCTGCTGATCGTGGCGATCGTCGTCCTGATCCTGGTTGCAGGGTTCCTGATTCCCTGCCTCCTGAACATCCTCAGGGCGGCCAGGGGGATGACCCAGACCCTCCAGATGGTCAACCACAGTCTGCCGGTGATTCTGAGGGACCTGGAGGCGATGACGACCCACATGGGCCGGACGGCCGTGACGGTCCACCGGCAGGTGGAAGAGCTGTCGGCGACGATCCGGGCGGTTCAGGGGACGCTGGGCCTGATCGTCGGCCTGGGGGAGGTCGTCCGCAGGAGAATGCCCGTGCCGTTCCTGCAGATCCTCAGGACGTCCCTGGCCGTGGCCAAGGGCATCCGGGTCTTTACCGCCCGCCTCGCCGAGCAGAGCGAGGACCGTCGGGAACCCTGAGGATGGGACGAGGTGAGCGGGAGAGACGATTCCATTTCCCGAGGGCGGAAGAAAGGCGGGGCCGATCCACATGGCCAGGATGACCTTCGGAAATAGGGGGGGACGCGTGCGCGTCAGCACCGTCAAAACCCCCGGCCGGCCGGTGCGGCCCGTGGAGGAGGTCGTCCGCGAACTCAAGACGGCGCGGGACCCCGGTGCGGAGGATTACCGGGAGCGGTCGCTCGCCCTGCACGGCCTGGTCTGCGCCCACTGCGGCCGGGAATTCGATCCGGCGCACCGTCATCTTCTGACCGTCCACCACAAGGACGGCAACCATCAAAACAACCCCCCGGACGGCAGCAACTGGGAGAACCTCTGCGTTTACTGCCACGAGGACACCCACAGCCGCGGCCTCCTGGGGGACTACCTGGAGGGATCGTCCGCCGCCCCCAGGGAGGCGACCGTCGTTTACCGCGATCAAGAGCAAGAGGAAGGCGGAACGGGGCTGGGGAGCCTGGGAGAGAAGCTCCGTCAGGCCATGGAGAGGAAGAAACCCTCCCGGTGACGCCCCTCAGGCCCCGCGCCAAAGCGGAACGGACCCAGCGGTCCGTTCCCTGTTCCAAAGATCCCGACAGGATCCCATTTCCACCCACCACACCACTTTAGCTCCGACGACTGCCTGACGGGGATCCGGCCCGTTTGCCGGGAATGGAAACCACTCACTTGACGCATAATAAGGAGGGGGAGTGATGGGGGCATTATTATGGCGTCCGTCGGAGGGGCGGGTCAAGGCGAGCACCCTTTACCGGTTCATGGCCTTTGTGGACGACCGGCATGGGCTTTGGATAGGCGACTACGGGGAGCTTTGGAACTGGTCGGTGGAGCGGGTCGGGGATTTCTGGGCTGCGCTGTGGGATTTTTTCGGGGTGGTCGCCTCGCGGCGGTGGGACGAGGTGATCGACAATCCCGGGAGGATGCCCGGGGCGCGGTGGTTTTCCGGAGCCCGCCTCAACTTTGCCGAGAACCACCTGCGTTATCGGGGCCAGGAGACGGCCCTGATCTTCAAGGGGGAGGGGCAGCCGGTCCGCAGGGTGAGTTACGGGGCGCTCTACGACGAGGTGGCGCGCCTGGCCAAGGCCCTGGCCGGGATGGGGGTGGTCCCCGGGGACCGGGTGGCGGGTTTCGTCCCGAACATGCCCGAGGCGGTCTCTGCGATGCTGGCCGCGGCGAGCCTGGGGGCGCTGTGGTCCTCCTGTTCGCCCGATTTCGGGATCAAGGGGGTCCTGGACCGTTTCGGCCAGATCCGGCCGAAGGTCCTTTTCGTTGCCGACGGCTACTTCTTCAAGGGGAAGAAGCTGGACTCCCTTTCCCGGGCGGCGGAGATCGTCCGGGCGATCCCCTCGGTGGAGAAGGTGGTGGTGATCCCCTACACCGAGCGGAAGCCGGAGATCGGCTATCTGCCCAACGCGGTCCACTACCATGATTTCGTGGCGCCCGAGAGCGGGCTGACGATTCCCTTTGCGCAGCTTCCCTTCGACCACCCGCTCTACATCATGTTCACCTCGGGGACGACGGGGCTTCCCAAGTGCATGGTCCAGAGCGCCGGGGGGATCCTGCTGCACCACCTCAAGGAGCTGGTCCTCCACACGGACCTCAAGAGGTCGGACACGATCTTCTACTTCACGACCTGCGGCTGGATGATGTGGAACTGGCTGGTGAGTTCGCTGGCCGTCGGGGCGAAGGTGGTGCTCTTCGACGGGAACGCCTTCCACCCGGACCCCTCGGCCCTCTGGGGCCTGGCGCAGGACGAGCGGATCACCGTTTTCGGGACGAGCGCGGGCTACATTGGGGCCATGATGAACGAGGGGGTGAAGCCCGGGAAGAGGTACGATCTTTCCCCCCTAAGGACGGTCCTCTCGACGGGCTCGCCGCTGTCCGAGGAGGGGTTCGAGTACGTCTACCGGGAGGTGAAGGGGGACCTCCAGCTTGCCTCGATCTCCGGCGGCTCGGACATCAACGGCTGCTTCGCCCTGGGGAACCCGCTGGGGCCGGTCTACGCCGGGGAGCTCCAGTGCCGGGGCCTGGGGATGAAGGTGGAGGCCTTCGACGAGTCCGGCAGGCCCGTGCGGAACCGCCAGGGGGAGCTGGTCTGCACGGCGGCCGCGCCCTCGATGCCGATCTACTTCTGGGACGACCCTGAGGGGAAGAAGTATCATGCGGCGTACTTCGACGTGTACCCGGGCGTCTGGCGGCACGGGGACTACATCCTGATCAACGACCGGGGCGGGGTGGTCATCTCCGGCCGCTCGGACGCCACGCTGAACCCGGGCGGGGTCCGGATCGGGACGGCTGAGATCTACCGGCTGGTGGAGACGATCGAGGGGATCGTGGATTCGATCGTGGTGGGGCAGAGCTGGAAGAACGACATCCGGGTCCTCCTCTTCGTCAAGATGGCCGAGGGCCGCCGGCTCACCGACAAGCTCCGGGAACGGATCAAAGAGACCATCCGGACCAACGCCTCGCCGCGCCACGTCCCGGCGAAGATCATCGCCGTCCCGGACATCCCCTACACCCTGAACATGAAGAAGGTGGAGCTTTCCGTCAAAAGGGTGATCGAGGGCCAGCCCGTCCAAAACCGCGACGCCCTCAAGAACCCCGAGTCCCTCGACTTCTACGCCACCATCCAGGAACTCCAGGAGGAGTGAGGGGCTCCGACGCCGGTGTCGGGGGGATTCGCGCCCGTCGACAAGGGAAGCACGCGATCCATGGTGTTGAGAAAAAGATATTTGACGGCAAGGCAAAATGTGGTCGGTGACGGCAAGACCGTTTATGGTTCTTGATAATTTGTCGATTTTGACGACCATTATTGAATATTACACCTACAAGGCTAGTGGCTTGCCGATCTGGCTAGGGCAATGAATACGGGAAGAAAGACTCACCCCCTGCCGTTAAATTTCCCACTCATGCGGGGCGAGGCTACTTCCTTGTCTTGGGGCGAATATATTTCGTGATAATGTAGATTTCGAACGTAAATTTTGATACTTATATTACCGAAACAAGAACATGAACAAGGCATGAAATATCAGAGAACTCGATTACTGGAACTAAGTGAGAATTATTCCATCAAGTCAAATTGTTATACGGAGTGATAATGGCAATGGATAACACGCTTAAAATAGCACTCATTTCAGTATTCGGTGGCGGTGCCTTCGCAATAGTTGTTGCCTTTCTTAATCGATTTTTCTCTATTCGCTCAGCGAGGCCTGCCGCTGCAGCGGCACTCATAAAAAAAATCGAATTGGCTATTCCGTACGATAACGATAAGGCTCTAAAGAAGATTCCCGTTCTCACACTTGAAGATATCGCTGCATTCAAAGCACATCTCTGGTGCTGGCAGGTACATAAACTCAACCCCTTGTGGCTCGAATATGAGAAGTATCAATATACCTATCTCCAAAACAGAGTTCAGGCTCTGCAAAATCTTCAGGGATTCGCTAAAAAGTGCACATAATATTTCTTACAACAGGGCGCTTACAGAGGAAAGTTATTGATTAATAACGATTATTTGTCTATTGAGAATTGAGGAATAGATAATGATAAAATATTTAGTTCCGCTCTATGCCGTTGTCTTATTGAACATCATTCCTTATCAAGGTTATGCATCTGAGAAGATAGCATTTTACAATATGAAAGAAATTATGCGCAACTATGACCTCGGAAAAATAAGGTCTTCAGAGTTTCAAATAAGGCAAGAGGAATACAACGCCAAGATTAAAGATGCTGAAGCAGAACTTCGAAGAAGCAAAGATTTCATAGAGAACAATAGATCATCTTTAGCGAAAGACGAATTAAATAAACTAATATCGGAACATCAAAGCAAGTATAAAAATTATGAAAAATTAGTGGAAACTGCAAATGATGATTTAGCAAGTTTGCAGGAAACGCTTTTTTCTTCGCTAATCCAGGACATAATGAAAATCATAGATCAGATAAAGGGAAAAGAGCTGTATACCCTTGTGTTGAATAAAGCAGAGGCCGGAGAATTATACACAAAAGATAAAGATATTACGGATATAATAATGGACAAATATAAAAAAAAGCCGCCGGAAGTGGGATCAACAGTAGACTCTCCTAACCAGCAAATGAAATTGCCGTCAACCACCCGCCAGAAAATGTCATCCAATAGCAGGGCAGGGGCCGCAGTAAAAATGAAGAATTTGCCTGATCCATCAGATGGCCTTGGACCGCTGGGTAAAACGTGGACCATCGGATATCAGCCTCCCCCGTTTCAGAGAATGCGCGCAACCTCTCATGGGCCTTATGCCGTGCATGGGATCATGGATAACTGGTCAGCCTTAAAACTTATCTATTCAGATTCTTCGCGGGACATTTATATTGAATCGGATGCAATTGAAATCACTAGAATTCCTCCAGGTAGTCTGCCAGGTTTTGGCAATATTAGTTGGCGTAATTTATTTGGATACGTGCAAAAAGGCGGTCCTTTTTATGCGACAGTTGTCATAGACTATAAAGACAAGAAGATACTTGACGCAATTGCAAGATCTTTGAGGGGGATTCCTCATCCTGAGCTTCTACGATATCGGGTCGAGCAAGTTAGTCTTGATATCCCTAACAATGAAATGGCTTATGCGGCAATAAGTTTAGCCGATAAAGATGGCGACATGGTGGCAATGAATGGTTTGCTGAATAAAGCTTGGGACAATAAAATTGTCGTTCCACTAAATGAATCACCAAGCTTCATGGAAATCGCTGAGAGCATCGCGGCTGTGATGGATAAAGCCAACAGGGATCCCAAAATTGCTGATACAATAAGTGAGTTAATTGAACGAAATGCAGCTATCGAGAAGAAAGTGAAAAGTGATCAAAAAATATCAGATGAAAAAAGCGAGTTTTTCGGGGGAACATTTGATAAAAGTATTACCCGGTCAGGATATATTGCCTACCGTAACAACAAATTCGGATATCAAATTGACTACCCTCAAGAATTCACTAGATCCAAATCGGCCCAAGTTGATAAATTTACATTCCACTCAAAAGACAATAAGGCGGTACTTGTGCTTGTGGGCGGTGAAAATAGAGGCACTACACTAATGCAATGCTATGACGATAATATAAAGGGGTCTGTTGGGGATGGCGAAATAATACGGAAATCCATAAATGAAAATTGGTTCGAAATCACTTGGAGAAGCAAAATCGATGGTATTCGCTACCTAAGCTATTCAAAAATGTATGTAGGCAATAAAAACGGTTCAGCTAA
>JAJFUM010000390.1 GCA_021372415.1 Deltaproteobacteria bacterium
GGACAACCTCACCTTTTTCGGCCGCATCTATGGACTGACCGGGTCGATTCTGAAGGAGCGAATCGCCTGGGCGCTCGAAGTGGTAAAGCTCGAAGACCGGGCGGCAGACCCTGTGAAAACCTTTTCCGGGGGGATGATGCGCCGCCTCAATATCGCCATTGGACTGATCCATCAACCCAGGGTCCTGTTGCTGGACGAGCCGACCGTCGGAGTCGACCCCCAGTCGCGGAACTTAATCTTCGAACATGTGGAGCAACTCAAAGGCGGGGGGATGACCATTCTGTACACCACCCATTATATGGAAGAAGCGGAGCGTCTCTGCGACCGGGTGGCGATCATGGATGACGGACAGATTCGTGCCCTCGATACGCCGCAGGGCTTGGTGAATGTCCTCGGCGGGGGAGTCATCCATGCAGGAATGGATCGCGGGGTGGCAGGGGAGCCACTCGTCTCGGCGGTCCGAACCCTCCCCCATATCAAGGCGGCCTCCGCCGCTGACGGTCGCCTACTCATGGAAACCACAGACGCCGGCCGTGCTGTCGTCGAATTCATCGGCCTGTGCGGAGAGCTGCGGGTGAACATCCTATCCCTGGAAGTGATTCAGCCGAACCTCGAAGGGGTATTTCTGCACCTCACAGGCAAACGCCTGCGGGAATAGGAGGCATCATGCTGAATCAGATACTCGCCCTCATCACCAAGGACCTCAAGATCTTCTTCAAGGATCCCGGGGCCCTGACGTTGATCATCCTTCAGCCGCTGATGTTCATCCTGATCATGAGTTATGCCATGGGAGGCCTCTTCGGCACTGACCGCCCGATTAGGATCCTCGCGGTCAACCAGGACAGGGGGAAGGAAGCGGCGGCGGTAATCCGCGACCTGGCGTTGAAGAAGGGATTCCAGGTCGAAATGACCTGGGAAGGGCGGCCCATAGACCGACAGACGGCCGAGCATCTGATCCGTGAGGGGAAATTCAGCCTCGCGCTGGTCTTTCCCGCCGAGTTTTCCTCCGTCCTCGAACAAGGTCCTGCCATGAGGAACGGCCGGAAGACGCAGGTGCTTTTCATTGTCGATCCGGCAGCACCGGCGCAGTTCGTGGAACCTGTTGCCGGCACCCTCCAGGGAATCCTGGAAAAGGCAGCCTTCACCGCACTGATGCCCAAAGGGATTGACTACATGTTCGACCTGCTGTCGCCCCGGTCACCCCTTTCAGAGCGGGAGGCGATGAAGTCCCGGATCGGGGAACGGACCTCCGGCGGACTTCTGGGAGGGGCCACACCCGTGGTGAGCGTGGAACGGGCGGCACCAGCGGGGATGAGGGCCGAGAAGAAACCCGATTCTGTCCAACAGAACGTACCGGGCTACACGATCTACGGGCTGTTCTGGATCGTCAGCCTCCTGGCCGGATCGATCCTCCGGGAAAAACGGGACGGCACCTTCCGGCGCCTCCTGGCCATGCCGGTGAACCGGGGGGTCCTGCTCGCCGGGAAACTGGCGTCCCACTACCTGATCAACCTCATCCAGCTCGCCGTGATCTTCCTCGTGGCCTTGCTGCTGATGGGCATGGACTTCGGCCACTCGCCGGGCGGACTGATCTTGATAAGCCTGGCAACCGCGGCGGCGGCGACGGGGCTCGGGGTGCTGGTGGCCGCGCTGGCACGCACGGAGGCCCAGGCGGGGGGGCTCACCGTCCTGCTCCTGCTCACCCTTTCCGGTATCGGCGGTTGCTTCGTGCCCCGTTTCGTCATGCCCCCTCTCTTCCGGACCATCGGCCTGGCGACCCCCCATGCCTGGGCACTGGACGCCTACCAGGACCTGCTGGTCAGGGGCTACGGCGTGGCGGCCGTCCTGCCGGCCACGGCCGTACTCCTGGGGTTTGCGGCCCTCTTCTTTTTCATCGGCCTTTGGCGATTCCAGTTCGAATAAAATACGATTCAGGAGGTACAATCCATGAAAAGGGTTTTAACACTCGCCATCCTCCTCGCCTTCGCCACCTCCTGCGCCCCGACCACCTCCTCGCGCTACCGGGAGGGCAGCAACGTCGATCAGCAGGTCGGCATGACGGTGCAGGACGAGCGACGCCTGACCCAGGAGGCGCTCCCCGAGATGAAAAAGGAGTATCCCTCGGCCAAGAACCAGGAGCTTCAGCAATACATCTCCAATCTCGGCATGAAGATCGTCCGGGCCAACAATCTCGAGGGGAATCCCTACAGCTATAATTTCACAGTCGTCGATGTCGAAAACGTCAATGCCTTTGCCCTCCCGGCCGGCACCGTCTTCGTGACCGCGCCCCTGATCGCCATGACCTCCAACGAGGCGGAGCTGGCCGGGGTGATCGGCCACGAGGTCGGCCACGTCGTCGCCCGGCACGCCGCGGAGCGGATGTACGTGATGGAGAAGGAGCAGAACAAGACCTGGCTCATGGCGGCA
>JAJFUM010000063.1 GCA_021372415.1 Deltaproteobacteria bacterium
AACGCCGTGACGACGGCCCTCATCACCCTCTCCGACGCCGGGGCGAGGCTCCTTGTCCCGCTCATGACTGCGCTCCCCGGAGCAAGGCTCTACGTCCACGAGTCGGTCCGGCCAGGATCCCTCCGGGAGAAACCGGTCGAGACCTTTGAAGAGGGGGTCCCAGACCCGCCCCCCACCGTGTTTCCGGAATCCGGTTCACAAGGTATTCAACAGTCTCAGGGCGGGAATGAGACAAGGATCGAACGCTTTACGAAGATTGCAGATCTCACGGCGGCTCTTTTCCCTCTATGCCGGGGCCTTGTTTACGCCGCCCCGGCGGGCGTCGTGGTCCGGGCCGTCGCCCCGCTCATCCAGAGCAAGTTCCATGACCCGGCCGTGGTCGTCCTGGATGTGGGAGGCCGCTGGGCGGTGAGCCTGCTCTCGGGCCACGAGGGCGGGGCGAACGACCTGGCGATCCAGGTGGCGAACCTCCTGGGCGCCGAGCCCGTCGTCACGACCACGACCGAGGCCCTCAAGGATGTCATCGTCGGGATCGGCTGCCGCCGCGGGACGCCCGCCGAGGCGATCGTCTCGGCCGTTCGCAGCACCCTCGATGAGGCGGGTGTCGAGCTTAATGAGGTCCGCTTCATTGCCTCGGCCGATATCAAGGCCCAGGAGGCGGGGATGTACGCAGCCGCCGGGATCCTTGGCGTCCCGGTCCGCTTCGTCGCATCCGACGAGATCCGTGCCTCAACCAGGGAATTTACCTGTTCCGAGACCGTCCGGATGAAGGTCAATCTGCCGGCCGTCGCCGAACCGGCGGCGCTCCTGGCGGGAAGGAGGACCCGTTTGCTTTGTCGAAAAAAAACGTTCCCAGGGATCACGATCGCTCTGGCGCGGGAAGGCTTTCCGTGGTCGGGATCGGCCCCGGAGGGCCGCTAGACCGCACGCGCCGGGCTGAGGAGGCGATTGCGGCCAGCGACGTCGTCGCGGGCTACGGTCGCTATCTGGAACTCGCGGCCGATCTCACGGCGGGCAAGGAATTGATCGCCACGGGGATGACCCGGGAGAAGGAGCGCTGCCGCCTGGCCCTGGCCCGGGCGAAGGAGGGAAAGGCCGTTGCCCTGGTCTCCTCGGGAGACCCGGGTGTCTACGGGATGGCCGGGCTTGTCCTGGAGATCGCCGCGGCCGAGGGGATATCCGTCCCCATCGAGATCGTCCCCGGCGTCACCGCGGCAAGCGCCCTGGCCGCACGCCTCGGGGCCCCCTTGATGTGCGACTTTGCGGCGATCAGCCTGAGTGACCTGCTCGTCCCCTGGGAGACGATCCGCTCCCGGCTGGAGGCCGTCGCTGCGGCGGACCTGGTCGTTGCCCTCTACAACCCCCGTTCGCAGAGGCGGACCCACCAACTCGCCGAAGCGGCGGCCATCTTCCGCCGCCACCGGCCCGGGGCGACCCCGGTAGGGATCGGGACGGCGGTGGGGACCTCCGAAGAGACCATCCTCCTTTCGGACCTGGACCGGTTCCTGGAGCTCCCCATCACCATGCGGAGTATCATCATCGTCGGGAACCGCTCCTCAATGCGGATCGCCGAGTGGTTCGTGACCCCCCGGGGGTACGCCCTATGATCCTCCTGATCGGGGGCACGAGTGAGACAGGCCCTCTGGCTCAGGGCCTCGCCGAGGCGGGATACACCGTCCTCGTCTCGCAGGCAACGGATGTGCCGCTCGCGATCGGCCGCCACCCCCGGATCACGCGCCGGACGGGACGACTGGACGCCGAGGGCCTCGTCGCACTGGGGAGGGAACTGGGGATCCGGGCGATCGTTGACGCCGCCCATCCCTATGCCGCAGCGGCCCACGCCGCCGCCCGGACCGCAGCGGAACGTTTGGGGATCCCCTGCCTCCTCCTGTGCCGCCCGGAAGGCCTTTTGCCGGAGAAGTCGGAAACGGCGATCCGGTTCGCCGCGGGACACGCCGAGGCCGCGGCCCTGGCCTTTGCCGACGGCCGTCCGGTTCTCCTGACGACGGGGTCCCGGAACCTCGCCCCTTACGCCGCCGAGGCCCGCCGGACGGGCATTCCTCTGGCTGTCCGTGTCCTCGACTCCCCGGCGTCGCTGTCCGCCTGCCGCGAGGCAGGGATCCCCGAGCAGAGGGTTATCGCCGGCCGGGGGCCCTTCACGGTCGAGGAGAATCTCGCCGCGATCCGTCAGTTCTCCATCGGCGTGATCGTCACCAAGGAGAGCGGACGGGCGGGCGGCCTCGAGGCGAAGCTCACCGCGGCCCGCCAGGCAGGCTGCCTGACCGTCGCCATCCGCCGCCCGGAAATTCCCGGCAGGGGATTGACCTTTCATGACCCGGACGTCTTGATCCAGGTCCTCAAGACCCTGCCATCCTCCCCCCTGCCGCGTCCTTCCCCATCCCGGTAGAGAGAACAGCTTCGTCCGTAAAGGGCCCCCATAGGTCCGGAAGCGTGAAGCCGTTAATATTGCATTTTCAACCGGGTGTGCTATGGTGCGTTCCATGCAACCGAGGATCGTTCCCCGCAACGAACACGGCATATCCCGCAAGCAGATCAGCCCGAACGCCCTGCGGACGCTCTACCGCCTCCGCGACAACGGTTTTACCGCCTATCTGGTGGGGGGATGCGTCCGAGACCTCCTGATGGGGCGGACCCCCAAGGACTTCGATATTGCCACCAACGCGGTCCCCGGCCAGATCAAGCGGCTCTTTCGGAACTGTCGTCTCATCGGCCGCCGTTTCCGGCTGGCCCACCTCCATTTCCAGGACGAAGTCCTGGAGGTCTCCACGTTCCGCGCCCTGGTCCCCCCCGAGGAGGCGGAGGGTGGGGAAACGGAGCTGGACGGACGCCATTCCCGCCATGTCAAGGACGAAGACGGCATGGTCCTGCGCGACAACGTCTTTGGAACGCCCGAGGAGGACGCCCTCCGCCGTGACTTCACGATCAACGCCCTGGCCTACAACATCGCCGATTTTTCGGTGATCGACTACTGTAACGGGCTGAGCGACCTGGAGCAGCGGCTCATCCGCCCCATCGGCGATCCCGCGGTCCGGTTCACCGAGGACCCGGTCCGGATGATCCGCGCCGTCCGTTTCGCCGGGTCCCACGGCCTCACCATCGAGCCGGCGACCTGGGAGGTCCTCTGTTCTCTCGCCCCGACCATCACCCGCGCCGCGCCGGCCCGTCTCTACGAGGAGATGCTGAAGCTTTTTCTGCTGGGAGCGGCCCGGCCCGTCTTCGGACTTCTGGCGTCGAGCGGGCTTTCGGCCGCTCTCTTCCCGGGGCTCCATCGGTGGCTGGCCGCCGGAGGCGCCGACCGCCTTATGGCTCTGGAGAGCAACCTGGAATGCCTGGACCGTCTCTGCAGGAGCGCCCTTACCCCTGCGCCAGCCCTCTTTCTGGCCGCGCTCTTCGGTCCCGGCCTGGAAGAGGAAGCCCTGGCCCGCCACCGCGAAGGCGTCCCCCACCAGCAGGCCATGGACGCCGCCTGCTCCCGCTTCCTGGAGGAGCTCGCGGGGACCGTTACGGTCCCCGGGAGGATCAGTGGCCAACTGCGCCGCATCCTGGCCCTCCAGTCCTCGCTGCACCGGATGCCGCCCAGACGTCCTGCCGCCCTGGCGGCCCGGCCGGACTTCGCCGACGCCGTGGCCTACCTCCTCGTGACGGCCAAGACCCACCAGGAGAACCGGGAAGCCCTGGCCTGGTGGCAGGCCTACATCCAGTCCCCGGCCGGTACGGGCACGGAGGTGCCGGCCGAGAAGGTCCCGGGGAAGAAACGGCAGAGACGAAGGCGCAGGAGTCGGCCTGCCGACCAGACCGCCGCCCCGGAAGACGGCGCAGCGCTGGAACCCTGAACAGCCATCCCAATCCGCCGCCCCGGCCTCTAGAGGGGGCAGCCGGACCTTGCCGGCCGCCGGCCGACGATCCCGGTCAGGATCCGGGCCGCCTCGGCTGAGAGGCCGAATCCAGGCAACTCCGCCTTCAGATCCTCAAGGGTCCCGTAGGAACCCAGATAACCGTTGATCCGGGCCGCAGCCGTGGAATGGACGAACCCCTCCTTCCCGGGGTACATGGCGCGAAACTCCCGCACGAAGACCGATTCCGTCCGGAGCAGATGCTTCTGATGGTAGTCCTCGGCCAGGGTGAAAGATCCGGCGGGCCGGAGCTCCGTCACGATCCGGGCATTTCGCCGGGCACCCTCCCGTTCCATGGACTTCAGGGCCGAGATTCTCTGGGCTTCGTTGTGGTAGAAGATGATGGAGCGGTACTGCCTCGACCAGGCGACTTCGGTCGGGTCGTGGCTGTCCCAGAAGACGGCCAGGAGCCGTTCATAGGGGATCACCGCCGGATCGAAATCGACCTGGACCGTCTCCGAGTGGTCCCCCAGGTCGCCATAGTTGGGGTTGGGCTTCGTCCCCCCGGCGTATCCCACGCGGGTCCGGATGACACCTTTGAGACTCCCGAACCGGGAGTCGGGCCCCCAGAATCACCCCAAGGCAAAGCTGGCCGTTTCGAACCGGTCCGGCGCCGCCAGGTCGATGGGCGGCCGGGCGGCTGGGCTATTTTTCTCCGAAATCGGGGTGGCCACAGGACCCTGGCAGGCCAGGGCCGTGAGCACCATGATCCCGATGGCGATTCGTTTCATGTTCCCTCCTTGGAGAGTCGCATATTTTGGCTTAATTTAACCATGAATCGGTCAAAGGCAAATGCCCGGTCAGGCCGCTGAAGGAAAACGGCCGCGAGGGACCCGGCGGCGGACGCCCTGATCATCGTCCTGTCGAAGGCTTTGACCC
>JAJFUM010000407.1 GCA_021372415.1 Deltaproteobacteria bacterium
CGAATTGCGCACAACGAGCGACAAGGGGATGCCGATACCCCACATTCCAAGCCCCAAAAGAACCAGGGAAAATCTCCACCCATAGGAATCGATCAGGAATATGATAAGAGGAACAACCAGGCCTCCCAAGCCGAAACCGGAAGCCATGATTCCAAGAGCTATCCCGATATTTCTATGAAACCAGTTCGCCACGACACTCATCGTCACAAGGCTTGTGCAGCCCCCTGCCCCTAAGGCCACGATGAGGAAAGATCCATAGAACGCGAGAAGGGATTGGGTGAGACTGAGGAGAATCAGGCCGGCCCCGATCGCCAAGGTCCCGCACAACATTAACACTCTCGATCCAAATCGGTAAACAAGGAAACCGACAAGGGGCGCGAATAACCCCATCTCAAAACCGCGAAGACTCGCCGCAAAGGATATCTGGGTGTAGCTCCAGCCGAGTTCCGCCTGTATGGGGTCAAAGAAGGCCGTGAAGCCTGAGGTCACAAGACCTCCGACACAGAAGCTCACGCCGGCGCAAGCCAGAACTACCCACCAACCATAGAAGATCCGTGACATTTCCTTTGGTTCCTTCGGAAGTTACGGCAGGTTAATCAGCCTGATGGGTCGCCGCCTTCCTTTCCTTTTCGAGCAAAGAACCATGCCGGCGCTGTTTCAAGACGGCTGAAAGAACCGGTGAAATCACCATAAGAAGGGTGGCCCCCATCAGGATCATCGAAATCGGCCTTGTGAAAAAGATCATGGGGCTTCCCTGCGATATGACCAGGCTCTGGCGAATCGTCTTAGCTGCCACCCCGGCCAGAAATTGAGGGGATGTCGCGCAGGATATCCGAGAGCGAGGAGCACCCTGTCGTTCGCCGTCTACCATATGTCCCGGATCACTTCTTCAAGCCCCAATCTTTTGAGGGTCGCGGGCAAGGGTTTCCCCGTGTTCTCATCCCACCCTTTTTCACGATAATACGCTTGAAGGACACGCGGGAAGGATTCTGCAAAACTCTTCCCTTTCTGGGGGCCGTCCTGAGGCGCGCTCAACAAACGCGGGGACAGGGAGTCGTCCTCACGCGTCAGCCCCTCTCGCACATTGTAGACCCTCAGCAGATTCGTGATGCGGTCCCCAGCGCGTAGCAGCTCTTCCTTCGAATATCCGAAACCCGTGACGGCGCTCAACACCTCCGCCATGATCTGAATCATGCCGGGTCCCCGGTCAAAGAAGAAGCAGTTCATGAGAGAGTCTTCCAGGTGCCGGTAAGGTCCGGACCTGGCCTGGGCAAAGGCGACCCTCTCGTCGGGCTCCGACGGCGGCTCCACAATTCCCAGGTCCGGATACGTCCTTGTGGTGAAATCGATACCGTCAATTGAGCCGGTGTCGGACACCGCCTGGGCAAAGATCGTCCCCCATCGCGTTCTTGGATCGTGCACATGGGGGGGCGTGCCTCTCTTGCAGTACACGGCGAAGAGGGCGGCTTCTCCCCCGATCCGCTCTGCCGCCCGCTTGACCCCGTCGGCCAGCAGATCACCGAACCCCTCCCGTCGGGAGATTTTTTCCATCAACTGAAGAACGGCCTCCGCATTCCCCCAGGAAAGATCGAGGCCATCCATGTCCTTCTTCGTGAGGAGACCCTTTTCATAGCACTCCATGACCAGGCTGATCGTAAAGGTGCATTCCTTGAGGTCCATCCCCAGGCTGTCATTCCTGTAATTCAGGAAAGCCGCAGCAGCGGGATCCGTGATCCCCAAATTCGGCCCCCATCCGGCGAGATCTTCGTACTCGGGGTCGTCCATGACCACTCCCTGGAAAGGGCTTTTCGCTATCTCGATGGATCGGCAATGATTGAAGGTGCAGGCGTGGCAGGGGGTCCTTCTGACCTTCTTGAAAAGGTTTTCGCGGAGTCTCGTGACCTCAAATTGATCGGCTTCCGGAAAAACGTTGGTCGTCA
>JAJFUM010000409.1 GCA_021372415.1 Deltaproteobacteria bacterium
ATCCCCGGTTCCTGCCTGATCAACCGCGCGGCGGTCAGGCCGTCCATGCCCGGCTGTTGGAGGTCCATCAGGATCAGGTCCGGCTGGCGCAGGCGGGCCAACTCAACGCCCTTCTCGGCGTTCGGGGCCTCGATCATCCGGTACTGTCCGACCGTCAGGAGCTTCCTGACGAGATTCATGTTCAGTGCGTTGTTCTCAACGACCAGGATCGTCTTGTCGTCCATATTCGGATCCCCTTTCCGGAGGCGATGGAAAGACGCCTCCGAACAATCCTATTAACAACAAACATGCCAGTTAATATAGGCTGTGAAATTGATCACATGCGAGCGATCTTTCCAGGGAGGAGGCCGGCGGGTGCCCACGATGTGGGCAGGGTGCCAACAGTCCTGGGTCCCTCCGGACCTGCCGGTGATAAAAAAGAAGGGATCCCTCCCCACAGGGGGGGATCCCTCGGTGCGTGGCAGCCCTGTAATTCCCAGGGCTGCGATCATTTCACGGGGTCCCTCCGGAGCAGCCGCCAGCAGACCGTTCGCGGTCAGCGTGGAGGAACCGGACGATCAGAACTTGACCTGAGGGGCCGTCTTGGCGGCTGCCGGGGCCTCGAAGAAGGCGGCCTTCCCGAAGCCGAACATCCCGGCCAGGAGGTTCGCCGGGAAGCTCCGGATGGCGACGTTGTAAGTTTGGACGGCCTCGTTGTAACGCCGCCTTTCAACGGAGATCCGGTTCTCCGTCCCGGCCAGCTCGTCCTGGAGGCGCAGGAAGTTCTGGTTCGACTTGAGATCGGGGTACCGTTCCACGATCAGCAGCAGGCGGCTGAGGGCGCCGGAGAGCTCATTGTTGGCGGCGATCTTGTCGGGGACCGTCGCGGCCCCGCCCACGCGGGCCCGGGCGTTGGTCACCTCCACCAGGACATCCTTCTCCTGCTTGGCGTACCCCTTGACCGTTTCCACGAGGTTCGGGATGAGGTCGAACCGGCGCTGGAGCTGGTTTTCCACCTGCGCCCAGGAAGACTTGACGGCCTCGTCCAGGGTTACGAACCGGTTGTAGGTCCCCTTGAAGAAGGAGTAGAGAGAGCCCGCCACCACCAGGATGACGATGACGGCGATGAGCCAATTTCTCTTCGTGCTGGTCATGCTGTACCTCCTCGTTGTTGAAATGGCTTCAGGGTTGTCCCTTTGCCTGGATGTCCATCTCCTCGATCTTTTCGCAGAGGCGGCCCACCTCCTTGAGGTAGTCCCTGAAGACAGCCCTCACCTGGGCCGACGAGAAGCGGTCCGTCTTGGTGCGGATCTGGTCGCACTGGAGGAAGACCGTCGCGTCGATGCCGAAGGCCTGTCCTGCGGCCTCGATCACGTTGTGCCTCACTGGAGGGATCTCCGCACCCTTCAGGTAGAGCATGGCGCCGAAGAGTGAGACAAAGGCGGTGAGCGACGCCCCGATCAACTCGCGGATCTTCCGGGCGCTTCCCTCGCTGGCCAGATAACCGCTGCGGAGATGGAGCAGCTTTCCCCTGAGCTCCCGTTCGAGCTGGAGGCGCACGTGGCGCGGATCGAAGGTCAGTCCCGCCAGGACATCTTCGCCCGCCACCACGGTGTAATGCCGCTGCATGTTGAGAAACTCGATCGGATAGGCGTCCAGGGACCCGGTCAGATAGGCGCGCGTCATGAACAGGGGGATCGCCACGTTGCGCTTGCGCCAACGGGCGACCGTTTCCAGGGTCAGGTCGAGCCTCTCGATTCCCGGTTCGGTGAGGGTGATCAGGAAATTGAGGTCCGATTTTCCCGGGAGATAATCCTCGCTGGCGCCGCTCCCGTACAGGATGATGGAGAGCAGGTTGGATCCGAAGATCCGTTGGTAATCCCCGGCGATCTCCCCGAAGATTGCATCCGGTTTTTTCGGTATTTTCGCCATCCGTTCACCTCGCCTAGAATCCGCGGCTCGCCCCGCCGCCGCCACTCAATCCGCCGCCGAAGCCGCCGAAGCCGCCCCCCCCGAAGCCGCCGAAGCCGCCGGAACTCCGCCGGCCACCGCCCCCGCCGCTCATGAGCAGGAGCAGCAGCCATGGGAGCATCTCCCGGCCCCGGCGCGTTCCCAGAAGGAACAGGACCACTGCCCCCCCGAGCAGCATCTCAAGGATGCTGAGGGGCTGCTCTGCCTTGGAGGTTCTGTGCTGCGGGTTGGAAACCCCCGTGAGGGTTACGCCCGCCGCCTCGGCCACGACCGATGCCACCGCGGCCATGACGGTGGCCAGCCCTGGGCCGTATTCGCCTTTCCGGAAATGGGGGAGGCCGTACCGGTCGAGGATCTCGCCGGCCAGGCCGTCGGGGAGGATCGCCTCGACGCCGTAGCCCGTCTCGATCCGGACCCGCCTCTCCTTGACGGCCAGGAAGATCAGGACCCCCTTGTCCTGGCCCTTCTTTCCGATCCCCCAGGCCTGGTAGAGCCGATTGGCATAATCGTTCGGATCGTTTTCCCCGACGGTGTCCACCGTGGCGACGACGATGGCCGTTCCGGTCTTTTCCAGGACCTCGCGGGCCAGAGACTCCATTCGGTCGGCAGAGGGGGCAGGGATCACCCCGGCGAAGTCGTTGACCGCGCCGCGGGGAGAGGGGAAAGGTTCGCCCGCTGCCAGTGGGGCCGTCTGAACAAGGAGGACCGCCAGGAGAATTGCGGGACACAACCATTTTGGGCATCTATGTCTCTTTCCCATGATCAGTGCTTCCTTGAAAGCCGAGGCCCCAGAGGGGCCCTTAGAGGCAGGGACAGCGATTTCCCGCGAAGGGGGCTGCCGACAACCCAGGCATCATAGCCGGAGATTTCCGAAAATGCAATGAACTCTGAAACGGTAACGAGAATGGGATCGGAATTTGTCGGCCGAAGGGGCAACGGTCGATGAAAGTTTTTCTTGAAAAAAGGCGCAAAATGAGCGAGGAGTATGCGCAACATATCTGACGGGGAAGGATAGGACCATGGGGCTCATCAAGGTATCCCATCTGAAACCGAATATGCTCGTCAGCACCGATGTCAAGGACCGCAATGGCCGCCTGCTGGTTGCTGCGGGTACCAGGCTGACCGAGAAACACATCCGGATCATCAAGATATGGGGGGTCGTCGAGGCGGACATCGAAAACGCCTCGGAAAAGGATGACGTCCCATCGGAAGTCGAAATGGTCGATCCGGACATCTGTTGGGCCGCCAGTGAGCAGGTGGCCAAGAACTTCCGGTTCAACGACCGGGAAAATCCGGTGATCGCCGAGCTGTTCCGGATCAGCCAGGAACGGAAGGCCGTCGAGATCGCCCGGGCCAGGGATCTGGGCCCCCAGCCCCAGCCTGCCGGTTCCCCGTCTCCCCGCGCGTCCCGAAGGAACCGGGCAGCCCAGGAGATTAACCCCCAGGAGCGCTGGGACCGTCCCTTCGATCACATCCGCAAACTGATCCGTCAGGACGTCCGGCTGACCACCCTGCCGGCCATCTTCAGGCGGATCAACGAGATGATCATGAAGCCCTCCAGCTCCTCCCGGGACATTGCCGATCTGATCAGCAAGGATACGAGCCTCGCCGCCCGACTGCTCAAACTGGTCAACAGTTCCTTTTACGCCTATCCCGCCCGGATCGAGTCCCTCTCCAGGGCGGTTTCCATCGTGGGGACCAACCAGGTCCGGATGCTTGCCTTCGGGATCGATGTGGTCGCCCAGTTCCGGAACATCCCCAGCGAGTACATCAACATGGATTCCTTCTGGAGGCACAGCATCGCCTGTGGGGTCATCGCCCGGCTGATCGCCGCCACCCGGAACATCCAGCACACGGAGAGGCTCTTTCTGGCCGGCATGCTGCACGACATCGGCCGCCTGGTTGTCTACCACTACACACCCCAGTATGCCGTGGACATCCTCAAGCAGGCCCGGGAGAGCGAGGAACTGCTCTACTGCGTCGAGGCCGAGTACCTGGGGGCGGACCATACTGAGATCGGCGGACTCCTCCTGCAGAGCTGGAAACTGCCCCAGTCCTTGGAAAACTCTGTCCGGCTCCACCACACCCCCTGTGAAACCCAGAACGGCCTGGAGCCGGCGATCGTCCACGTGGCCGACGTGACGGCCAAGGCCCTGGGGATTGGTTCCAGCGGCGACCTCTACGTCCCGCCCTTGGTGGACGAGGCTTGGAGACAGGTCGGCCTTTCGATCAACAGCCTGGATGCCATCGCCGAACAGACGGATCGTCAATTGGAGGAGACCTTTCAGCTATTCTTTAAATGAAGAATAAGACGAACGAACGAAAATACATCCGCTATCTCGAGCAGCGCCTCCAGCAGGCCGAGGAGATGAACCGGTTCACGCCGGACGCCTTGGAGCTGGCGGCTTCTCTCGGTGACTTTCAATCCAGCATCAACAAGCTGCGCAGCACAGAGGTCATCCTGGACGAAACAGCGCAGCGGATCCAATCCCTCATCCCCTTCAAGGGCGTCTCCTTCCTCCTGGTGGACGAGACCACCCATGACTTCGTGCCGGTCTTTTCCCGACCCGAAAATTCCGGTTCCTTCTTCCAGCAGGAGCTCGATTCCCTGATCGAGAAGGGGATCTTCTCCTGGATCCTCAGGGAACGAAGGCCGGTCATGATCGCTTCGGAATCCTCATCCCAGAAGCTGATCCTCCACGTCATGGCGACCAGTTCCCGGATCCGGGGGATGTTCATCGGCTGCCTCGAGGACAAGGTCAACAACATCACCGACATCCTGCGTTCGCTGCTCTCCATCATCCTGCTCAACAGCTCCAATGCCATCGAGAGCTTCGAGCTCTACAAGACGATCCGGGAGATCACCGAGACCCTGGAGAAGAGGGAAAACTACCGGATCCTCTTCGAGGCCGCTCCGGACGGGGTCGAGGTTCTGGATACCAAGGGCACCGTGATCGACTGCAACCGCACCCAGGAGCTGATGCTGGGCTACCGGCGCGAAGAGATCGTGGGCAATCCCGCCGTGGATTTTCTGTCGCCGCTGGTCCGACAGCGCTTCACGGGCGAGTCATCGCTCCTGCCTAAGGCTGGGTACTGGGAGGGAGAAGTGGAGATGGTCCGCCGTGACGGGACCGTGATCCCCGTCTGGCGCAAGGGGAAGGCGATCCTCAACGACGAGAAGGAGCCGGTCGGCTGGGTGATCTACAACCGCGATCTCACCCTGACCAAAAAGGCGGAAGAGGAGAAGAAGGACCTCCAGATTCATCTCCAGCGGGCCAAGAACATGGAGGCGATCGGCACGCTGGCCGGCGGCGTTGCCCACGACCTGAACAACATCCTAGGCGGCCTGATCAACTACCCGGAGCTCCTCAACATGAGGCTTCCCGAGGGAAGCCCGCTGAGGCGCTATGTCCAGACGATCCAGAAATCGGGCGAGAAGGCGGCGGCGATCGTTCAGGATCTCCTCACCCTGGCCCGCCGTGAGGTGGCCCCCGAGGAGAGCGTGAACCTCAACCAGGTGGTGATCGACTACCTGGCCACGCCGGAACACGAGAAGCTGTCGTCCCTCTTCAACCGCGTCCGGTTCGAATGCGACCTCGACGACGAGCTCCTGCCCATCACGGGGTCCACAATCCATCTCTCCAAGTCCCTGATGAACCTCGTCTCCAACGCGGCCGAGGCGATGCCCGAGGGAGGCATGGTGACCATCAGGACCTGCAACCGATATATCGATCAGCCCATACGGGGATACGAGGAGTTCCGCGAAGGTGACTACGTGGTTCTGAGCGTCTCCGATACGGGCATCGGCATCTCCCTGGAGGATATGGCCCGGATCTTCGAGCCCTTCTACACCAAAAAGGTGATGGGACGCAGCGGGACAGGCCTGGGACTCGCGGTGGTCTGGGGGACGGTCAAGGACCACAAGGGGTATATCGACCTCCGGAGCAGGCCGGGCGAAGGGAGCGAGTTCATCCTCTACTTCCCCGTGGGGAAGCGGAGGATGCCGTCCCTTGAAGCCAGTCCCGGGATGGTGGACTGGAGCGGGAAGGGGGAGAGCATTCTGGTCGTCGACGATATCCTCGAACAGAGGGACATTGCGGCCATGATCCTCCGGAGCCTCGGCTACCAGGTCGTGACCTGCGCCAGCGGCGAAGAAGCCATCGATCGCCTGAAGGAGAAGCCGATGGACCTTCTGATCGTCGACATGATCATGGAGCCGGGGATCGACGGCCTGGAGACCTACCGGCGGGCCCTGGAGCTCCATCCCGGCCAGAAAGCCCTGATCGTGAGCGGCTATTCCGAGACGGACCGGGTCCGGGAGGCGCAGCGGCTCGGGGCTGGCGACTACGTGAAGAAGCCCTACCTCCTCCGGACGATTGGCCGGGCGGTCCGCAAGGAATTGGACCGCGTCCCGCCGTCCCGCTCCTGATTCCTTTCGCCTTGACAGGCCCGGGGAATTTGTTTATGCTTCCTCGCCTTCGGAGAAAGCTGTTGTTCATCGGTCGTAACATTTCGGATTGCTTCCAGGAATCCTTCACCGGGATGTGGGAAAAAGACAACAGGAAAGGAGAGCGGCATTTATGAGGAAAAGGGGACTGTGGGGTTGGGGGTTCGCGTTGGCCGCGCTGTGTGTCCTGGCTGTGACGCCGGCCATTGCCGCGGACAAGGTCTACATCAACGGGATCGATGCAAACTTTCCGCCTTTCGCCTTTGTGGACAAGAACGGTGTCCCGGACGGCTTTGACGTCAAGGCCCTGGATTGGATCGCCAAAGATCAGGGCTTTCGGGTGAAGCACCAGCCCATGGACTGGGACGGGATCGTCCCCAGCCTCAAGGCCAAGAAGATCGACATCGTCGCCTCGGGAATGAGCATTACCGCCGAACGCAAAAAGGAGGTCGCCTTCACGACTCCCTACTGGCGGATCAGACAGGTCCTGGTGGCCAAGAAGGATTCGAAGATCACCCCTGAGAAGGCCCTGGCCGACGGCAACAAGATCGGCGTCCAAAGGGGCACGAGCGAGGCCAAGTGGATGGAGGAGAACCTGATCAAGAAGGGCGGCAAGAAGTTCGAACTGGTCCAGTACGACTCTGCGCCCCTGGCGATGGAGGACGTGATCAACGGCAGGATCGTGGCCGCCGCCATGGACGACGCCCCGGCGCTCGATGCGGCCAAGAGAAAGCCCGTCAAAGTCATCGGCACCTTCGGGATGCCGGACGAGGAATTCGGCTATGCGATCCGCAAGGAGGACACCGAGTTCTACAAAAAGGTCAACGAGGGGCTCAAGAAGCTCATGAAGTCCCCCTACTGGGCCGAGCTGAAGAAGAACTACATCGACAAAAAATGATCGGCCCGAAAGGCCGGGAAGATCATATTTTTCGAAGGGTGAAGGAAGGCCTCAGCTCCTGGGGCCTTCCATTTTTTTAACGGATTTTTTTCAGGACGTGATGGGATGCCGGAGAGCCTGATTGCCATTTGGGACGCCCTCCCGTACCTCCTGCAGGGGTCGGGGGTGACCCTCGTCGTCATCTGCGGGTCGATGACGCTGGGGCTGCTCCTCGGTGTGCCCCTGGCGGTCGGCCAGGTCTACGGCCACCCGTGGCTTCGCCGTCTGATCGGGATCTACGTCTGGTTCTTCCGGGGGATCCCGCTTCTGGTCTTTCTGTTCCTGTTCTACTTTGGCCTCTGCACGGCTCTGGACATCAACCTGTCGGCCTTTTCGGTGGCGATCATCGTCCTGGGTCTGATCAGCTCCGCTTACCAGTCCCAGATCTTCCGGGGGGCGATCCTTTCGCTCCCGGAAGGGCAGCTCAAGGCGGCCCGGGCGCTGGGGATGAGCGATTTCAAGGCGATCGCCTTCATCATCCTGCCCCAGGCCCTGCGCCTCTCGATCCCAGGATGGTCCAATGAGTATTCCATCCTCCTGAAGGACTCGGCGGTGACCTACGCCCTGGGCGTGGCCGAGATCATGGCCCGGGCCCACTTCGTGGCCACCCGGACCTACCAGCAGCTCCCCCTCTACCTCACGGCGGGGGTGATCTTCCTCATCCTCACCTGGATCGGGACGCGGTCTCTGCGCCTGCTGGAGGAGAAGGTCCGGATTCCCGGGTATTCGGCGCACTGATCACAAGGAGCCAAGGCATCTATGGAAACGCCCATTCTCAGGATCGAAAACGTCTCGAAGCGGTACGGGAAGAAGGACGTCCTCAAGGGGGCCTCGCTCGATGTGAACAAGGGGGACCTCAAGATCCTCATCGGCCCCTCCGGCGCCGGCAAGAGCACCCTGCTTCAATGCATCAACTTCCTGGTCAAGCCCGACGAGGGCAGGATCTGGCTCGAGGGCCGGGAGATCCACTACGCCCAAAAGCGGGACCTCTACGCCTACCGCCAGAAGGTGGGGATGATCTTCCAGGACTTCAACCTCTTTGATCACCTGAGCGCCCTGGAGAACGTCAAAATCGGGATGGTCAAGGTCCGGGGGATGGCCCATGAACAGGCCCAGGAACGGGCCGTCATGGAGCTGGAGCGGGTCGGCCTGAAGGAGCACCTGCACAAGTACCCCGCCCAGCTCTCGGGGGGACAGAAGCAGCGGGTCTCCATCGCCCGGGCCCTGGCTATGGATCCCAAGGTGATGCTCCTGGACGAGCCCACCTCGGCCTTGGACCCGGAGCTCATCGGCGAGGTCCTGGCGGTCATCCGCGACCTGGGGCTGGCCGGGATGACGATGATCATGGCGACCCACCAGATCGGTTTCGCCAGTTCCCTCGCCTGCGAGATCATCTTTATGGAGGACGGCCGGATCGTCGAGACAGGGACGCCCGAGAAGATCTTTTACCAGGCCGAATGCGCCCGGACCAGGGAATTCTGCTCCAAGATCACGGAGCTTTACGGGGAGACGCGCTGAGCATGGAGGAGTGGCTCTTCATCCAGAACGAGGTCTACCCGGCCCTCTTGAAGGGGTTCTGGGTGAGCCTCCAGTTGATCATCCCGTCGTCGATCCTGGGCCTGATCATCGGGATCCTGGTCGGAGTGCTGCGCGTCTACGGGAGCCGTCCCATCACGGCCGCCGCCAACACCTACGTGGCTCTCTTCCGGGGGATCCCGCTCGTGGTCCAGCTCTTCATCTGGTACTTCGGCCTCCCCTACCTCAAGATCTACCTCACCCCCTTTGTCGCGTCGGTCTTGGGTTTCGCCCTCTGCAGCGGGGCCTACCACTCCGAGTACGTGAGGGGGGCGCTCCTCTCGATCAAACGGGGGCAGATGCTGGCCGCTCAGTCCCTGGGCTTCAACAAGGTCCAGATGATTGCCTCGATCATCCTCCCCCAGGCGATCCGGCGGGCCCTGCCCGGCTGCGGGAACGAGATCATCTACCTGATCAAGTATTCGTCGCTGGCCTACATGATCACATGCATCGAACTCACCGGCGAGGGGAAGATTCTCGCCTCGAACACCTTCAAGTACACCGAGATCTTCCTGGTCATCGGGGCCTGTTACCTCGCGATGACCTCCGTCGCGACCCTCATCCTCAGCCGCGTGGAAGACCGCCTGCGCCTTCCCGGCTTCGAACACCACAGGATATGACGCCATGAACGACTATGTCCCCATCACTGCCGAAATCAGGAAGCGCATCGCCGCCATCAAGGGGATGACGATCATCGACGCCCCCGAGAAGCTCGACGAGTTCGGCAGGGACAAGACCCCCGGGGCTTTCCACCTCCCTGAGCTCGTCTGCGAGGCAACGGAGGTCCCGCAGATCCAAGCTTTGCTCCGCCTGGCGAACGAGTGCCGCTTCCCCGTCATCCCGCGCGGGCTGGGGACGGGCCTTGCGGGCGGGGCGATCCCGATCCACGGCGGCGTCGTCCTCTCCCTGGCGAAGATGAACCGGATCCTGGCCATCGAGCCCCGCAACATGATCGCCGTGGTCGAGCCGGGGGTCCCGAACCTCACGCTGAAGAACGCCGTCCGCCAGTACGGCCTCTGCTACCCGCCTGATCCGGCCAGCAACGACACCTGCTCGATCGGCGGAAACGCCGCCACGAACGCCGGCGGCCCGGCCTGCGTCAAATACGGGACGACCCGGGACTACGTCCTGGGCCTCGAGGCGGTCCTGCCGAGCGGCGAACTCGTCGAGGCGGGCGTCCGGACCCGCAAGGGGGTCGTAGGCTACGACCTGACGCGCCTTCTGGTCGGCTCCGAGGGGACCCTCGGCGTGATCACCAAGTTGATCCTCCGCCTGATCCCGCACCCCGCCGACGTAACGACCCTGGTTGCCCTCTTCCCCAAGCTCTCTCCGGCGATGGAGACGATCACGATGATCCTGATGCGCGGCCACATGCCGGCCACGTTGGAGTTCATGGATGCCCGCTGCCTGGAGCTGGCCGGCGACATCCTCCCCTTCGAGGGGGTGAGCCAGGCCGGGGCGATGCTCCTGATCGAATCGGACGGCGCCACGGAAGCGATCCGGCGGGAGATCGAGGCGATCCGGACACTCTGCCTGGAGGGCGGGGCGTCGGACACCCTCGTCGCCACCGACGCCGAGAAGCGAAAACAGATGTGGGACGTCCGCCGGGAGATCTCGCTCCGGATTGAGGAGGCCCATCCCCTGGACATCCAGGAGGACATCGTCGTTCCCATCGGAAGGATCGCCGAGTTCGTCGAATGCCTGCCTGAATTCGAGGCCGCCTACGGCGGGAAGATCTACGCCTTCGGCCACTCGGGCGATGGGAACATCCACCTGAGCGTCACGGCCGGGAGCTTCGACGCGAGGCCGCAGGCCGAGCAGGTCGTCCGGAAGATCATTGAGAAGGTGGTCGCCATGGGGGGCACCATGTCGGGCGAGCACGGCGTCGGGATCGCCAAGCAGCCCTTCCTCCCGATCGAGCTTTCTGCCGAGAGCATGCGCCTCCAGAGGGCGATCAAGCTCCTCTTCGATCCCAATCTCATCCTGAACCCGGGCAAGCTCTTCGCATGACCAAAGCCTCCTGTTTCGATATTTCCCCGGTGACTCCTCTTTCGGGGGAGGAACAAGCAATAGAATGAAGAGAGAAGAACCGAGCTGGGTGAATTTGAGATACAGCTTCTTGACCGTGATCAGCTCGGAGATCGTATCAAGAGTGTACTGAGGGTCCTCCATGATGGGGCGGGCCTGCGGGGCACGGAGATGCTGGAGGAGAGGATATCTTGACGAAACTGAATCCGGAACATATCCAGGCGGTGATCGGGCTGATCAACCAGGGGCCCTACTTCAGGCTCCTGTCGATGCAGGTCTGTGAGATGGGGCTCGGCTTTGCGAACGTGGAGATGGAGATCGAAGAGAAGCACCTGAACCCCTTCGGGGGGATCCACGGCGGCGTCTACTCCTCGCTCATCGACACGGCAGCCTACTGGGCGGTTTACGGCGACGTCGAGGAGGACGCCGGTCTGATCTCCCTCGACCTCCAGGTCGACAACCTGGCCCCGGTCAAGGAGGGACGCCTCACGGTCGAGGGAAGACGCGTCAGGGCCGGGAGGAGCATCTGCATCGCCGACGCGGCCGTCATGGACGGCCAGGGCAGGTGCCTCGCCCGAGGGACCTCCAAGCAGGTCGTCGTCCCCGGGCTGCAGACGATCGCCCAGGCCCTGTCGGCCCTGGGACACCCGCCTTTGCCGCCAAAATTCATGACCATCTGAATCCGTTTATATTTCAACCGCTCGCCATCGCGTCGGGACAGCCGCTCAGAGGCCGACCTGGACGATCCTGGTCTCCGGCCACGCGGACCACAGCCCCGAGATCGAGGTCGAGGACGTGTACGGGTACACCGGCGACGGCTCCTAGGCGGTCTCCTTGTTCTCCTTTTCTAGAAAGGCGAGCAGGCGGCTGAGCCGTTTGGCGGCCCCTTTGCGGACCTCGGCGGGGTCCTGCCCCGTCCAGTCGTAGAACCCCCTCCCGGTCTTCAGGCCCAGAACGCCCTTCTGTTACATGTCTTGGAGCAAACGGACCGGCTCCGCGCCGTGCCAGAGATGGGGGACGATGGCCTGCTGGGCCAAGGCGTGGGTATCGAGCCCGCTGATGTCCTTCTGCTTGATCAGGCCGGTGATGCACATGCGGGGTCCGAGCAGCTGCCTGGCGACCTTGTCCACGTCCTCCACCGAGACGATCCCCTGGTCGATGAGGTGATAGGCTTCGTGGAGAATCGCGTGCTGCAGCCGGTTGACCAGGAAACCCTCCACCGGCCTCTTGATCACCAGGGCCTGCTTGCCGGTCTTGGCCAGCGCCGCGACCACGAGCCGGATGATCCTTGCGCCCGGGTCCCCGGCTGCGACCACCTCCACCAAAGGGGTGATGTCGGCGGGGTGAAAATAGTGGATGCCCACGAAACGGTGCGGACGGCCGTAGGCGGCGGCCAGGTCCTCCAGGGGCAGACCGGAGGTGTTGCTGGCGGCAATGGGACCCTCGCCGTACGCCTCGCCCAGCCGCCTGAACAGATCGATCTTGAGTTCCAGAATCTCGGGGATGGATTCGATGATCAGGTCCGGCGGGTCCGCTGGCAGGGTGTTGACCGCCCGTGCGCCTTGGGGAAGGGGGGGGAGCCCCTGCGGATTGCGCGACAGCAGGATTGCATCGAAACCGGCGGCCGCAAAGGACCGCAGAATGCCCCAGCCCATGGAGCCGGAACCGACAACGAGGACGGAGTGGATCTGGGCTTCGGTCATCATGATAACACCTTTCTTCGACCGACCCGGCTGGCACCGGACGGCGGATATGGGAAGCGTCGGGTGTTCGTCGTTCGTCAGACGGGCGCTTCGGGCCCATCATACCACAGTCGAGGGGTCTTTCGGGGCGTATTTTCCGTTACCCGTTATTCCTCCCTGGATGCATTTTCCTCTTTACGTCGGCTCGGAATGGGGCTATAGTAGAATCATCGGTTCATCCTTCGCATCTCAGGATCCATGACTTCCCCGATTTCCGCTCCATCGCCGCTATCCCTTTTCCTGCTCACCGCCGCGTCCGCCGCGCCTTCATGCGTTTGACTGGACTTCAAGACAGGCAGGGACATCCTTACGGGGCTGAAGCGGAACGGCTGGATCTACGTCAACAGCCCCTCGCCCCCGGAAGAGGCGGACCCATCCGCCCCTTTCCGGGCGGCTTTTATGATTCATTAATCCACCCAGTTCTGGTAGAATGCTTCCGAAACCACCTTGTGGCGGGCCTTGAACAGGGGGGACGACATGGCCGGTCGAGTCAAGTCGCTGGGTCTGTGTCTGGGGGCGTCGAGCGTTTCTCTGGTCCAGGTGGAAGCGATCCCGGACGGCAACGGGAAGACCGTGCCGCGCATCCTCACCCAGGAGAGCCGCCCCCATGAGGGGGATCCCCGGCGTTGTCTCCTCATGGCCCTGGAAGGCCTCGATCTTTCCGATTTCGGGAGGATCGCCGCAACGGGCCGCAAGTTCCGCAATGTCGTCAACCTGACCTCCATCCCGGAGCCGGAGGCCCTGGAGGCCGCCTACGCCTTCGTGAAGCCCCCTCATGTCGACTGTCCGGCCGTCGTCTCCGCCGGGGGCGAGACCTTCATGGCCTACCTTCTGGACCGTTCGGGACGGATCCGGAACGTCGTCACCGGCAACAAGTGCGCCTCCGGGACCGGGGAGTTCTTCCTGCAGCAACTGCGCCGCATGGACGTGAGCCTGGAGGAGGCGGCCCAGTGGGCGGCTCAGGAGGAACCCTACCCCCTTTCGGGCCGCTGCTCGGTTTTCTGCAAGTCGGACTGCACCCACGCCACCAACAAGGGGGTCCCCAAGGCCCGGGTGGCCGCCGGCCTCTGCCGGATGATGGCCGACAAGGTTCTGGAGCTCCTCAGGAAGACGGAGCGGCGCGACATCATGATCGTCGGCGGGACGGCCCGGAACCGGATGATGATCGAATATCTGCGCCGGGAGATCCCGGGCCTGATCGTCCCCGAGTCGGCCGCCTGCATGGAGGCGCTGGGGGCTGCCCTCTGGGCCCTGTCCCACGAGACCGCCCCCTTCCCGGGCTTTTCGAATCTCTTTGTCCCGCAGGCGGACTCATTTGCCAGCCTGCCGCCGCTGGCGCGGTTCACCCCCGATGTGGCCTTCAAGACGATCGAACGGGGCCGCCTCGGGCCCGGGGACGTCTGCATCCTGGGGCTCGACGTGGGCTCCACCACCACCAAGGCCGTGCTCGTGCGCCGGTCGGACAAGGCCCTGCTCGATTCCGTCTACCTGAGGACCAACGGCGACCCCGTCGGGGCCTCCCGCCGGTGCTACGCCTCGATCCTCGAGCAAGTCCGCGGGGCCCACGATCCGGGGGAGGTCCGGATCGTGGGGCTGGGGGTCTGCGGGTCCGGCCGTCAGATCGCCGGGCTTCACGCCCTGACCGACGGGGTCCTCAACGAGATCATCGCCCACGCCGCGGCCGCCGTCCATTTCGACCCCGAGGTGGACACGATCTTCGAGATCGGCGGCCAGGACGCCAAATACACCCACCTGGTCAACGGCGTCCCGGCCGATTACGCCATGAACGAGGCCTGTTCGGCGGGGACCGGCTCCTTCCTGGAGGAGTCGGCCCGGGAGACCCTTGGGCTCCCCATGGAGGCCATCGCCGAGGCGGCCCTGAAGGGGGTCCGCCCCCCCAACTTCAACGACCAGTGCGCCGCTTTCATCGGATCGGACATCAAGAACGCGATCCAGGAGGGGCTCTCGCGCGACGAGATCGCCGCGGGCCTGGTCTACTCGATCTGCATGAACTACGCGAACCGCGTCAAAGGAAACCGGCCGGTGGGCGCCAAGATCTTCATGCAGGGAGGCGTCTGCTACAACTGCGCCGTGCCCCTGGCGATGGCCTCCCTGATCGGCAAACCCATCGTCGTCCCCCCCGAGCCGGGGCTCATGGGGGCCTACGGCGTGGCCCTGGAGATCGATCGGAGGATCTCGGCCGGGATCCTGAAGGAGGGGGTGTTCGATCTGGCGGCCCTCGCCCGGCGCGAGGTGACCTACGGTCGTCCCTTCACCTGCCGGGGCGGGAAGGAGGGCTGCGACCGGCGCTGCCCCATCGCCGTGATCGAGGTGGAGGGGAAGAAGTATCCCTTCGGAGGGGCCTGCAGCCGATACGAGAACCTCCGAAGGGATGTGCGGACCGATGCGGAGGGGCTCGACGGGGTCCGGATCCGCCGCCGGATCGTCTTCGGCTATGACGCCCGGGGCGAGGGGAAAGGGCAAACCGCCGGCGTCCGGGGGGATAGGGCGGCCGGGAGTGGCGGGCCAGCAGCCGGTCCCTCCCGGGCGTCACGGGGGCGGGTGGCGATTAACCGCAGTTTCCTGGTGAACACCTACCACCCCCTCTACGCCCATTTCTTCGATGCCCTGGGCTACGAGGTCTGTCTGCCCGAGCACCCCGATCCCAGGGGGGTGGACCAGTGCGGGGCCCCCTTCTGCTACCCTGCGGAGCTGGCCCACGGCTTTTTCAAAACGCTCCTGGAAAGCCAGGAGCCCGTGGACTACCTCTTCCTGCCCCACTTCAAGGCCGTCCCCAACGAGGACGGCAGCGGGAGCCCCCAATCCCAGCTCTGTCCCCTGGCCCAGGGGGAGACCTTCTACCTCCGGACCGCCTTCGGCCGGCAGATCGACAGGCTCCGCCGGAACGGGGCCCGGCTCCTGACGCCGCTTGTCGACCTTTCGGGAGGGATCGGGGCTGCCGAGGAAGCCCTGGTAGAGACGGCGCGGCGGATGGGGATCGGCCGGCGGGAGGCGAGGGAGGCGTTCGCCTTTGCCCTCGCGCGGCAGCGGGATTGCTTGGCCCGGATGAGTGAGGCGGGCCGGCGGATGCTCTCGGCCCTGGAGGCCGATCCCGAACGGATCGGGGTCGCCCTCTTCTCCCGGCCCTACAGTGGGTTTGCAGAGGAGGCCCACATGGGGATCCCGGGAAAGTTCGCCTCACGGGGGATTCCCGTCATCCCCATCGACTTTCTCGATCTCGCGGGGGAACCTTCCAAACGGCACATGTACTGGGGCATCGGGAAGCTCGTCACAAAGGCCGCCCGGTTCGTGGCGCAGCACCCCCAGCTTTTCGGGGTCTACATCACCAACTTCTCCTGCGGGCCGGACTCCTTCCTCATCGGCTATTTCCGCGACATCATGGGGGAGAAACCCTCACTGACGCTGGAGTTGGACAGTCACACCGCCGACACCGGGATCGAGACCCGCGTCGAGGCCTTCCTGGACATCGTCCGGGCTTACCGCGGTCTGGAGAGGAGCCGGCCTGTCCCGCGGCGGACCTTCCGGGCGGCCCGGACCGTCCTTGACAACGGCAACTGCCGGGTCATCACCTCCTCTGGCGAGGCCCTCTCCATGCGGGACCCGCAGGTGAGGGTGCTCGTCCCCTCGATGGGTCGGCTCGGCTCGGAGGCCTTTGCTGCGATCCTCATGGGCTGCGGCTTTCACGGCGGGACGTACCGGGAGAATGACGAGCGGATCCTCAAACTCGGCCGGGCCACCACCTCCTGCAAGGAGTGCCTGCCCCTGATCCTGACCGTCGGGACGCTTCTGGACTATCTCCAGACCGGCCGGCGCCCCGGCGAGATCGTGGTCTACTTCATGCCGACCGGTTCAGGCCCATGCCGTTTCGGACAGTATGCCATCTACCTGGAGGACCTCATCGGGCGGCTCGAGATCCCGGACGTGGCGCTCCTGTCCCTCTCGTCGGACAATTCCTATACGGGCATGGACAGCCACTTCGAACGCCACCTCTGGCGGGCGATGATCGTCTCCGACGTCATGGAGGACATCCGTTCCATGCTCTTGGCTGCGGGGGCCGATCCAGAGACTTCCCGGGAATGCTTCGAGGGCCAGTGGCGGAAAATCCTGACCGCCCTGGAAACCGGGAGCTTCCGGGTCTTGGAGGCCCAACTGACCGAATCGGCGAAGGCCCTGAAGGGGCTGCCGCTCAGAATCCCACCGCAGGAAGTGCCCGTGATCAGCCTGACCGGAGAGATCTTCGTCCGCCGGGATGCCCTCTCCCGCCAGTATCTGACCGAATGGCTCGCCGAAAGGGGATTTGCGACGGCCTGCGCGCCCGTTGCCGAATGGGTCCACTACTGCAACGAGCGGGTGGCCCGGCGGGCCAATCAGGACCCGCTGACGGTCGCCCAGAGGCTTAAGCTCAAGATCCGGAACACGGTCCAGCTCCAGGACGAGAGGCGGATCAAGGCGCTCCTCTCCGCCTCCGGGCTCCTCCGGGCCGAACCGATCGACATGGAGAGGATCGTCGAGATCGCCCGGCCATACATTTCCCCCGACCTTCCCGGGGAGGCCGTCCTCACCGTGGGCGGTTCGCTCGGCGAGATCGCCACCCGATCCTGCGGGGTGATCGCCATCGGCCCCTTTGGATGCATGCCGAACCGGATCGCCGAGGCCGTTCTCGGCGAAGTGATGACCGCCCGGAGACGCCTGGCGGCCTCGCCGGGCGACTCCCGTCTCAGGGCGGTCCTGGCGGACCTCGAAGACCTGCCCTTCCTGGCCATCGAGAGCGACGGATCACCCTTTCCGCAACTGGTCGTCGCCAAGCTCGAGACCTTCCTCCTCAGGGCCGGCCGCTTGCACCGCCGGATGATGACGGCCGGTGCGGTCTCTCCGGAGTTGGAGGACGGACGAACCACCCGCCACGTATGACGATCGATCTTCTGTTGTTGCCATGAATCTGGTCTCCGCCGCATGGCGAGGACCTCAGAGGCAGGGCATCGCGGTCCGAAAGGCCGGCGATGCCGGGCGGACTGCCTAGGCGTCGGGCTCGGCGATACTATCCATATGGAAGGAGAACGAGATGAAGTCCAGGTATTTGGGAAAGGCCGGTCTATTGGTTTCGAGGCTCTCCTTGGGCACCCTCACCTTCGGCGCTGCCGACTGGGGCTGCGACGACAGGACTTCGGCCAAGATCATCCATCGGGTCCTGAATGCCGGAGGAATTTCATCGACACGGCGGACTTCTACAGCAAAGGGATCTCTGCGGAGATTGTGGGCAGGTCTCGTCGTTCCGCCCGATCCGGGCTCTAGGATAAAGGGGGCCGCAAAGCGGCCCCCTTGGGGATTTTCCCTTTCGAATCCTGCCGCCGGGCGGCTGGCCTACCCCTTGTATCCCAGAAGCTTGGGGATGAAGAGCGTGATGTCGGGGAGGTAGGTGACCGCAAGAAGGGCGATGAGCATGATGGCAATGAAGGGCATCAGGGGCTTGAGCACCTTGTCGATCGAAATCCCGGCGATGGCCGAGGCGACATAGAGGCAGGTCCCCACTGGAGGGGTGACGAAACCGACGCCCAGGTTGCAGACCAGCACGACGCCATAGTGGATCGGATCGATCCCCAGCTTCATCGCGATCGGAAAGAGGATCGGCGTGAAGGTGATCATGGCAGGCGTGGCATCGATGAACATCCCGACGATCAGCATGAGGATATTCGTAAAGATCAGGAACACCCAAGGCTCCTTGGCCATGGTCAGCATCCATTCGGTGATCATCTGGGGGATCCGTTCCACCGTGACGATCCATGCGAAGGTCGTGGACATCCCCACCACCAGCATGATCATCCCCGTCAGCTTGGCGGCTGTGGTCAGAAGGCCGGGCAGGTCCTTCAGGTGCAGCTCCCGGTAGATCACCATGGAGAGAAACGCCCCATACACCACGGCGATCACCGCCGATTCGGTGGCCGTGCATACCCCCGACAGGATGCCGCCCAGGATGATGATGGGCATCAGGAGCGGCAGGATGGCCTGCGATCCCGCCTTGAGGACTTCCCGTCCGGTGGCCCGTTCCTCCCTGGGGAGTCCGTCCCGCTTGGCCACGAGATAGACCATGACCATCAGGGAGAGGCCGCAGAGGGCGCCTGGTATGAAACCGCCGGCGAAGAGGTAGCCTATCGAGACGTTGGCCGCGATGCCGTAGAGGACCATGATGATGCAGGGGGGGATGAGGACCCCCATGCCGCCGGCCGCCGCCACGATGGCCGTGGACAGGGGTTTGGGATAGCCGCGCTTGGTCATGGAGGGGATCATGATCGAACCGATCGCGGCGGTGTCCGCGGCTGATGACCCTGAAACCCCCGAGAAAAAGATCGTCCCCACGATGACCACGTGGGCCAGCCCGCCCCGGACGTGGCCGACCAGGACGCTCGCGAAACGGACCAGCCTGGCCGAGATTCCGCCCGTTTCCATGAAGCATCCGGCCAGGATGAAGAAGGGGACTGCCAAGAGTGGAAAGGAATCCAGGCCCGTGAACATCTTCTGGGCCAGGATCGTCAGCGGCATCCCGCCCTTGTAGACGAGGACCACCATGCTGGCCAGTCCCATCGAGACCCCGATGGGGAAGGACAGGGCCAGCAAACCACAGAAGGTGAGGAAGAGCAGCCAGAAGATCATAGGAGGTCCTCCGTGATTGAGCCATGTGTGGCCGTTTTCAGTTCGTCCTTCGCACAGCGTTTGATGAGCAGGTCCGTCCAAAGGAAGACCAGCATCAGGGTGAAGCCCAACGGAATGGCTGCGTAGGGGATGCTCATGGGGATCTCCAGAGCGGGTGACTCCTGATTCTGATTTAGGAGGGTCAGACCCCAGCCCTTGACGATCACGACGCCGAACAGAAGGCTCGTTCCCGCTGCCACGGCGTACTCCAGCCCAGTGCGCAGGGCCTTAGGGAACTTGTCGGTCAGGATCGTAATGGCGAAATGCGCCCGGTCCTTCATCGCGATGGCGGCCCCGAATATGGACAGGGCGATGAATAGGAAGCGAGCCATCTCCTCGCCCCAGCTGATGGGGGCCATCAGGAAGTAGCGGTAAATGACCGTCATAAAGACCAGGACCGTCATGACGGCCAGGATCACGCTGGCCGCGAAAACCGTGAGGATTCCCAGCCAACGGTGGATCAGTTTGAGGATGTTCATGGGCCACTCCTCGAGATAGGGGGGAATATCGGCAAGGGGCCGGCCCGGGGGGGGGCGCCGGTCGGCGCCCCCCCCGGGTGACCGCTCTTTACTTGGGGTTGCGCGCCAAATCGAGCAGGGCCTTGCCGAGCTTGGTCTCGTACTCCTTGTGGATCGGCTCGACGACCTTCACGAAGGCGTTCTTATCCTTGACATGGTTGAACAGGGCGCCTTTCTTCTTGAGGTCTTCGGTGGCCGTCTTATCCTGATCGGCCATGAGCTGACGCTCCTTGACGATCATGTCCTTGGCAGCTTGGTCGATCGCCTGCTGGAACTCCTTGGGCTGGGCGTTGTACCACTTCAGGCTCACCATGGGGATGGCCGGTGCGATGAAGGTGTCGGTGTAGGAATAGTACTTGGCCACCTCGTTGAATTTCATCGCCCAGTAAGAGGGGACCGGCGCCTCGCCGGCATCGACGACCCCCTGCTGGAGGGCCGAATAGAGCTCGCTGAAAGGCAGCGGGGTCGCCGCGGCGCCCAGCATGTTGAAGGTCTGGATCATGAGCTTGTTCTCCATGGTCCGGACTTTGAGCCCCTTGAAATCTGCTGGGGTATAGATGGGCCGCTTGGAGTTGAACAGGCAGCGGGTCCCGTCGTCGAAGAAACCCAGACCTTTGATCTGCAGTTTGTCCGCAAGGGCCTTCATGAGGACCTTGCCCAGTTCCCCGTCGGCGGCCTTGAACATCTGCTGCTTTTCCTTAAAGAGATAAGGGATATCAAAGACCTGGAACTGAGGGATGAAGCTCCCCAGAACGGCAGAGGCGACCCGCGCGAACTCGATCTGGCCGGTCTGGAGGAATTCGACATATTCCCGTTCGTTGCCGAGCTGAGAATTGGGATAGACGTTAATGATCAGTTTGCCCTTGGTCAGCTCCTTCACCCGGTCCGCGAAGTAGACGTAGGACTGGTGATGGGCGTGGTTTTCCGCCAGGACCGACCCGAACTTGGTGACGACGACGCCCTCGGGCGGAGCGGCCGACCCCACCGATGCAAAGACGGCGATACCGACAACGATCGTTGCCGTGACCATGAACCGTTTGAAACCCCTATAGAAACTCCGATCTCCGAAATCTCTGCACATACTGTCTCCTCCGTCATGATTTTGAACAACTGATTTATAAAGAACATGAAGTTGAGAAACCCCAATAGAAATGGGGCTTAGATCAAAAAAGTCCATTTGTCAACAATAATCGCAACAATCATGTCAAAACTTTATTGACAGGAGAATCTTTTCCTCGTAGGCTGGGCCCAGTGGACGACGCGGCTTAGGTCGGGGGCCGCGAAGGAACCGCCTTTCGCGAAGAGTGGGACGCATCTGCAGCCGGATCCATCAATTTCAGGAGGAATGAAATGAAGTACAGGTATTTGGGAAAGACCGGTCTATTGGTTTCGAGGCTCTCCTTGGGCACCCTCACCTTCGGCGCTGCCGACTGGGGCTGCGACG